>CAZJWY010000040.1:0-4916 GCA_964549545.1 uncultured Planctomycetaceae bacterium | reverse complement strand
ACATCTTCCAGTCGATGTTCTTCGGCGTCATGTCGGCCGTCAGGTCGTAATACCGCCACTGGCCCATATCCGAGTTGCGGAAGTACGACGTCTGATACATCAGCACCTTGCCAAGCTGACCCTCGCACAAGCGCCTGTTTACATCCTTCCACACTGGCAGAGACGTCGACTGCACGCCGACCTGCATCACTTTGCCCGACTCCTTCCAGCCTTTATAAACATCGATCGCCTCGGCCACGCTGTGCGTCATCGGCTTTTCGCAGTACACATGCTTGCCCGCCGCGAACGAATCGAGCGTCTGCTTGGCGTGCCAGTGATCTGGAGTCGCGATACAGACCGCATCAATCGACGGATCGGCCAACAACTCGCGATAATCGGCGATCTCTTTCGGCTGATGCCTGGTCCCTCGTTTTACTCGTTGAGCCGCTTCGTCACGATGCCGATTGAACACGTCGCAAACCGCGACGATCTCCACCTTCCCTTGCTCCTGAAGCTCGATCGCCGATTTCAAGTGCGCTTGGGCGCGCCCACCGACGCCGATGAAGCCGAGCCGTAGCTTCCCATTCGGGCTTTCGCTCGCTGCCGTGGCCGGGTTCGTTTTGACTGCCGCCGAAGACGCCATCGCCACGGCCGTCGCCGCTGCCGTGTTCTTGATAAAGGTCCGCCGGGAGAGATCGTCGAAGTTCATCTTGAATTACCCGAAATGCTGAGAGGGGGGAAGGATCCATCTTAGTTCTTAGTCGCCCAGAGTGGGCTGGCTGGAAGGTCTATTATGCCGCGCCCAGTTGGGGGTCGCAAATTGGGCCTCGGGTTGTCGTGAAACGCGTATTTTTGCCTACGAAAACACTTCCCTCCGCCAATGAGCAAAGATACCCCTCGTCTTTCGTCTGCTTGCCTGTTTCTACGCTACGAATGATAATGGCTAAGGCCTGATTTGCAGCCCGCCGCCTCCACAGGCGTTTTGCCGATTTTCTCTCGGCACGGCGTGTTTTCCCGTCAAAATTGGCCGCTTCGCGCCGTTTATTAATATGGGGCAACCTCGGATTAAATTCTTTGCGGTGATCGCTTGGCTTGGTGTGGTTGGGGCTGCCGCTCCCGCTTCGTTTGCCGATGATGTGCAATTCAATCGCGACATCCGGCCGATCCTGGCCGATAAATGCTACGCCTGCCATGGCCCAGACTCTGGCCTCCGAGCAGCCGATCTACGGCTCGATACCGAGGCCGGCTCACACGAGTCGGTGATCGTCGCCAGCGATCCCGATGCGAGCGAGCTTCTTCGCCGCGTTAGCAGCGACGACCCAGACGAGCAGATGCCGCCCCCTGCCGCCAAGAAGCCCCTGCTGACCAAGGAGCAGATCGAGCTCATTCGCAAGTGGATCAAGTCTGGCGCCAAGTACGAGCCCTTCTGGGCCTACATCTCTCCGAAGCCGCAGGCCATTCCGCAAGTAAAAAATTCCACTTGGCCACGCAACGACATTGATCGCCTCCTCCTGGCGAAACAAGAGGCACAAAACCTCGGCCCAGGTCCCGAGGCCGATCGCATCACCCTCGTTCGCCGCTTGTATTTCGATTTGATCGGTCTGCCGCCGACCCAAGCTCAGGTGAAAGAGTTTGTCAAAGACACGGCGCCCGATGCGTACGAAAAGCTCGTCAACAAGCTACTCGCCTCTCCCGCCTTCGGCGAACGCATGGCCACCTGGTGGTTCGATCTCGTCCGCTTCGCAGATACCGTCGGCTACCACGGCGATCAGGATCAGCGCATCACGCCTTATCGCGATTACGTGATCAAGTCGTTCAACGACAACTTACCCTTCAACCAATTCACGATCGAGCAACTGGCCGGCGATCTCTTGCCGAATCCGACGATGTGGCAAATCGTTGCCACCGGCTACAACCGCATCCTGCAAACCACGCACGAAGGCGGTGCGCAAGACGCCGAGTATCGCGCGATCATGATGGCCGATCGCGTGCGCAACTTCTCCGAAACCTGGTTGGCGGGCTCGATGGGCTGTGCCCAATGCCACGACCACAAGTTCGACCCGTACACACAGGACGACTTCTACAGCCTGCAGGCGTTCTTCGCCGACGTCGATCAGTACGGCTCGTTCCAGGCGGTCGGCAGCAACACGCTCCCCACGCCGCGCCCGCCCGAGATGCTCGCCTGGACGCTCCCCATCTACGAAAAGATCCAAAAGATCGACGCTCAGATTGCTGCCGAAGAAGCCGAGGTGAATGGCTTGCTCAAAGCGGGGTGGGAAAAGCATCGCGACGAACTGGTCAAGCTCAAGAAAGAGCGGCTTGAGCTCGAAGCGCAGTTCGTTCCCACGATGATCACCAAAGCGATTCCGCCTCGCGAAATTCGCATTCTGCCGCGCGGCAACTGGATGGATAAGTCGGGCCAGGTCGTCCAACCTCATGTGCCCCATTTTCTCAAACAACTCGACACCGGCGATCGCCGCGCCACGCGTCTCGATTTGGCCAACTGGCTCGTCTCGCCCGATCATCCGCTCACTGCCCGCGTCTTCGTCAATCGGCTGTGGAAGCAGTTCTATGGCATCGGATTGTCGAAGGGGCTCATTGACATGGGCTCGCGTGGCGAGGTGCCGCAAAATCAGGAACTTCTCGATTGGCTTGCGCTAGAGTTCATGGACAAAGGCTGGGACATGAAGCACATGATCCGGCTGATGGTCACCACCAGCGCCTATCGTCAGTCCTCGCTGCCCCGTCCGGAAGTCGACGCGGTCGATCCAGACAATCGCCTGGTAGCCCATCAGTCTCGCTTCCGGATGGAAGCCGAGCAGATTCGCGACAACGCCCTCGCCGTCAGCGGCCTGTTGGTCAATAGGCTCGGCGGCGACATCGTTCGCCCTTATCAGCCGGCCAAGTACTACGCGCCGCTCAACTTCCCCGAGCGAGATTACACCGCCTCGACTGGCGACGATCAGTTCCGCAGGGCCGTCTACATCCACTGGCAGCGGCAGTTCCTCCACCCGTTCCTGCTCGCCTTCGATGCGCCCACGCGCGAGGAATGCACCGCGTTGCGACCGATCTCCAGCACGCCGACGGCAGCCTTGGTGTTGCTCAATGACCCCGAGTTCGTCGAAGCAGCCCGCGCGCTCGCCGCCAAAATTCTCGACAAGGCGCCCGCCGATGACGAGAAACGAATCCGCTGGGCTTGGCGGCAAGTCCTCGGGCGCGACGCTTCGCCGGCCGAACAAAAGGTCCTCACCGCTCTGCTCGAAAAGCATCGCAAGCAATACGCGGCCGATACCAAAGCGGCCGAGGCTATCCTGACAGTCGGCATTTCGCCCCGTCCAACCAACATCGACGCGACCGAGCTTGCCGCCTGGACATCCCTCAGCCGCGTCCTCTTGAACCTCAACGAAACCATCACACGCAACTAAGAAATGATTGAGCCTTGCATTGGCATTGAACAATTGCCTGCGAGCCGGGGCGTCCTCGCCCCCGTCCCCAACCGTTCAAAACCAATGAAAGCACAAAGCGAGCAGCCGGCTTTATCCTCGCCGGGATCAGCCCGACGGCTCGCCGTTTGTAATAAAAAGTAACACCAAAAGACGATTCGCCCCCACCGCTTCGTCAGCGCTTTACCCAAGTAGGTAAATCATGGATTCCAACTTCCCAGGTGAGCAACTCGCCCGCCGCGCCTTCCTCGGCCAGGCCTCGATGGGCCTCGGCTCCGTCGCGCTTGCCGGTCTGTTGCAGCCCAAACTGTTGGCCGCGGCAAAGGAGGCTGCCAGGCCGAACCTCAAGCAATACCGCGGCGTCGTCAATCCGCTCCACTGCACCCCAAAAGCCAAGCGGGTGATCTTTCTCTGCATGGCCGGCGGTCCTTCCCAGTTCGAGTTGTTCGAGGAAAAACCAAAACTCGCCGCCATGCATGGTAAGCCCGTGCCCGAGTCCTATACCAAGGGCCAGCCCATCGCCCAGTTGCAGAATCAGAAAGAGCTCCTCTGTTTCGGTCCTCAGGCCACCTTCAGCCGCTACGGCCAATCGGGCCAGTTGATCAGCAACTTCCTGCCTCACATCGGCAGCGTCGCCGACGACATCTGCGTCATCCGCTCGATGCAGACCGAGCAGATCAACCATGATCCGGCCCACACCTTCATGAACACCGGCACGGCCATCTCCGGCCGGCCCAGCATGGGCTCCTGGGTGAACTACGGTCTCGGCAGCGATTGCGACAATCTTCCCGGCTTCGTCGTCATGCTCAGCCGCGCCGGCACTCGCTCGCCCCAACCCGTCTCCTCGCGGCAGTGGCACAGTGGCTTCCTTCCCGGCAAGTTTCAGGGCGTTCAGTTCTACTCGACCGGCGATCCGGTTCACTACGTCAACAACCCTCCCGGTGTCGACCAGGGCCGACAGAAAGACGTCATCTCGACCGTCAATGTTTTGAATCGCATGCGCGACGCCGTCGAGAAGAACCCAGACATCGCCACCCGCGTGGCCCAGTACGAGCTCGCCTACCGCATGCAGATGAGCGTGCCCGAACTAGTCAACATTGCCGACGAGCCCAAGCACGTTCTCGATATGTACGGTGTCAAAGGGCCGGACGGATCGTTCGCGTACAACTGCTTGTTGGCTCGCCGCCTCGCCGAGCGTGGCGTACGGTTCATTCATCTCTACCATCGCGACTGGGATTTCCACGACGGCATTCGCACCCACATCCCAGAGCTATGCGAGTCGGCCGATCAGCCCAGCGCCGCACTGATCATGGACCTCAAGCAGCGCGGCATGTTGGATGATACGCTGGTCGTGTGGGGTGGCGAGTTCGGCCGCACGCCGATGGCCCAAGGCGACGTCAGCAAGCCCAAGGCCGGCCGTGACCATCACATCCGCGGCTTCACCATGTGGATGTCCGGCGGCGGCATCAAAGGCGGACTCTCCCACGGCGAGAC
>CAZJWY010000039.1:31438-33106 GCA_964549545.1 uncultured Planctomycetaceae bacterium | reverse complement strand
TCAACGTGCGTGTAGATCTGCGTCGTGGCGATGCTCGCATGGCCGAGCATTTCCTGAACCTGCCGCAGGTCGGCGCCGCCGGCAAGCAGGTGCGTCGCGAAAGTGTGGCGAAGTGAGTGAGGGCTCAAGTCACTGTTGATTCCGGATTGCTTGGCGTAGAGCTTGATGAGTTCCCACACTCGTTCGCGCAATAACCGACTGCCGCGAGAGGAAAGCAACAGAAATTGCGAAGCCGGCTCGCGCCGCGCGGCTAGCTTCTCGCGTTCATGTTGCAAGTAGTCTTCGATCGCGGCAACCGCCTGCCGGCCGAGTGGCACGATGCGTTGCTTATCACCTTTGCCGTGGCATTGGCAGAACCGCTCGTTGAGATGCACGTCGCGCGGACGCATGATCGACAACTCGGAAACGCGACAACCGGTGGCGTACAGCAGTTCGAGCATGGCCCGGTCACGTCGCCACCAGGGCCGCGGCGGCTTGGGGGCGGTGAGCAACGCTTCGATTTCACTTTGAGAGAGCACAGTCGGCACGCGCTCCCAGAGCTTTTGCGTGCCGAGCAGCTCGGCCTGGTTGTCGACGAGCACGCCTTCGAGTTGCAGGTAGCGGAAGAAAGCTTTGAGCGAAACGGTGTGGCGACTGATCGACGCGGGGGCCAACTGTTGGGCCGTTAGCCATGCCGGATAATCGGCCAGCTCGGAGATGCTTAAGCTGGCAAGGCGACGGCCGCGAAGCCAATCGAAGAAATGGCCGAGGTCTCGTTCGTAGGCGACCACGCTGTTTTCGGCCAGATGGCATTCGCTACGCAGGTAGCGAACGAACGCTTCGCGCCATTTGGCCACGTCTTCGGCGGCAGCGAGGCGGCGTGGTTTGATTTCTTTTTTGGCCATTATCGCTTTCGATCAACAAGGCGAAAACCGGCAGACTTTAGAATTGGGTGCCACTGGCTCTGCCAGTGTTCCGACGAACATCAGCAGGCGTGGCTAATGGTTAGGGTTTGAATTAGCTTGTTTTCGGTTTCTCGGCATTGGCACGTGCGATCGAGCTTCCATCGCAAGCCTTCGGCGTGTCTGACACTGGCGGAGCCAGTGGCACCCGAAACTCGTTAATTTGCAGGCTCAATTATCCCTATCTACCGAATAGGACTTACATCGACACGCAACCATGATTGCGTCGCACTCCTCTGGGCAGATGGTGACGAGGTTAGGTATGCTATCGCGGGCCGGTTAGGTTGTGCGGGTTAGGGAAGATTTGAGCTTTTGCGGAGTCAGGGTTGTCAGGCTAAAGCCTGACCTACGCGCTATGCAACGAGTAGTGATTGATGAGCCGTATGTGTTTGTGCCGCCGGTTTACTCCGATTGGTGGCCAACGATGCTGCGGTTCATCCTGCGGCCTTATCTGCGGAAGTCGTATGGAATTCATTCGGTCGAGTGCCGGCATGTCGAGCGGCTGAAAGCATCGCTGGCAGCGGGGCACAGCATCATGCTGGCGCCGAATCATTGTCGCGTGTGCGATCCGGTCGTCCTCGGCGTATTAGGAATGGAGGCCGATTGCCATTTGTTTGCGATGGCGAGCTGGCATGTGTTCAAGCAGAGCCGATTTCAAACCTTCATGACGCGGCGGATGGGCGCGTTCAGCCTGCTCCGCGAAGGACACGATCGGCAGGCAATCGAA
>CAZJWY010000039.1:22575-31428 GCA_964549545.1 uncultured Planctomycetaceae bacterium | reverse complement strand
CATCCTCATTGCACGACGACGGCCGCTCATCGTGTTTCCCGAGGGTGGGATGACGCGGCACAACGACATGATCGAAGAGATGATGGATGGCCCATCGTTCATCGCGCGGCAGGCCGCGAAACGACTGAAAAAAGAGGGGAAACCGGCAGGCGTGATGATTCACCCGGTCGCGATACGGTACGCATTTAATGGGAACGTAGCTGCGGCACTGGAACCCGACCTTGAAGCACTCGAAACGAGATTGTCGTGGCAACCGCAGCGGCACTTGCCGCTCGTCGATCGAATCGGCCGACTGGGGCAGGCAATGCTAGCGCTCCGGGAAATCGAATTGGATGTCACGGCTTCAGATGGCAATTTGTATGAGCGAGCCGAGAAGCTCGTGGAAGACGTATTAACCAAACTAGAGGCGAAATGGGAAGTTAAAGACACTTCTGGCAACCCGATGGCAAGGGTGAAGCGGATTCGAACCGTGCTCTTGCCAGACATGATGGCGGGAAAAGTGACGCCTGAGGAGCGCGAGCAGCGGTGGCGCGATCTGACGGCGCTGTACCACGCCCACAACATCTCGCATTATCCGCGCGATTACATCCTCCGGGAAAAAAACTATCCCGAACGCGTGGTGGAAACCGCCGAGCGATTGCAAGAGGACTTCACGGACATGATGAGCGTGCATCAGCCATTTCATGCAGTAATCCAGGTAGGAGAGGCAATCCCTGTGGGCACCGAGCGCGTGCGTGACGAGTTGGGCGACCCAGTGATGGCCGAGGTGCGTCGTCAACTGCAAGCGATGATCAACGAGTTGGCGGCAGAAAGAACGCCCATGTGATACTGGCAAACGTACTGCTGCGTTCGTTAAAATAGAAATGAACGCCACACTTTGAGGTACGACATGAGTCAGAAGTCTCTTCCCCTCTCCGCGACAATCACCTTACTGAGCGAACTGGCCGACGGGCAGGAAGGCGAGTTTTTCGCTCTTTTGGTGGAAAAGCAGGAGCTGAAAACTCGCGACGGCAAGCCGTATCATCGCGTGACATTTCGCGACAAAGCGCGCGATGTGAGTTTCCCGATCTGGTCCGACGCGCCGCTGGCCGAGTCGTGCCGCAACGAATGGACGCCGGGACAGTTCTACAAGTTACGGGCAACGCTACGGCAATCGAACTATGGGCCGCAGCTCGACATCAAGAAGATCCGTGCCGCCGGCGATAGCGACCGGAAGGATGGATTCGATCCAGCGATGTGCCAGCCGGCATCGCGGTTCGATCCGGTCGAGATGTTCGCCGAATTGATGAACCTGATCGAGAAGTACGTCGAAGACAAGCCGCTACGGAAGCTAGTGACGGACATCTACGAACAGCACCGCGAAGAACTGCTGCTCATGCCGGCGGCGAAGCGAAATCACCACGCCTTCGCCAGCGGGTACTTGGAGCACGTGCTCAATGTGACCCAGACGTGTGCTCAACTCGCGGATAAATACGCGGAGTTGTATTGCGATCTCGAGCCGCCGCTCAATAAGGGACTGGTCGTAGCGGGCGGGGCGCTGCACGACATCGGCAAGCTACGCGAGCTTGAGTTTGGCCCGACTGGTGCAGATTACACGCCAGCAGGTTGCTTGATTGGGCACGTGCTGCAAGGTCGGGATATTGTTCGCGAAACAGCGGCTGGGCGAAAAATCGATGCGGACCTGCTGCTGCGACTGGAGCACATCATCGTCTCCCACCAGCGGCTCCCCGAGTGGGGCGCGCCGAAGCCACCAATGACGCCCGAGGCGCTGATCGTCCACTATGCAGACGACTTGGACGCCAAAATGCAAATGATCGTCGGCGCGATGCAAGAAGACCCGGGAAGCGGACCGATGACGTCAAAAAAGAACGCGATGAATCAACAGTTTTATCGGGGGCAAAACGCTGTTGGGAAGAAGGATTAACCACGGAGACACGGAGACACGGAGAGCACAGAGAAGAAATTTTTTATCCGCAGATAAACGCAGATAGATGCAGTAATAATTGCAGAGAGTCGTGCGTTTGTTGAGCTTGATAGAAGCTTTCGGCTATCGGCTGTCAGCCATCGGCCAGAGAATAGCAGGTTTAATTGTCGTGCAGTCTTCAAAAAACCCATTCTCTCATCTGCGTTTATCTGTGTTCATCTGCGGATAAATATCTTCT
The DNA here is from genome assembly GCA_964549545.1 of uncultured Planctomycetaceae bacterium. Taxonomy (GTDB): domain Bacteria; phylum Planctomycetota; class Planctomycetia; order Pirellulales; family Lacipirellulaceae; genus JABDGM01. The sequence continues at coordinate 29,266 of CAZJWY010000039.1, read as the reverse complement.
CCGCATGTCTTCTCCGTGCCCTCTGTGTCTCTGTGGTTAATTCTTTATGGCTTTCGGATCGCTTGCACAATGCGAGCGTGGCCGGCGAGGTCGCGGACAGTCGAGCCCAACTCGAACGCCTGCTGTTGCCGGATTAGCTGCTCGACTTCACCGGCGATCATCGGGCTGATTTCGATGAGCAGTACGCCTCCCGGTTTGAGGCGCGTAGCGGCTTGGTCAATCAGCGGAGCAATGACGTCGGTTCCATTTCCGCCGCCATGGAGCGCGAGCTTAGGCTCATAATCGCGTACGTCGCGATCGAGTTGCTCCATCTCCGCTGTCGTGATGTACGGCGGGTTGCTCACGATGAAATCGAAACGCGGTTCGGCTGGCTGAGACGCCAGAATATCGCCTTCGACGAACTCGATGCGGTCGACGACGTTGTGACGCTCCGCATTTCGCCGGGCAACTGCGAGCGCTTTGGGGCTGATGTCGATCGCGGTGACATGTGTATTGGGAACGTATTTCGCGGCGCAGATGGCGAGGATGCCGCTGCCAGTGCCGACATCGGCGATTGCGAGGGGGGCTGGGGACTGGGGGCTGGGGGCAGGCACCTCAACGTCTGCTCCAGCCCCCAGTCCCCAGCCCCTAGCCCCTTGTTTTTTTACCTGGTCGAGGAGCGCGACGACCAATAATTCTGTTTCTGGCCGCGGGATGAGAACGTCAGAGTTTACTTCAAAGTCGAGCGAATAAAACTCGCGACGACCGACAAGGTAGGCAACCGGAGTTCCTTCGGCCCGACGACGGACTAGTTCGCGGAAGGCCGTGCGGACTTCGTCGCTCGCCGGTTCACCGTACGCGGCGTAGAGGTCAATGCGTTTGCAACCACGGGCTGCAGCCAGAAGAACTTCGGCGTCGAGCCGCGGGTTATCGGCGTTGTGCTTGCCGAGATACTCCACCGTCCAAGTCAGCAGGCGGCCAATGGTCCAGGACTCGTTGGATGTAGTCATAGGTAGGTGTCGGGTGTCAGGTGTCAGGTGTCAGGCGATCAAAATCTGACACCCGACACCTGAAACCTGACACCTTAGTCCAGTCCGCCCATTTGGTCGCGGAGTTGTTGACGGTCGTAGTCGAGCAGCGCGTCGGTGACGGCTTGCAGGTTGCCGGCGATGACCTGATCAAGATTGTGCATCGTCAACCCGATACGGTGGTCGGTCATGCGGTTCTGCGGGAAGTTGTATGTGCGAATCCGCTGACTGCGGTCGCCCGAGCCGACCAGGCTCTTGCGCTCGGCCGATCGCTTGGCCTGTTCCTTTTGCATCTTGAAATCGTAGATACGGGCGGCCAACTCGCGGAGCGCTTTGTTCTTGTTCTTGAGCTGGCTCTTTTCGTCCTGGCATTGAACAACGATGCCAGTTTCGAAATGAGTCAGTCGCACGGCCGAGGCAGTTTTATTGACGTGCTGCCCACCGGGGCCGCTCGCGCAGAACGTGTCGAGGCGATAGTCCTCGGGCTTCAGGTCGACTTCGACTTCCTCGGGCTCGGGCAGCACGGCGACCGTGGCGGCCGAGGTGTGAATTCGGCCCTGTGTTTCGGTATCGGGCACGCGCTGCACGCGATGGCCGCCGCTTTCGTATTGCAATTCGCGGTAGCTCCCCTCCCCTTCGATCGCCATCACCATTTCTTTGAAGCCGCCAAGCTCGGTGGCGCTATGGGCCAGGATTTCGGTTTTCCAACCTTTGACTTCGGCATGGTGGCGATACATCTCGAACAGGTCGCGGGCGAAGAGGGCTGCCTCATCGCCACCGGTGCCCGCGCGAATTTCCATGATCACGCGCGAACGAGTGGCGTCTTCGCCACCGACGGTCAGTTCGAGCAACTCGGCCCACAACTCCTCGCGTTCGCCGCGGAGGTCGGGCATCTCGGCCTCGGCCAGCTCGCGCATCTCGGCGTCGTTGCCATCGATCATCTGTTGCGCTTCGGCGATCTGGCCGTTGATCTGCTTGAACTTGCGATACTTCTTCGCGAGCTTGCCAAGGGAGCCATGCTCGCGGGCGACCGCGGTAATGCGCGCAGGGTTCGACAGCACCTCGGGATCGACGAGATCTTTTTCGAGCTGCTCAAAGCGGGCCAGTTTTTGTTCGAGTAAATCGCGCATGAAGTAGTTGCCGCGAGCCGAGCGGCAATGGAAATCGTTGTGCAATTAGAGGTCCACCTCGGCTCGGCGGACCTACGGGGAGAATTCTACCTTGGAAGATGAATAGCGGCTATGTCGCCGCAAGCCTCGTTCCCACGCTCTGCGTGGGAACCGCACGATGGAGACGCTCCGCGTCGATCAGCGGTGCGACCGCGCCGCTGAGCGGCGAGGTAGTGGGTTCCCACGCGGAGCGTGGGAACCAGAGATGCAGTAGCTACTTCTTGCCGCGTTTGACGCTGGCGTAACCAGCGGCAGCGAACTTGTTCTTGAACTTCTCGATGCGGCCGGCCGTATCGACGAACTTCAACTTGCCCGTGTAGAAGGGATGGCAAACGCTGCAGATGTCGACCTTCAGCTCCTTGCGGGTGCTGCGCGTGGTGAACTTGTTGCCACAACCGCAGGAGACCTGGGTTTCGTAGTATTCGGGGTGGATGTCGTCTTTCATGATCGCCCTCGCCTCAATCGGCTTTAAGTCGCTTTTGGGGTAGCCCTGGATTTTACGGCGATATCGTTTGATTGACAAGCGGGGTTGTGAAACACCCTACCCAATGCGTTTCGTATCGTTTCTTTCGAGCGTCCCAGCGAGAAAAATTATTTGCCGATCAGCCCTAGGAAAAAGGCCTTGGCCACGGGATCAACGCCGCGGGTATCGACAACGTGTTTGCCGAAGCCAATCTGGGCGAGCACGTTGACGCCATAGGCGAATTGGCCGATCGCGATTTGACCGGCAGCGAACTGGCCCGCGCCGAAAAACAGACCGATAGCAAGCTGGCCCAGGCTAAAGGCGCCAAAACTTGCTTGCCCGATGGCCAACAGCAGGCCGATGCTCAGTTGACCAATGGCGACGAGGCCAATAGCCATTTGACCGATCGCAATGACGCCACTAGCGATGCGGCCAACGGCAACAACGCCGTGGGCAGTGACACGGCGACCGGTTTGAGGACAGATGCCGTAGGTGTAATGCACGAGCGGCAGCCCACCAATGCTGAGATAGGTTTTAAACTCGGCAAATCGTTGGCCACTAGGGTAGAGATAGCGGCGCCACACGCCGTGAGCCGTTTGCTCCGTGATGTAATCGACGTCGCCGCGCAAAATGTTCGAGTTTGCGGCGGTAGCCATATTCGAAAACCTACTGGAGAAAAAGCCGGAAATCCAGGCCATGAGGAACGTAGGAGTACAACAACGAGTTTTGGGCGGCGGACACGCCGTGAAAGGGGATGTGTGCTCTCCCGGCCGGAACGGCCGGGCTATATAGCCGATCCATCTTGGATCGACTCTTCGCTACACCCAAGATGGAGGTTATTCGCTGATAGATCGGCAATCTTGGATTGGTTTAGATGCTTTTGGGATTGCCATCCCGATCGAGTGGCTGGGGTCGAGGCGCAGCCGAGCCCCCAGCAAACGCGGCACTCGCCGACACTCGACCCAGGGAATGCCGGCAAAGCTTACCGCTGCCAGTACCACGATTTCGCCGCCGGCAACTCTTGCCGCGTGCTGGCGAGGTCCTTGGAGACTTCCGTGCGATCGGCGATTTCCCAGGGGAAGATCTGGATGCCGCCCGAGACGCTGACGATCGAACCTCGTCCCGCTCTCACAAAGCTGGCTTGCGACGGGACGGCCCGCGGGGCCGCGTACTCGTCGAGTGGCTGTCTACCCATCAGATCCGGCGCTTGAAAGCCCGACTTCTCGGTCAGCCTCTCTTTCACGAGAAGCGCACCGACGACGGCCAGGTCCATCACATTGCGCAATTGGCCGAAGCTCGAATCTTCCCGGGCCAAGTCGTTAAACTTGGCGGTGAAGATGTCACACCATTTTTGAGCGGTCGGGTCGGCCTTGCCCGAATGCTGCTTCTGCCCTGAATTATCCAAGTAATCTTGCTCGGTCAGGCAGCGCACGGCTTGGCCGCGAATTTCCCAAGCGAGGCCGTCGTTATCGCGGCGGAGCGGCTCATACTTGGGAGCGAGCCAGAACCGAGGCATCAGGCTTTGCGCGCCGCCGCGTTTGATCATCGTAAGATAACTAGGCATGCCATCGATCGGCGCGGGCTCCATATTCATCGCCAAGCGTTTCATGCGGAAGTCGGCCGCAACAATCACACGCGCGAAGTGGCTGGTGGCCGGCACGCCCGTAACAGAAACCGTTTGCAATCCGACGGCTTCTTCCATTTGGCGGCCAGCCACTTGAGGAGGCTGTGAACTAATCTGGCGCGAAATTTTTTGCCAACGCTGCAAACCTTCCGGCGTCGGATCGATCGAACAACTGATGCCGCTCGCGTTCGACGCTTCGGCCACGCGCATCGCCACCATCAGATCATCGAGCGTCAGCACCGGGCGATTGCTCGTTACGCCGACGACGCACCCCAGCGAATCGATCTTCCAGCCTTCGGCCGGGCCAGCGAGAACAATGTCTTGCTTCTCGGGATACACCAACACGTAACGAACGCGCTGCAACCCAGCCATGTAGCGCACTGCCTCGGGCAGCGGCTTGCCAGCCACACGGGCGGTAGCGACTTCCGACTCCAACTGCTTGAGCGAAACGAACCGCAGGTCGGTCCATTTTTCCAAATCGGCGGGAACCGGTTCTAAACCTTTCTGCCAGGCCGCTTGAAGCTGCTTCAACTCGCCGACTTGTGGATTGGAAAGCACGCCGTCGGCGTCGATCTTCACGCCACCAACAGACGCATTGCGGAAGAACTGAGCAGTCGCTTCGTTGCTAGTAATGCCAAATGTGGCGATGGCGACGACAGCAAGCGCGAACCGTCGGATAGTTGTGGTAGAGAAGCACGACATGAAATAAGGCCTCCGCCGTTCGGCGAGCGCGCAAACCGCGCTGTCGGTAAGGAATGGCACGGAAAAAACTCTCGATCTATTTTCAGACTAATCGCTAACCCTAGTGGTTTCAACAGTTTTGGCTCGCTACCAGGGTTAAGTATTGTGCGATCTGGATGGCACATCCTGAGTCATTAAAGGGCGTGATAGCCCGAAAATCCTGCGAGAATGCCACACCCGCTGAGCCTCTGGGCGGGCTACCCCTGGCATCGGGCTGAAATCGTCCTAAACCATGGCCTCATGGGTAGTTCTGCGCAACCTGACTTGAACATGCCCCCTAGCGCGGAATAAGTTGTAATAGGAGGCGCTATGCGGCAGATTGGGCTGCCGGCGCCTGGGAGGCTTCGTCTGGAAAGTTGGGTTATGGGCATGATCTGCCCCTGCGCTCTGCTTTTTTGACGGGGCTGGTTGATCTCTTTTTCTGAAAAACTCGTTCAGACTGTATTCGAGGCCCTCGCCCTGGCCCTCCCCATAGGGAGAGGAAAGGTAAGACACTATTCGATGACGGCATACCTGGTTATTCGCGAAGGCTCGAAATGGACGGATGTTTTCCGTCTGGTGGACGGTGAATCGATCACCGTCGGCCGGGCCCCGACGAATGCTATCGTCGTCAAGGATGAGCGCTGCAGCCGAAATCATGCCGAGGTGTTTCAGTCGCAGGGGCAATGGATGTTGCGCGACCTCGATAGCCGCAACGGCACACTGGTCGACGGCCAGCGAATCCAAATCGACTATCACTTGCAGCCGGGCGAGATCATTCGCATCGGCAATTCGCACTTGGCCTTCGTACACGATTTGTCGCAGGCGTTTCCCGATTCGAACTCGGTACTCCGCACGGCGCAGGCGGTCGACAAAGGCGTAAACGACGACGTCACGGTTGGCCCGCCAGACAACGAAAGCGTGCTGGAAACCTACGAGCCCACGACGATCACGCATCGCCGCGGGCAAAGCCGCTTCCTCGAGCCACCGGAAGAGGAAGACGTCGACATCTCGCTGCCGAAGGTCGGGCGGGCGGCGGCGAACCTGTGCCGGCTGGCGTTCGAGCTGGCCAAGGCCACCGACGTCGTGTCACTGGCCAACGTGGCGCTCGACGGACTCTTCGAAGGAACACAAGTCGACGCCGGGGCTGTGCTGCTGCAAGGCCGCCGGCCTTCGTCGAAGCAACATGCAGATAAGCTTGAAGTAGTAGCGTCGCGCAGCGATTCGCCTCATCGGTACCATCGCGTTTCGCAGTTCCTATCGACGACCGTGATGCGCGAAGGGCAAGCGGTCCTTGCCCGCAATGTGATGGACGACAGCCAGCTTGGCAGCCGCGACAGCAAAGGCGAAATCCTGGCAACGAGCGTGATCTGCGCGCCGATTCGTCGCGATGGCAAAGTGCTGGGCGTCATTCACCTGTATTCGACAGACGCCGGCAAGCCGACCGATCCAGACGATCTAGAGTACACGCTGGCCGTTGCCGATACTGTGGCCGTCGCTCTGGAAAATCTCAGCCGTCAGCAAGAGCTGGCGGAGAACCTCAATCAGATTCGCGATGAAAACGTCGAGCTGCGCGAGCGGCTCGGTGTGCAAAGCGAGATCGTCGGCTCAAGCGAAGCGATGAACCAGGTTGCCCGCGAGATCGCGCGGGCGGCGCCGAGCCGACGATCTCGCTTTGCACACCGAGCCGCTCGCGCAGCTCGACGTT
>CAZJWY010000039.1:0-22565 GCA_964549545.1 uncultured Planctomycetaceae bacterium | reverse complement strand
GCGCGGGCGGCGCCGAGCCGAGCGACGGTGCTGATCCGTGGCGAGAGCGGCGTCGGCAAGGAACTTGTCGCTCGCGCGGTCCATTTCTCCAGCCCACGCAAGAAGTCGCCGTTCGGGTGCCTCAACTGTGCGGCTCTTTCCGAATCGCTGCTCGAAAGCGAACTGTTCGGCCACGAGAAGGGCGCATTCACCGGTGCCACCGAGCGCAAGATCGGCAAGTTCGAAGCGGCCGACAAGGGCACCCTCATGCTCGACGAAATCGGCGAGATGAGCCCAAAGATTCAAGCCAAGTTCTTGCGCGTGCTCGAGGGACACCCATTCGAGCGCGTCGGCGGCAGTGAAGCGATCAAGGTCGACGTGCGCGTGATCGCGGCCACCAATCGCGACTTGGAAAAAGACGTGGCCGAGGGAACATTTCGCCGCGACTTATACTTTCGGTTGCACGTGCTCGAAATCATCGTACCGGCATTGCGGAAGCGGCCAGAGGACATTCCGGAACTGGCCGAGTATTTCTTGCACCGCTTCGTCGCGGAGACCGGCAGCAAAATCAAGGGCTTCTCTCCACGGGCAATGGAAGAATTGCTGCGCTACCGCTGGCCGGGCAACGTGCGCGAGATGAAAAACGTCATCGAGCGAGCAGTGGTTCTCACGCGGAGCGAGTACATCGACAGCGAAGACCTAGTCCTCTCCACGCTGCGGACGGCCGGCGATACGGATTCCGGCATCTTGGAGAGCGCGAACGGGCGCAACGAGCCGGCGTCGCTAGCCGACATGGAAAAGCAGCACATTCTCGACACGCTCAACCAGACCGGCTGGAACAAGAGCCGGGCGGCGATTATTCTGGGCATCGAGCGCTCGACGCTGGATCGGAAGATTCGGCGGTATGATCTCGTGGAAGAACGGGCGCACAACGATTAGTCGTTGCTCCTCGCCTAAGATCCTTAATGGACAGGATAACGGGATTGGCAGGATCGACAGTTTATAAGTGCATGGCTGCGCGGAATGCAAATCCTGTCAATCCGGCCGATCCCGTTATCCTGTCCTGCTGACTTTCATGAATGAGTGCCCAATGTTGAAGATGTCCGCTATCCATGCGTGCGTGGTCATCGCGATGAGTGCGTTTACTTCGATGGCCGCAGAACCGCCGCACTCTCCGCTGCCGCCGATTTTTCCCAAGGCGCTGGCACCGGGCGACACGGTGATGATCGTCGCCCCGGCCAAGTATCTCGACAAAGGCCGCGTCGCGATGGCGAAGCAACGGCTCGAAGAGATGGGATTCAAAGTGAAGATTCCCGCCGGGCTGTTTCGCAAGAAAGGGTTTCTGGGCGGAACAGACGAAGAGCGAGCAGCCGAGTTGATGGCGGCGTTCGCCGATCCAGAGGTGAATGCAATCTTCCCAGGCACCGGCGGCTACGGCACGACGCGAATCGTCGACAAGCTCGATTACGATGTGATTCGGCGTAACCCAAAAATCCTGGTCGGCTTCTCCGACATCACGGGGCTCCACATCGCGATCAATCAGAAGACCGGGCTCGTGACATTCCATTCGCCGAACCCCGAGTGGGGATTAGGCGTCGAGAAGAATCTCTCACCGTTTGCCGCGAAGTGGTTCTGGCGGGCGATCCTGGCCAAAGAGTATGGCTCAGAAACCGGGTACTTAATCCGAACGCGCCCAAGCGATCCACCGCAGCCCGGCGATGACAAGTTATTCGACAAGGTGCCGCGGACCCACACCATGCACGGCGGCAAAAGCCAAGGACGCCTGATCGGCGGCAACCTGTCGGTGATGCACGCGCTGATGGGCACCGAATTCGAAATCCAGACCGATGGCAAATTGCTGTTCATCGAAGACGTCGGCGAAGCACCGTATCGAGTCGATCGAATGCTGCAAACAATGCGGCTGGCCGGGAAGTTCAACCACGTGGCTGGCATCATTCTGGGCCAGTTCACCGCGCGGTCCGAAGAAGCCGCCTGGGACAGTGACTCCTCGGTGGACGAAGTCCTCCGCGACTTCTTCGGCAACCTCAAAGTCCCGGTCGTGACACACTTCCCTATCGGCCACGTACGCTACAACACAACGCTGCCCGTCGGGGCGATGGCGGAGCTCGATGCAGACGCGCAGACGGTGCGCATTCTGGAAAACCCGGTGAAACCGTAGGTCGTAGGTCAGGCTTTAGCCTGACACAATGACGAAAAGCTCAATCAGCACAGTTCGCTAAGCAATTCCACATTGAGGACGTCAGGTTAAAGCCTGGCCTACGCTGATGAAACGTGAGTATCATCGGCATTTGCCGCACCAGATACCTGAGGGATTTCCCATCTTCCTAACTTGGAATCTCAAGGGGGCGATGCCTAAAACCGCCATCGACCGCTTACGCCAAGAACGCATTCGATTGGAGCGTCAACCACCACGCAAAGGTGAGAGCAAAAGAGAGCGCGCCATTCGCCAATGGAAGACCGTCTTTGCGTTGGCCGATCGTTTTCTCGATCAATGTAGTTCAGGTCCACTCTTACTGCGCGAGTCGACCGTCGCACAGATCGTGGAAGATGCAATCGTCTCAAGTGCGAGCTTGCATTTCGCACTTTGGGCGTGGTGCGTCATGGCAAATCATGTGCATGCCTTACTGACGCCGCAGATCGAACTCGCCAGAATCACACAACGCCTGAAAGGCGGTACATCATTCCAAATCAATCGCCTGCAACAGCAAGTAGGAAGGACCGTTTGGCAGAACGAATCCTACGATCACTGGGCACGTGACGACGAGGAGATGATTCGTATCATCCATTACATCGAGAACAATCCGGTCAAGGCAGGATTGTGCTTGAAGCCGGCCGATTGGCGTTGGTCCTCAGCACGCCTGCGCGACCATTGGCCAATTGGCGAACCTTACGTAGGTCAGACTTCAGTCTGACATGTCCGTAGGTCAAGCTTCAGCAAGACAAAGTCTCTCTAAATCGACCAGCAAACGGCAACCGTCGCATGTGTGCATGTGCATTGTCAGGCTAAAGCCCGACCTACGCCTGACCTACGATTCATCGCTCGCGCGAAGCCAAGGGACAATCGTTGGCTCGTACATACAGAGTTCTTCCGGCTTGAAGTATAGTTCGATTTCGCGCTTGGCCGCTTCGGGGCCGTCGGAGCCGTGAACCAGATTCATCTGTCGGCTCGCGCTGAAATCGCCGCGGATCGTGCCGGGGGCCGCCTTCAAACCGCTGGTCGCGCCCAACATATTGCGAACGACCGCGATCGCCTCGAGCCCTTCGACCACCGCCGCTACGATCGGCCCGCCGGTGATGAAACCTTCCAGCGCCGGGTACCAGGCCTTTTGCACATGCTCCGCATAATGCTTTTTGGCCAGCTCCGGCGTCACGCGCATCAACTTCATCGCGATGATGTTGAGCGACTTGTCTTCGAACCGAGAAATAATGCGGCCCATCAGGCGGCGTTGGACACAATCGGGCTTGAGCAGAATGAGGGTACGTTCCATGGTAGGTCGAGAGCTGAGAGTCGAGGGTCAAGAGCCAGAACGTCGGATTGTAAACGGTTGCGATATTTGGCTCAAGGCGCAAGTGTGGCGCGTTACTTGATCATCGCGAAGGGCCATTCTCGTTGTCAACCGACCACGACCGCACTACGATTCAACCCTATGGCCATACTTGGAGCACACCAATCGATCGCCGGTGGATACTACAAAGCAGTGGAGATCGCCCATCGCACCCAGTGCGACTGTGTGCAGATTTTCACCAAGAACAACAACCAGTGGCAAGGCAAAGAGCTGACCGACGATGATGTGCGGCTATTCAAGGAGAAGCTTGTCGAGCTTGGCATCTCCCATCCGCTGGCGCACGATTCCTACCTGATCAACCTGGCAAGTCCTGATCCGGCATTGTGGAAGAAATCGGTCGATGCGTTTGTCATCGAGTTGCTGCGGGCCGATCGATTGGGAATCCCCTATGTGGTGACGCATCCGGGCGCCCATACGACAAGCAGCGAGGAAGAAGGAATTGCCGCAGTCGTGCGGGCTCTCGATGAAACCCACCGTCAAACGCCCGGCATTAAGACGAAGTGCCTGCTCGAAACTACGGCCGGCCAAGGCTCCTGCCTCGGGCGCACATTCGAGCAACTCGCCGCGATGATCGACGGCGTGCAAGATCCTGATCGCCTCGGCATCTGCGTCGACACCTGCCACATCTTCGCGGCCGGTTACCCCATCAGCACGGAAAAGGATTACCACGCAACCATGAGCGCGTTGGATAAAGTCATTGGAACTGAACTCGTCCACGCATTTCATCTGAACGACAGCGTGAAGCCGCTCGGTTCGCGCGTCGATCGACACGCGCACATCGGTCGCGGCATGATCGGCAGCGAAGCGTTCCGGCTACTGATGAACGACGAGCGGTTCGCGAGTGTGCCCATGTATCTGGAGACGCCTAAAGGCGAAGAGAATGGGCGAGACTTGGACGTAATTAATCTGGAAACGCTGCGAGGGATGATTAATGGATGACAAGAAACGTAGCACGGACTTTAATCCGTGTTGTCGGCTTTACATCTATTGTTCCATCGGGCGGCTGCCGACGTTCTAGAATCTCTTCGCACGGACTAAAGTCCGTGCTACGACTCAAACACGACCGGCAAACTGACGAGTAATCAGCCCATTCTTCGGCGCGAAGAGCAGCGCGACCACGAAAATCGCCGCCTGCGTCAGCACGATGCAGGCACCAGTCGCGCCGTTCAGAAAATAGCTGATGTAGGTGCCCATCACGGAGCTGAAGATCGCGCTGCTGCTGGCGATGAAGAGCATCCGATCGAAACGATCGCTCACCAGATACGCTATGCAACCGGGAGCGATCAGCATCGCGACCGTGAGAATGATACCGACTGCCTGTAGAGCGGCCACGATCGTCGCGGCGAGCAAGGCCAGCAACAAGTAGTGAAGGCGGGTTGTATTGAGGCCGACGGCGCGAGCTTGATGTGGATCAAACAAATAGAGCAGCAAGTCTTTTCGCAGTGTGAGAATCACAACGAGCGTAATACCCGCCGCCGCGACGGCTTGAACAAGGTCGTGCGTTTCAATGCCCAGCAAGCTGCCGAAGAGGATGTGGTTCAGGTGGATGTCGGTTTGCACTTTGGAGTACATCACGAGGCCGAGCGCAAACAGGCCCGTAAAGATGACGCCCATGACGGTGTCTTCTTTGATGCGGCTATGATTTTTTATCCAACCGGTGGAAGCGGCGCAAAGAAGGCCAGCGCCGAAGGCGCCGATCGAGAGCGGCAGGCCAACGATATAGGCCAGCACGATCCCGGGCAGCACCGCATGTGAAACGGCGTCGCCCATCAGTGACCAACCTTTCAGTACGAGATAGCACGAAAGGATCGCGCAAACCGCACCGATCAGCGCGGCAACCAGCATCGCCTCGATCATGAATCCGTACTGAAGCGGCTCGATAAGACGCGCGAAATTCATACTGCCTCCGACGCAACGGAGGAAGCGGCCATCGAATTGTCGCCATACTCGCTCTCTGCCTGCCGCATTTTCAAGCGGCTGGCCACGACACCATATTTCGGCGCAAAGAACAATGCGAGCAGGAAAACCACGGTTTGCAACACGACAATGCAGCCACCGGTCGAGCCGTTGAGAAAGTAACTGGCATAGGCCCCAAGGAAAGACGTCAGCGCCCCCATGACCGTGGAGATCCACAGCATGCGGCCAAATCGGTCGGTGAGTAGGTAAGCGGTCGCCCCCGGCGTCACCAGCATCGCCACCACCAGACACGCACCGACAGTTTGCAAGGCAGCCACGGCCGTAGCCGCCAGTAGCGTCAGCAACGTCATGTGAAGCGCGGTCGTATTGAGCCCGATCGCACGGGCCTGATGAGGATCAAACGCAAAGAGCAGCAAGTCCTTCCACTTCAAGCACAACACAACGAGCGTAATTACGGAGATAACTAGCATCTGCACGATATCGGAGTTGGCGATTCCTAAAATGTTGCCGAAGACAATTGTCTTCAGACTGATATTGCTCGGGAAAACTGAAATGATCAGCACGCCAGCGGCGAAGAACGTGGTAAACACGAGGCCGATGATCGCGTCTTCGCGAAGTGTGGTTTTTGCCTTGATCCAACCCATCACAGCGGCCGCGGCAAGTCCCGAGACAAACGCGCCAATGGCAAACGGCACGCCGATCAAGTACGCCAGCGCGACGCCTGGCACGATCGCGTGCGACAAGGCATCGCCCATCAGCGACCAGCCTTTGAGCGTTACGAAGCACGAGAGCATCGCACACACACCGCCGATGAAGCCGCTCACCAGCATGGCCTTGACCATGTATTCGTAGTGAAACGGTGTGAGCAAATAATCAATCATTCGGCGTCGCCCGAGCCAGGCTTATTTCGTGGAGCGGGCCGGCCATGCTGATCAAAAACGAGCGCCCCTTCGTCGTCCGTCAACACATGGAACACGTTCCTGGTTTCGGTCGGATCATCGGTATGGTCCAGTCGCATATTACGCAAAGCACCGCCGAACGCGCGAGCAAGATTCTCCTCGGTGAATGTCGTCTCGGTCGGCCCGGCGGCCAGCACCGTACGATTGATAATCACCACACGATCGCAGAATTCGGGCACGGAGCCCAGGTCATGCGTCGACACGAGCACGATGTGCCCCGCGTCTCGCAGCTCGCGCAGCAAATCGATGATCGCCTCTTCCGTTTTCACATCGACACCCGTAAACGGCTCATCGAGCAGCATGATCCGGCCCTTTTGGGCAAGCGCGCGAGCCAGAAACACGCGCTTCTTCTGCCCGCCCGATAGTTCGCCAATTTGCCGTCCGCGGAAGTCGGCCATCTTCACACGATCAAGGCTCTCGAGCGCGATCCGCTTGTCTTCGGCGCTGGGAATGCGGAGAAAATTCATGTAGCCGTAGCGGCCCATGAGAACGACATCCCACACACTCACCGGAAACGACCAATCCACATCTTCCGATTGGGGCACATAGGCGACCCAACTCTGCTTGTGGGCCTCGCGAACAGCGTTGCCAGAGATTCGCACGTTTCCTTTGATAGGTTTGACGAAGCCCATGATGGCTTTGAAAAGCGTCGACTTGCCGCTGCCGTTGACGCCCACCAGGCCGCAGATCGTACCGGGGCGAAGATCAAACGACGCGTCACGGAGCGCGACGAATCCGTTGTTGTAGGCAACCGTGATGTCGTTGACCGCAAGCTCCAACGGAGGAGCGCTAACCGTCATAGCTTGCCTCCGTCCTTTTCAGCCGCAGTGGCGACGGGGGGAGCCCCATTTTGCAACCCGGCAACGATCGTGTCGGCGTTGTAAGTCAACAGCTTCAGGTAATTCGGCGCCGGGCCGTCTTCCGGCGTGAGCGAGTCGACATACAACGTGCCGCCGAAACGCGCTCCCGTTTCATGGCACACCTGGCGTTGCGGCTTGTCGCTGATCGTGCTCTCCGAAAAAGCGACCGGAATCTTGTACTTCCGAATCGTGTCGACGACCTTTTGAATCTGCTGCGGAGTACCTTCCTCATCGGCGTTGACCGGCCACAGAAACAACTCCTTCATTTCGTAATCCCGCGCCAGATACGAAAACGCGCCTTCAGACGTCACCAACCATCGTCGATCAACAGGCACCTCCGAAAGCTTCGCACGCAGTGGTTCATCGATCGCACGAAGCTGCTTCGTATACGCCTCGGCGTTGGCGTTGTACGTGTCGGCATTCGCGGGATCAATTTCGACGAGCGCCTTGCGGATGTTCTCGACGTAAATGATCGCGTTCTTGGGCGACATCCACGAATGCGGATTCGGCTTGCCGTTGTAGGGCCCTTCAGCAATTCCGATCGGCTCGATCCCCTGGCTTAGGTCAACGTTCTTCACATCGCGAACGTTCCCCATGAACTTCTCGAACCAGCGCTCCAACCCCAAGCCGTTGCGCAGCACGAGGTCGGCCGACTGCGCTTTCACAATGTCGAGCGGTGTCGGTTCATACTCATGGATTTCGGCCCCCGGCTTGGTGATCGATTCGACGATGGCCTTGTCGCCCGCAACGTTCTGGGCCATGTCCTGCAGAATCGTAAAAGTAGTTACGACCCGCTTAACACCCGATTTTTTTGTGGAAGTTCGGGTGGTATCTGCGCAGCCCGCCAAGAATGCCAGCATCATGACGACGACGGCACAACCTGCGCTGAATCGATCTAACATATTACCTGCTTTGAATTTACAATCCCCAGAAAAACACGAGGGCAGAACCATCTGCCTTCAATCCCACTCTCCACACAGATTTTTGACTAATCAAAATTCTTGGCAACCGAAGCCCACTTGTCAAGATTGGCCCGGGAGACCGTTTGGAGTGTAATACGAGAAACGCTTCAGCACACGGCACCTGCAAAGAGGCGAATGTGAACGGAGCACGCGTCGCATGACGTTTATGAGGCCTTCTCAATAAACGCCGATCGCATAATTAAAGGAATCAGCCTCCAGAGAACCTCAGCCTTTTACCGAAGCCCGCGACTCAAAAGTGATTTGAATGATAGTAGGATGGACCCAACACAAAGAACGCAGGAAATTTGACGCTCCAGCGGGGACGCGGTAGAGTTAGGGAGCCGGTGTCGGGGCACATTTTTGCGGCCTTAACCGCCATGGTGCAATGAGCGTCAGTTACTTCAAACGCTTCCGGATGGAGTTCGATTTGCGTGGTCGCAGATCGATTCCGATCTTTGTTCCATCAGGCTACCGCCTGCTGGCCTGGCAGCCCGAGTTGCTCCTCGACCATGCCGAAGCCAAGTACCTCAGCTTCCGCAACGAAATCGACGCCGATGTCTTCGAGTGCCTCTCCGAGCTTCCCGGCTGCCAACGGCTGATGACCGAAATCAGTACAAAGGACGGCTTTCTGCCCGAAGCAACCTGGTTAGCCGTCTACACGGGTGGCGGCGAGGTAGAATGCTGCGGCACGATCCAGGGCATCCGCGCAACGCACAAATACGGCGCGATTCAAAACGTCGGCGTTACGCCCGCCCATCGCGGTCGTGGCATCGGCACAACGTTGCTACACGCCGCACTCGCCGGTTTTCAGCAAGTTGGCTTGCCGCGTGTCTACCTCGAAGTGACCGCCCAAAACGATGGGGCGGTAAAGTTGTACCAGCGGCTCGGCTTTCGCCGGACAAAGACGCTATTCAAGGCGGTTGAGCTAGCCTATTCTTGACGCGGCAGGAAGCACGCCCCCTCGTTTCCGCGCTCTGCGTGGGAACGCAATATGTAGCGCCGCTCTGCGTCGCTATTGGTCACGGGGATCATCACCGGAATAATAGTGTGGATTGATGCGTCGGTTGGCCGCCGAGCGGCGGGGCATATATGTTCCCACGCGGAGCATGGGAACAAGTAACAAGAAAGACCTATGGCAGCGGAAATACTCTCCAAAACACTCGACAACGGCATGGTCCTCGTCGGCGAACCGTCCAAGGCCCTCGAATCAGCCGCCTTCACCTTCCTCACTCCGGCTGGCTGCTGCTACGACCCGCCCGGCGGGGCCGGACTGGCTTCGCTAACAAGCGAAATGATGCTCCGTGGGGCGAGCACCCGCGACAGCCGCGCTTGGATATCGGACCTGGAAAACCTCGGAGTCGAGCGCGGCGAATCGGTCGGCGTCGCTCAAGCAACCTATCATGGCGCCACGCTTCGCGACAATCTATACGCCGGAATCAGCCTGTTTGCTGACATGTTGCGCTGGCCCCATCTACCGGCCGAGCAACTCGAGGCAGGCCGCAACGTCTGCCTGCAAGAATTGCGCTCCATCGACGATGAGCCCAGCCACAAGCTCATGATGGAGCTGCGGAAACGTCAGTACCCAGACCCGTGGGGACGATCGAGCCTCGGAGATGAAGCCGGTTTGAAAGCAGCAACCATTGTAGACGTCCGTGATTTTCACAATCGGTTCTATCGGCCGGACAACACAATCCTCGCCGTAGCAGGCAACTTCGAGTGGAACCGGATGTGCGACGAAGTCGAAAAGCTCTTCGGCGATTGGGAGCCGCGCGAGATGCCAGAGCCGGCGGTTCACAACGGACGAGCGACCAGTGACCACATTCCCTTCCAGTCCAATCAGTCCCACGTCGGCGTCGCCTTCCCCACCATCCCCTACAAACACCCAGACTACTTCCAAGCCTGGGCCGCCGTCGGAGTCCTCTCCAGCGGCTCCAGTTCGCGCCTCTTCACCGAAGTCCGCGAGAAACGCGGCCTCTGCTACACCGTCTACGCCTCGCTCCACACCCAACGCGATCGCGCCAGCGTCCTCTGCTACGCCGGCACCACCGCCGAGCGCGCCCAGGAAACGCTCGATGTAACCATCGCCGAACTCAAAAAACTAGGCAGCGGCATCGAGCAAAGCGAGTTGGATCGCCTAAAAGCCCGGATCAAAAGCTCGCTGATCATGCAGCAGGAATCGACCTCCTCCCGTAGCGGCGCGCTCGGACGCGATTGGTACCACCTCGGCCGAGCTCGCTCACTCGACGAAGTCGGTAAACTCGTCGACGCCCTCTCCGCCGAAACAATTAACAACTTCCTCGAAAAGAACCCACCTAGCGACCTGCTCGTCGTCACACTGGGCCCCGAACCACTAAAGACGCCGGATGGAATTCACTAATTCATTTATTCACCACAAAGGACACAAAGATCACGAAGGAAGAGCAGAGTATTCTTTGCCCACTTCAACCCTACTTCGTGTCCTTTGTGCCTTCGTGGTTCAATTCATTCGCTAACCGTTAGAAAAGCCGAAATGCAATTTCATCAACACAAACTCAACAACGGCCTCGAAATCATCGCCGAAACCAACCCCGATGCCCATTCGATGAGCGTCGCGTTCATCGTCCGCACCGGCTCGCGCGACGAAGCCGACGACGTCGCCGGCGTCAGCCACTTCCTCGAACACATGTGCTTCAAGGGCACGCCGCGTCGCAGCGCCGATGACGTAAACCGCGAGTTCGACGAAATCGGTGCCCACTACAACGCCTTCACTAGCGAGGAATGCACGGCCTACTACGCCTCGGTGCTGCCCGAGTACCAGGAAGCCAGCGTCGACATCCTGGCCGACATCCTCCGCCCCAGCCTGCGGCCAGACGATTTCAACATGGAGAAGAAAGTCATCCTCGAAGAAATCCAAATGTACCTGGATCAGCCGCCGTTCGGCATGGACGATCGCATCAAGCAACTCCACATGGGACGACATCCGCTGGCCAAAAGCGTCCTCGGCACGTCGCAAAGCGTCGGCGATCTGTCGCCCGAACAAATGCGCAACTATTTCAACCTGCGCTACAGTGCCGACAACGTCTTCGTCGTCGCCGCGGGCAAAGTCGATTTCGACGCCCTCGTCGAGCAAGTCGCCAAACGCTGTAGCGACTGGCAGGCACAAGGCGCATGGCGCGACGTGCCCCGTGCCAGGTGCGAGAAGAAATTCGAAGTGGTCCATCGACCCACGGCAACGCAAGAATACGTCCTGCAACTGGCCGACGCCCCCGCTTCGGAAGATGACGACCGCTACGCCGCCAAGCTGCTGGCCACCATCGTCGGCGACGACTCCGGCAGCCGCATGTACTGGGAACTCACCGACTCCGGCCTCGCCGAAACCGCCTCGCTCGGCCACTACGAATATCTCGGCGCCGGCATGTTCTATACCTGGCTCGCCTGCGAACCCGACATGCTCGAAGAAAACCTCAATCGCCTCCAAGCCATCTACCAGCAAGTCGAACAGAACGGCGTCACCGAAGAGGAGCTGAAGCAAGCGAAGAACAAGGTGAAAGCCCGCGTCGTCCTCGGCAGCGAACGCCCCCAAAACCGCCTCTTCAACGTCGGCGGCAACTGGCTCCAGCGCCGCGAATACCGCACCGTCGCCGACGACATTAAGGCACTCGACGAAGTAACCACCACCGCCATCCGCGACGTACTGAAAAAGTATCCCCTCTCCGCCGCCTCCACCATCACCGTGGGCCCACGGCAAGAATTAAAAGAGCAAACCTAAACCGACAACCACCGATTATGCAACCATTAGCCGGTCGTCACGCGGCCCGCCTCGCTCGCCAGCTTTTGGACACGTTTTAAGAAGTTTGCATCAAGCCGTGCCCTCTGTCTGCAATTTCATGTGCCGACGCGCCTGACAGTCGCGAGCAACCTCAATTCGCCTTAGACTTGGAGGCAAATGCAAAACCAGACGCCGAGAACCGTATCAACTTCGACTTGAAGCGTTAGACTCAAATTCCCCATCGGACAATCGGTATGTTTCGCCTAGCAATACTTTGGTCATCATGGTGTTATCGAACGGTATGCATCGCCAATGTCGTGGCAGCTACAGTCTTTTTCGAAAGCCTTGCGATCGGCGACGGGCGTCCGCAACTTCAAGTTTTGACCGATTTTCCCTCCGGCTGTGCTGAAGTCGAATCGATCGACCAGGACTCACGAATAGTGCATTTAGTTCCAGCAGCACATATGGGCCGAGGCTGGCCATGCTGGTGGTACTTCAAATTAACGGGCGTGGTTCCTGGCGAAACAATTTCGATCGACATGGGAGGCGATAAATGGGCGCAGCCCATCCAGGCAAGCTTCAGTATCGATCAGAAAAACTGGAAGCACACGTCCCCTGGCGAAAAGCACGAGGGCTGCATCATCTATCGCCAGCAGGTTGATGCTACCGTCGCATGGTTCTCCTGGGGGCCGCCGTTCACGCACGAAGACGCCGCGGAACTAGTCGAGCGGACTGCCCAGAAATCTCCTTATGCGAAGCCGTGGGTGTTATGTCGTTCGCGCGAAGGTCGTTTTGTGCCTGCGCTGCGTGTGATGCAACCCAGCGACAAGGATACTGACAACAACCGATATGGCATTTGGGTTGGTGCTCGACAGCATGCCTGGGAAAGTGGCAGCAGTTGGACCGCGCGTGGGTTCATCGAATGGTTGGTTTCAGACGAACCGCGGGCCGAAGCGCTTCGCAAAAAGGCATCTGTTGTCGTTGTTCCTTTAATGGATGTGGATAATGTTGCAATCGGCGCAGGCGGCAAGAATCAAATACCACAAGACCACAATCGCGATTGGACGGCTAATCCATACCATCCAGCAGTCGCTGCCGCTCAACGAGAGATTAAGCTGCTCGATAACGCAGGACGGTTCGATCTTTACATCGATTTGCACAACCCTGCACCGGCAAACCGAGACCCATACTTCTATGTGCCTCCGCAAAGCCAGTCTCTCGATAGAGATGGGATCAATTTGCAACACTTCCTGACCGCAATGCGATCTGAATTGACCGCTCCACTGGCATTTCGCGGAAAAACGGTTGAGAGCGACGCCCGTTATGACAAGCTTTGGAACCAGATCAGCAGTGTTTGGGTAACGCAGAATACCGCTCGCCATGTCGTGGCTACCACGCTGGAAGTCCCCTGGAATACTCCTCAGAGCACGACCGAGGGGTATCGTGCAGTTGGACGAAAAATGGGCTTGGCCATTGACCGATATTTCCACGAGGCACCAAAGCGATAAATGGAACAACAGCGTTCGTTCCAGTACCTAGAAATATCCAACATGCTAGGTAGATGGGCTTATCGCCCACGACAACCGCACCTCATTTGGCTCGCCTCCGACTGCTTCTTAAGCTATGACCCCCCTCCCAAGAATTCCCGTTCATTCCCATACGATCATGTTCAACACCCTGGCAATCACGCTCCGTCTACTCCCGCTGCTATTCCTGCCACTCCTCCTCACTTTGCGCGTTCCCACCATCGCCGGCGAATTGCCAGAAGTCTCAAATCGCCCGCCGGTCCCCACTCCCCACTTCCCCGACACTCTCCACGCCGTCGTCTGGCGAAACTGGGGCCTCGTCTCACCGGAGCGACTCGCCAAGGTACTCGAAACGAACCCCGAGAAAATCACCGACCTCGCCGCCTCGATGGGCCTACCGCGCCAAGTATTGATCCCGCCCGCGATGCACGAGCGCGGCTACATCACCATCCTCCGCCGCAACTGGCATCTCTTGCCGTACGATCAACTCTTGCAACTGCTCGACATCTCCGAAAAAGAACTGGCCTTCCGCCTCCGCGAAGACGACTTCCTCTACATCAAGCTCGGCTCACTAAAACCGAAATGCGCCACCGTAAAATATCGCGAGACCACCGCCGAAGCACGCCAACGTGAAGCCGAGATTCGTGCCACCGTCGTCAAGCACTTCGGCGACCGACTCCAGCAACCGGCCGAACCCCGCTTCAGCTTCATCAACCAGTTCGCACACGGTAAACCACAACCTCTCCCCGCCGAGCCCGCCGCCAACAAACAACTTCGCTTCATTTACTCCTATTTCGCCACATTCGGCGACTCGCTCCTCGATCCGCAACTCGACCCGTACCCCGACGGCCTCCTCGCCCAACTACAGGCGAGTGGCGTCAACGGCGTTTGGCTCCACACGGTTCTCCGCCAGCTCGCTCCAGGCACGAAAGATTTCCCCGAGTTCGGTGAAGACCACGAAACCCGCCTGGCCAACTTGCGAAAGCTGGTCGACCGCGCCAAGCGCTTTGGCATCGACGTTTATCTCTACGTCAACGAACCTCGTGCGATGCCGGCCGAGTTCTTCAAAAATCGCGCCGAGTTGGCCGGCGTCCGCGAAGGCAACTACGCCGCGATGTGTACCTCCGACCCCCGCGTACGCGGCTGGATCACCGATTCGCTCACCCACGTTTTTCGAGAGGTCCCTGGCCTTGGCGGCGTCTTCACGATCACCGCTTCTGAAAACCTGACGAACTGCGCCTCGCACGGCAACCAGAAAGCCTGCCGTCACTGTGCCGCTCGCAGCGAAGCCGAGATCGTTTCGGAAGTAGTCGGCGCGATCGAAGAGGGCGTCCATCGAGCGGCGCCCCATGCAAAAGTGATCGCCTACGACTGGGGATGGAACGGCCACGGCGACGCCACCGCCACGATCGCGAAATTGCCAGCCAACGTCGAAGTCATGTCCGTCAGCGAATGGTCGCTCCCCATCCATCGCGGCGGCGTACTCTACACCATCGGCGAATACTCGATCTCCGCCGTCGGCCCCGGCCCCCGCGCCACCCGCCACTGGAACGCCGCCCACGAGCGCGGCCTCAAAACCATCGCCAAAGTGCAACTCAACAACACCTGGGAACTCTCCTCGGTTCCCTATCTGCCAGTCCTCGATCTCGTCGGCCAGCACTGCGAACGACTCGCCACGGCAAACGTCGACGGCCTCATGCTCAGTTGGAGCCTCGGCGGCTATCCCTCTCACAATCTCGAACTGGCACACACGATCGCAAACCAAAAAACACCCGACGCAGCCTCCGCAATCCAAACTCTCGCGAATCGCCATTACGGCCCGAAAGCCGCGCCACTGGTTTCGCGGGCCTGGACCAAATTCAGCCAGGCCTTCACCGAATATCCCTACAGCGGCGACGTCCTCTATTTGGCGCCGCAACAACTTGGCCCCGCCAACTTGCTGTACATCGAGCCGACCGGCTACAGCGCCACGATGGTCGGCATCCCCTACGACGACCTCGACCGCTGGCGCGCCCCCTACCCCGCCCAAGTCTTCGCCGATCAATTCCAAAAAGTAGCCGACGGCTGGGCCGACGGCCTCACCGACCTCGCAGCCGCCCATCCCCAGATCCCCGCCAACCTGCAACCCGCCGCCGCGGCCGACCTCCGCGTCTCCCGCGCCGCCCAACTCCACTTCGCCAGCGTCGCCAACCAGGCACGATTCATCCTCGCCCGCAACGAACTCCGCTCAGCCACCGCCGAAAAAGCTAGAGCCATCCGCCAAACCATGTCCGACCTGATCGATCAAGAAACAACCCTGGCCACCCAACTCTTCGAACTCTCCTCCGCCGACTCCCGCCTCGGCTACGAAGCCTCGAACCAATACTACTACGTCCCCTTCGACCTGGTAGAAAAAATCATTAACTGCGAGTACATCAAGAACCAACTCGCAAAGTAGCGTGGGTGCTTCCGCACCCACAAAACTACGTGCAGCCAAGAATCATCGCACGACGCCGTCCGAAGGCCCAAGCCACAATCCGCAGGTGACGAGCACCCACGCTACCGGCTGAGGAGAAAAGAAAAAGCGGTGCGCGACGAGTCCCTCGCCACCACCGCTTTATCCTGAAAATGTTACGGGGCGGTTAAGCCATCGCAGCTTGCTGCCAAGTTCCCGCCTTGGTGCTTACGTTGATTTCGCGTCCAAGCCGGTAAAGGTACTTCGTGAGCAGGTCGGCAGTCATCCGCGAAATCTTTCCATGTAGAAGCTCACTTACGCGCGGCTGCGGGATGTCCAGAAGTTTCTCAAGCTGCCGAGGAGTCAGCTTCCTTTTCTCAACCGCTTTCATAATCTCGATATGAAGGATGGTTTTAACTCGCAGTACGGCTGCTTCTTCAGACGTGAAGCCCAAGTCTTCAAAAAGCTCGCCTCGCGATACGTGCGATGGCTCATTTTTTCTTGGCGGCATCTTTCTTCTCCTCCTGCAATCTTGCTTTCACCGCTTTAAGGCGAGTGGAAGCAATGTTCAAGTCATTCGGGCTTGTTTTTGCCGATTTTTTGACAAAGCCATGCAGCATGTGAATCCGGTTGCCAATCTTCGCGAGATAAATGAGTCGGTACCAACCGCTTTCATCTATCTGCTTGAGTTCGAAGACCCCTTGGCCGATGGATTTCATCGGCCGACTATTTAACGGGCGCTCTCCAAGTTGAAGTCGCCGAATGTCGGCTCCGAAGTCTTCTCGAACAGCCTTGGGAAAGCCCCTGACAACTTCCAGGCTATTCCCTTCCCACGCCACCCCTGCGATGGTTCGTTGAGACTCATCGGATTCTCGTCGTTTCAGCATCATTCAATACAATATAATGTATACTAAAATTCGTATAAAGTCAAGGCGGCAAGGGCAGCTCACGTCCTCTTGCGTGCCCCGATCCGATCGTGACCCTGAATAACTCCAACACCAAAACATGCCAAAGTGGCCAAAACCGGGATATTGAACATGCATACACTACATGCTAACATCTTGGCAATAAGCCCCCCCAGCGACCGCTCTCCACCGCTCCGCACCGAACCGTCCGCCAGCTCTTTGACAACCCGACAAAACCTTGCCACCACTTCCTCGGCTGTAAGCCTCAGCGCTACCGCTGTGCGCCCGCCGATGACGCGAGCACTCCCCCCTAGGTGCGCAAAATCCAGGGGGGAGAATTGTGCGCACCTTGGCCCGTTCTGGGAAATTTGCGTGATCTAGAAAAGACTGCCACAATAAAACCCGACGCGTCAGCACAATCGCCGCGAGAACCAGTGCTCCCCCTAGCCGGACCGCCACGCGGTCCGGGATTCCGCCCCCGCATGAACCAAGCCAACGACCACAAAACGCTAGGCATAATCGTTGTCGATCACGGTTCTCGGCGGGATGAAAGCAATGCGATGCTCCTCGACGTCGTGCGCAGCTTCGTCGATGCCACGCGCATGCCGATCGTCGAGCCGGCCCACATGGAACTGGCCGAACCGTCGATCGCCACGGCCTTCGACTGTTGTGTCGCCCAGGGCGCAACGACCGTCGTCGTATTCCCCTATTTCCTGCTCCCCGGCCGGCATTGGCACGACGACATTCCCCGGCTGACAGCAGCGGCAGCACAGGCCCATCCGGGCGTACGCTACCTGGTGACCGCGCCGTTTGCGTTGCATCCATTGATGGCAGAAGTGATGCGGCAGCGAATTGACCACTGCCTGGCACACACACGCGGCGAAGCGGACGCTTGCGAATTGTGTGCTGGCAGCGAGCGTTGCCAGCTACACGACAGCTCGCATTGATGCAGCCCCGTTGGGCGGTCGATATGAATTGAATCGAGGAGCCCACAGTCACGGCGGACCCATGTTTACTTACGCCAGACAGGGCTCATACCCGCTTATCTTCAATCTTCGAGTTCCACGGAAGGATCACTCGCATGAAACGCTTCTTCAAAGCGACTGCCCTAGCCGCTCTGTTGGCAGCCTCCGCCACATTCATTAGCCGTGCCGAAGCCGGGCAACCTATCGTCCCCGGCACCGGCGAACTGTTGAAAGACTGCTGCGACGACTTCGAAGACTCCAACTGGAGCTACAAGTACAACTTCCCCAAGAGCAGCCACGAGCAAGACAAGAGCCAACGCAGCCCGGGCGGCGTCTCGAGCAACAACCTCTGGCACGAAGGCGGAAAACGCGGCACGCCAGATGTCGTGAAGCGCGTGCCGACTCCGCCAGGCGGCATCGAAGGCAGCACCGGCGCGCTCTTCATGCAGACCAAGAACTCCGGCGTGCCAGGCCGCGCGAGCGGCGAGCAGATGCAAGACGACCTCTTGATGATGTTCAACCGGCGACTGGGCCGCAGCATCTCGATGGAATGGCAACCGAGCGCCACAGTGCGAGTTTACCTGCCCGAATGGGACAAGTGGGAGAATCGCAACGGTCCGTCGTTCGGCATGCGCGGCGACTGCATGGGCCGCGAGCCGGACGGCAGCATGGAAGCTTATTGGCCTGGCATGTTCATCTTGCGAAATTTCCACAAAAACAAAGAGGGCGAGATGGTCAAAGCCGCCAAGCTCACCATTCGTGGTGACAAGCTCGGCCGCGATGTCCGTAGCCTCGACATCGACGAGCCAGGCTGGTGGACGCTCGGCATGTCGTTCTCGTCAGACGGACAGGTCCACTACTACGCCCACAAAGGCACCGCCGACTTGACGGCGGAAGATCACTTGATGTCGAGCTTCCCCTACGGCGAACGCTGCACCGCGTTCAACAACTTCTTCTTCAACGTGGCCAACATGGACAACGGCCGCAGTTGGAGCACGCCCTGGGTGATTGATGACCCGAAGGTCTACGTGATTCCACCAGCCGGACAACAAGTGGCGAACCTGTACCGAATCAAGAAGCAGCCGCAACGGCAGCAAAAGCAACAAGTGGCTCAAAGCCGCTCGTCGCAAGAGCAGCAAGGCGAGAGCAGTCCACGCTCGGCTTCGCGCCGCTCGAGCGGCGGATTGCAGCAGCCGCAGTAATGCATCGCAGGCTAATCGCCATTCGTGGTGATTCCTGGCCGAATCGAAATGAAGTGTTGATGAGCACCGCCGGGGTCACCCCCGGCGGTTCGCGTTGTAAGATGGGTAATTGAGAACATTTCACCGCTAAAATGCCACGATGAACGCAGCACGCTGGGAGTTTTGGATCGACGTCGGTGGAACATTCACCGACTGCCTAGCGAAGGCTCCCGATGGCTCGATCCGGCGGCATAAGCTCCTTAGCTCGGGCGTCACGAAAGGACGCATCGGCGTCGGGTCGTCGACCGCGGTAATCGTCGATCCCGCTCGACGTGGCGACCCCAATGACTTTTGGACCGGTTGGCGGTTAGTGATCGTCGATGCGAGCGGTCACGAGTTGCACCAGGCCACCGTGCAGGCATTCGACGCAGCGACCGGACAATTGCGCCTCGATACGCAACCCCTGCCCCTCGCCGCAGGCACAGCCTACGAACTGCGCTGCGACTTCGATGCACCGGTCATCGGCATCCGCTACCTGCTCGGCCTGCCACTGGCCAAGCCAGTCCCGCCGATCACACTACGCTTGGGAACGACGCGCGGCACCAACGCCCTTATCACGCGCTGCGGCGCACGCACAGCGTTAGTTACCACGCGGGGCTTCGGCGATGTGCTGGAAATCGGCTACCAGGCTCGCCCCCGTTTATTCGATTTAACGATTCGCAAAGAGCCAACGCTGACAACAACCGTCGTGGAAATCGATGAACGCGTAACGCACGACGGGCAAGTGCTCCGAGCGCCAGATCCGGCGACAGTACGCAAGCAATTACAGTTGTTGATCGATTCCGGCATGGAGTCTTTGGCCGTTTGTTTCTTGCACGCGGATCGGCACCCGGCGCATGAGCGGCTGGTTGGAGAAATCGCTCGCGAGGTCGGGTTCGCTGAAATCAGCCTGTCGCACGCTGTCGCACCACTGCCAAAGTTCGTCGGGCGGGCGGATACGACAGTGGTGGACGCCTACCTCAATCCCATATTGCGCGAATATGTCGAACGCCTTGGTGCAGCATTGCCGGGAAGCTCGGTGCGAATTCTCACGTCCGCGGGCGGGCTCGTTGGGGCATCGCACTTTTGTGGGAAGGACAGCATCCTGTCTGGACCCGCGGGAGGCGTTGTCGGGTATTCGCGTGTGGCGCGAGCGGCCGGGTTCGCGCGTGCGATTGGGTTCGACATGGGCGGAACGAGCACGGACGTTTCGCGTTTCGATGGTCGCTTCGACTTGGAATACGAAACACAAAAGGCCGGCGTGCGGTTAGTAGCGCCAGCGATGGCGATCGAGACGGTTGCCGCGGGCGGTGGCTCGATTTGCCGGTTCGACGGCGTGAAGCTGACCGTGGGACCCGAGAGCGCGGGGGCCGATCCGGGGCCGGCCTGCTATGGGCGTGGCGGTCCGCTGGCGGTGACCGATGTAAACTTATTCTTAGGGCGAATTGTTGCGAGCCGGTTTCCGTTTGAGTTGGATTTAAACGCGACGAAGCGGCGGCTCGAAGATTTGGCCGCTGAGGCGAGCCTTCCGACAGGACGCCGATTCACGCTTGAAGAGTTGGCGGAAGGGTTGGTGCGGATCGCGGACACGAACATGGCGGCCGCGATTCGTAGCGTAACGGTCGCGAAGGGGGCGGCCCCGACGGACTATGTGCTCGTCGCGTTTGGAGGGGCCGCGCCGCAACATGCGTGCGCGGTCGCGCGAGAACTGGGCATTCGTAAGGTACTCAACCATCCGCAGGCCGGCGTACTGAGTGCGCTTGGCATTGGGCTGGCGGATGTGACGCAGCATCGTTCGTGTGGCATCGAGCGAACGCTCTCACCCCAATCGCTGGCGATTGCCCGGCAGCGGCTCGACGAGTTGGAACAAGCGGCAACGGCAGAGGTACTAGCGGAAGGGATTGGCAAGGTGTCCGCATTGCGTTCATTGGACCTTCGTTACCGGGGTGTCGAAAGCTATCTGACGATCACGTGGCCGGAAAATGATGATTTCCAGACGGCGTTTACGGTAGAGCATCGACGACGGTATGGATACGCGCATGAGGGACGCTTCCTGGAAATCGTCGCGGCGCGGGTGGAAGTGATCGGCAGTGTCGGAGAAACATTGCCGTGCAGTCAGCGAGTTAATGCACGAAGACGAGCTACGCCAGATACGACGAAGATGTGTCTCGATGGCCAGTGGCGGAACGTGCCGCTGTACACGCGCAGCCAACTGGCAGCGGGAGATCGCATAGCCGGGCCAGCCATCGTGACGGAAGAGATTTCGACGACGGTGATCGGCGCGGGCTGGGAGGCCGAAGTGCTGTCTCAAGGCGAGTTGCTGCTGACTGACCTAGTGGACAGCAGGCAGTCCGAGCAAACGGCAATTGTAGCTCACGTGAAAGCAGACCCGGTATTCCTGGAGATATTCAATAACCAGTTGACAAGCATCGCCTCGCAGATGGGGGTGACGCTGCGGAACACCGCGTCGAGCGTCAATGTGAAGGAGCGGCTCGATTTCAGTTGTGCGATTTTCACGCCCGACGGTCGGCTTGTGGCCAACGCGCCGCATGTGCCGGTGCATCTGGGGGCAATGGAAGAAACGGTGCGAGCGACGATCGCGGCCAATTCCGACTTGAAACCGGGCGATGTCGTTGCGACGAACGATCCTTACGCGGGTGGTTCGCACTTGCCGGATGTGACGGTCGTTACGCCGATCCATGATGCAGCTAGCGGCGAGTTGCAATTCTTCACTGCCAGCCGGGCTCATCACGCCGAGATTGGCGGCATCACGCCGGGGTCGATGCCGGCGATGTCGACAAACCTTGCGGAAGAAGGCATTCTTATTCAGAACCTCAAGATCGTCGATGGAGGAACACCGCGGTTCGACGCGCTGCGCGCTCAGTTGCTCGCTGGCCTGTATCCGACGCGCGACGTCGAAACCAATCTGGCGGATGTCATCGCACAAGTCGCGGCCAATCAGCAAGGTGCAAACGATCTACTCGCCATGGTCGAGCGGTACACCTGGCCGGTTGTGCGAAGCTACATGGGTTTTGTGCAACACGCGGCCGAGAAAAAGGTGCGGGAAGCACTGAGGCGATTTCCTCCAGGCGAGTATTCGTACATCGACTATCTTGAGTCAGCAGACGGGCAAAGCACGCCAGTAAGCGTCCGCATCACGATTCCCAAGCCAGATGCCGAGCGGGCGGCCACGATCGACTTTACGGGAACTGGTCCTGTTATTGCCGGCAACCTCAATGCGAACCGGGCGATCGTTACGGCGGCCGTGATCTACACGCTGCGGTTGCTGATCGACGAAGACATTCCGCTCAATCACGGTGTGCTGCGGCCGGTCAAGATCGTACTTCCGGTGTGCTTGTTGAATCCGCAACGGGGCGCATCACCCGAAACCACTCCTGCCGTGGCGGGTGGCAATGTGGAGACATCGCAACGGGTGGTGGATGTATTGCTTGGGGCGCTGGGCGTGGCGGCGGCGAGCCAGGGAACAATGAACAATGTCATCC
>CAZJWY010000038.1:16123-33222 GCA_964549545.1 uncultured Planctomycetaceae bacterium | reverse complement strand
CGAATAACGAGACTGTGATAGGGGATTGATGGCTACCGCGGTTGCATCGACAGGGTTTTCGCAAGAGACGTTTGATTACTTTCTTTCCACTCGGGACGAGCCGGCGTGGTTGACTGATATGCGCCGCGCTGCGTGGCAGCGATTTCTCGAATTGCCGATGCCAAGCGTTCGCGATGAAGAGTGGATGCGGACCGACATTCGGCTCTTCAAGCTGGACAAGTTCAACCTGCCGGATCACGACGGCCATCGCGTGGCTGCCGAGTTTGCTCATCCGCACGCTCTTTTGGCCGAGGGAGTCGAGCTGGCTGGCCGGGCGGTGAGTATGAACAGCCACGGCGTGGTCGCGGAGCTGGGTTCGGCGCTCGCCAAGCAGGGCGTGTTGTTCGGCAATCTAGCTCGATTGGTGCGGGAACATAGCGAGCAGTTGCGGCCGTTTTTCGAACGGCGCGTAGTGAATCCGTTTCAGGACAAGTTTGCGGCGCTCAACGGAGCGTGTTGGTCGGGCGGCACGTTGCTGTACGTGCCGAAGAACGTGCGGATGGAGTTGCCGGTCCATTCGCTCTCGGCGATGACGGCGAGCGGCGTCGACCTGGGCAAGACGATGGTCATTCTTGAGCCCGGCGCGGAGGCCACGCTGTTGAGCGAAACGGCCAGCGCGACACTCGATGGCGCCGGGCTGCATTGCGGCTCGATCGAACTCATGGTGGAGCAGGGGGCCAAGCTGCGGTACGTGAACCTGCAGAATTGGGGCCATGAGGTGTGGCATTTTGCTCACCAGAAGGCTCATGTGGCCCGCGAGGGGCGGCTGCAATGGACGATCGGGGCCCTCGGCGCGCGGCTGGCCAAGGTGAACCAGCACGTGGCGATGACAGGGCCGGATGCCGAGTCGCAAGTGAACGGCGTGATGTTCACCGAAGGGCGGCAGCACTTGTCGTACAACACGCATCAGCATCATATGGCGCCGTATTGCAAGAGCGACTTGTTGTATAAAACGGCGCTGCAGGATCGTTCGCGAACGGTGTGGCGCGGCATGATCAAGGTCGACAAGCCGGCCCAACGGACGGATGCCTACCAGAGAAATGACAACTTGATGCTCTCGCGCGACGCGCGGGCCGATTCGATCCCAGGGCTCGAGATCGAGGCCGACGATGTCCGCTGCACGCATGGCAGCACGAGCGGCCGGGTGGATGAGCAGCAGTTGTTCTACGCCCAAACGCGTGGTTTTACGCGGCGCGAAGCCGTGCGGATGATCGTCACCGGATTCTTCCAGCAAGTGTTCGATCGGATCACGATCGAGAGCGTTCGCGACGCGCTGGGCGAGGCGATCGGCCGGCGGGTGCGGGATATCAAAGACTTGGCCGGAGCGTAGTTGACTTGTCGTGTTGGCTGGCGTTGCTACTTTTTTGCGATTGATCGGGTTGGTGCTGATCGTTTTTGGCTTGTGGAAATCGGCCGGTGGGATGCGCGTGATCGTATCGGGCCGGATCGACGAACGGAAGCGGGCCTCACAGGGATTGAAGGTTGGTTTGCCGCTGCTTGTGCTGGGGCTGGCGGTCGAGATTTTGGGGATGTGGCTAGCCAGCTTGGGGCACGCGTAGATGGCGGATTTTGTGGAAGTGGCCAAGGTGGACGAGATCGACGACCCGGGCAAGTTGCTCGTAGAGGTCGGTGAGCGACTGGTCGTATTGATTCGGGCGGCCGGCCATATCTACGCGCTCGACGACATTTGCACCCACGACGGCGGCCCGCTGAGCGAAGGGCCGCTCGATGCGGAGCACGGCACGATTGCCTGCCCGCGGCATGGGGCCAAGTTCGATGTGAAGACCGGCGCAGCGCTGACGATGCCGGCGACGAAACCGACCAGGACGCACGAGGTGAAGGTCGAAGGTGATCGGGTTTTCGTGCGGTTGCGGGATTGATTCGGACGGATGACTGGCAGTGGCTTCGTTTTTTGCCACGGGACTTATTCCGATTCCGATCGTTGTGGGGACTCGGGGGCAGCAAGAATTTGTGGACAAGCGGCGCTGTTGCGGTACTTGGACCGATCCGAGACGGATCGGCTAGTCCGGCCGTTCCGGCCGGGAAGGCAACGCAACGGCGCTCCTGGGAGCGAGCCCTACTTGATTGAATCAACACGTAGGACCGCGTATTCTATAGATCATGAGCACTGCACCAGAACGACAGCCGATCAGCGTCGAGGAATATCTGCGTGGAGAGTTGAAGTCGCAGGTCAAGCGTGAGTATCTGGGCGGTTTTGTTTACGCGATGGCAGGGGCGAAGAACGCTCACAACCAAATCGCGTCGAATATTCTCAGTGCATTAGGGGCTAGGTTACGAGGGAAACCGTGTCAACCGTTCAATTCGGACACGAAGGTGCGTGTCAAGTTACCCACGCACGTGCGGTTCTACTACCCCGACGTTTCAGTCGTTTGTGATCGAAACCCGCCGGCGGACACATTTCAAGATCGGCCCGTAATAATTGTGGAAGTGCTGTCACGAAGCACACGACGCGACGATCAGACGGAAAAGAAAGAGGCCTATCTGACAATTCCCACGCTGCAGGTATACCTGCTGGTCGAGCAGGATGTGCCAGCTATCGTTCTGTACCGCCGCACCGATCAGGGGTTCGTCTACGAGTCGTACGCCGACTTGGGCGCGACTATTCCTCTAGGAGAAATCGAGGCAGAGCTGCCATTGGAGGAAGTTTACGAACGCATCGAATTTCTGCCGGAGCCGGACGAAGAGGAGTAGAACAATGCCAATCGCGGAAGACAAAGTACGTGAAGCGCTGAAGAGTGTCGTTGACCCTGAACTGTTCGTGAATATCGTCGACTTGGGTCTCATTTACGACATTAAGATCGACGAGCAGCCGGAGGGGAAGTCGAACGTTGCGGTCGAGATGACCATGACGAGCCCGGCTTGCCCAGCCGGGCCGCAGCTCTTAAGCCAGTCGCAGGATGCGGTGAAGCGGTTGGATGGAGTCTGCGAAGTCGATGTGAAGCTCGTCATGGAGCCGCCCTGGACGCCGGATCGGATGAGCGAGGACGCGCGAGATCAGTTGGGGATTTTTTAGTCAAGAGTCAAGAGCGGAGAGTCAAGAGCGGAGAGTCAAGAGCCAGAGATCGAGCGGTGAATCGTTTGCTTCGGTTCTGGCTCTTGACTCTTGACTCTTAGCTCTCGACCCTCGCATGCACGTCTTTCTATACGAATGGGCCACGGGCGGTGGGTTGGTGGATGAACCGGGGCCCGTGCCGGCGTCTCTTGTTCGCGAAGGGACGGCGATGGTCGGCGCGCTGGCTGGTGACTTTTTGCGAATCAAAGATTGCCGCGTGAGCGCGCTGCGTGATCCACGCGTGCTGCAACTCGCATTGTCGGGTTGCGCTGTGGTGGATGTGCATAGCCGGACCTCGCATCGGGACGAACTGGAACGGCTGTCGGCCGAAGCGGATGCGACGATCCTGATCGCGCCCGAGTTCGACGACATTCTGCTGAAGACGGCTCGTTGGTCTCTGGCAAGCGGTGGCCGGTTGGTGTCGCCGGCGCCGGAGTTCATCCGCTTGGCTGCAGACAAGCAGCGGACATGTGAGACGCTGGCGGCGGCGGGAGTGACTGTGCCGGCCGGTCGAGTACTGGAACCGGACGAGCCGTTGCCAGCCAATATTTCTTACCCGGCGGTGATCAAGCCAGTGCATGGGGCGGGGTCGCAGGATACTTACCTAGTAAGCAGTTCGTACGATACGCCTCCTGCGTACGCCTGGCCGAGGCGGTTGGAAAGCTATCTGCCTGGCCTCGCGGCGAGCGTTGCGTTGTTATGTGGGCCGAGCGGCAACATTTCGCTGGCTCCTTGTAAGCAGCGGATCTCGGAAGATGGGCGGTTTCGTTATCTGGGAGGAGAATTGCCTCTGGCGGCAGGCCTGGCGGAACGCGCACGCGAGTTGGCCGAGCGGGCGATGGCAGCGATGCCACCGACGATAGGATATGTGGGAATCGATCTCGTGCTGGGACGCGAGCCGGACGGATCGCAGGACGCGGTGATCGAAGTCAATCCGCGATTGACGACTTCGTATGTGGGCTTGCGAACCGCGGCGAGCGGCAATCTTGCCGATGCGATGTGGCAGGTGGCACAGGGGAACGTGCAACCGATCGAGTTTTCCAGTCGAGCGATCGAGTTTGATTCGAACGGAAATGTGAGCTATCTGCGATGACATGGTTGGGGATTGATATCGGGGGGGCGAATCTGAAAGCGGCCGATAGCCAAGGCTGGGCTGCTTCGCTGCCGTTTCCGGTATGGCGAGATCCTGCTGGGCTCGCGGTAAAGTTATCTGAACTGATCGCACTCGCTCCACGGCCGGGGCGGTTGGCAGTGACGATGACGGCGGAGTTGTGCGATTGCTTTGAGAGCAAAGCGGCGGGGGTTCAGCATATTTTGGATGCCGTTGAGCAGATTGATCGGCGCGGAGATGCGCTGGTGTACTTGGTGGATGGGCGATTGGTGCCGACGCAGGAGGTGCGCGAGACACCACTTTTGGCGGCAGCGAGCAACTGGCATGCGCTGGCTAGCTTTGCAGCACGGTTTGTAACGTCGCGAACGGGGCTGTTAATTGATGTGGGATCGACGACCACGGACGTGATTCCCATCGTCGATGGGCGCGTGGTTGCGCAGGGCCAGACGGATACGGAGCGGTTATTATCGCATGAGTTGCTTTATCGTGGGGTGGGACGAACGCCGGTGTGCGCAGTTGTGAGCTCGCTGCCATTGAAAGGAGGCAAATGCCCGGTTGCAGCAGAGCTGTTTGCGACGACGGCAGACGCATTTGTGATTACAGGCGAGGTCGGCGAAGCACTCGAGGCCGATTGGACCGCGGACGGCCGGCCTTTGACGCAGCGATTTGCCCGGCAGCGGTTGGCCCGGCAAGTTTGCGCAGACGCCGCGGAACTGACGCTTGGCGCCATCGAGGCGATGGCAAGTGCGGTACGCCAGGCCTTATTGGATCAATTGGTGGAGTGTTTGAATGTAGTTGCCCGGCGGCTGCCGGAACCACCGGGAATATGCGTGGTGAGTGGAGCGGGGGAGTTTCTAGCTCGCGAAGCGGTGGTCGTGGCGTTGGGGGGAAGCCACATTGTGGCATTGGAAGAGAGGGTAGGGCGGGAGGCGAGCCGGTGTGCCCCGGCGTATGCTTTGGCACTGCTGGCGTCCGCTCAGGGATTCGAACAGCCAACTAAAGACGGGTTTCCCCCTGGGTAGCCGCTGGCGGCAAATGCTATTTTTCCGTGTTTTCTCGGGAAAAAGGCCGCTCGTGCTGGAAATTTTCCAGAAATATTGACCCCCAAGTAGAAGTAAGTATAATCCAAAGTATTCTCTTAATTATGTTCCCAGGAAAAGTTAGAAGGCAAGCTAATCAATCGCGAAGGCGAACGGGGACAATACGAGGCGACATAGAACAAAGAACCACGATTGAAGTCTTTTGGCGCAAGGATTCCGGTAACCGCCGGCGCGCACAAAGGTTTCGATCGTTGTTTTTTAACGGCGGGAAAAGCATCGCAAGAGTAACTAGAGACAGAACGAAAAATTTGCCGGAAAAAATGGTTGGTGGAGATTCGCAGGGGTAACGGAATCTCTACCTAGTTGCAGCGGAGATACAGTCTAATGAAGTCGACATCCAAGGTTTTTCAATGTGGCGTTGCCGCATTGGCGATTCTATTCGTAGCCGCGAGTTTTTCTCAAGCTGCCACGATTATCAAGCTCAATCTGGGCGGGGTTGGTCCCAATGTCGGAATGGACAGTCTGGGAAATCTTTCAACGGTTGATCAAACTGGTGGTCCTCCGCCGACCGGCGATCAGACGACCAGTATTGAGTATACGGACTTTCTTAATTACATCCCGGATGTAAACACGAACTCCGCGTCGTTCAGTTTGAACGGTCTCAGTGCAACCGGGCCGGCAACTGTATTCGGTGGTTCGTTAGTTATTCAGAACTTTACCGGCGGTATCTTTAGCCTCTACGGCGCGGACGACAGCTTGTTGCTCCAGGGGCCGATGGCCGATAGTGCGCTCTCGGGGGTGAAGGGCCCACCAGGAACCGGTGCGTTGTTCACTACGGCGCTTGGTAGTGTCACGGGTGGGTCGTTGGCGTCGCTGCTGGCTCCAGGCACCATTTCATTGTCGATGAATATGACATTCGTCAACGGCGGAGCTGGGTTCACGGTTTCTGGTGTAGTGCTAAATCCGTTCCTCGCGGATGCGACCGTCAGCATTGCGGCTGCTGAGCAGCAGGTGCCAGAGCCGACAACAGCGGTTTTGCTGATTCTGTGTTCCGTTGGCGCCGTGGCGATTGGTCGTCGGCGTTAAAAAGTGTGATGGCTAGAAGCCAGCCGCTTTAACTTTAAGAGCGTGCATAATGAAGCCGGTGCTTATGCCCCGGCTTTTTTATTGCGCGTGTGGCTCGTTTAAAATTGGTCGAGCGTGTCGATCCAGCGGGCTAATTGCTGGCGCTCGGTGTCGGAAAGCTGGCCGGATGGATCTGTAGTGGTGGTTGTTTCTACGCTGTAGCCGGCTTCAGTGAACTTTTTCAAGCCGGCGGCAAGCGACGCTGACGAGTCCTTGCTAGCAGGCAAGACGGAGAAAATGGCGAAGCGGAGCGAAGGCTCGTTTGCCGGCATGCGCAAGGGGCGGGGAAGCGGGGTGGCCGATGTGGAGATACCGCGAAACAGGTCACGGCTCGCAAGCGCAAGGGGCCACGCGATGGCGCCACCTTTGCCTTGGCCGTGGATAACCAGGCGGTGCGTGTCGATCTTGTATTGCGCAACGATGTGTTCGGAGAGGCGTCGAAGATAGTCGAGCTCTGGACGTTCCCACTGGTCCTTGCCGGCTGGGGAGGGAATAACCAACATAATTCCGAACCGGTCGCAAACCGATTGCCAATCATGGATGACGTCGTCCGGTTTGGAATCACCAGGATTTTGCACCCACAGGAAGGCGGCGAGCGGTCGGTCGGCTGGCGAGGCGGGCAAGTAGACACGGCATTTATTGGGGAATTCGGGCAGCTTCAAATCGCGCGTTTCGCCGGTGGCAGCCTTTTCCGCACCTGTCGTAACTGGCGAAAGTGCATAAGCAGGAGGCAGGCTGGTTGGCGTGTTGGTCGGGAGGCGCGAAGCGGTTAGCGTGAGCTGCTTCGGTTCATTCTGGCGAATGAGCTTTAATTCGACCTTGTTGCCTGGCGCTAGATTGTTTACAGCATGGATCGCGTTGTCGACAGAATCGACTTTCGACTCATTGATATGGGTGATGCGATCGCCAACTAGAACGCCCGCTTCCGCTGCCGGGCTGCCATCGTAAACCATCCGGACAACCACTCCTTCGACTCCTTTGGCATCGTCCGTTTCATCAGCAGCCGGCTCTTCTGCATCGTTGGCTTCGAGGTCGCCTTTTTTTTCCTTGGCTTCAGGTTGGCTGTCTTTCTGGGGCTTTTCCGCTACGGCGGGCTTACTGGCCTGTCGCATTGGGAGTATGCCGAGAAACGCGTGTTGAAAAGGCGGTAGTTCGCCGGCCAGCTTGATCGTGCGCTCGATGCGTTCTTTTCCCCGCATGGCTACCACGCGAACTTCGTCGCCGCCGTACGCGGCGCCGAGGGCGAAGCGGAGATCGGTTTGCGTTTTGATGGGCTTGCCGTTGATTTCTACGATACGATCGCTTTTTTTAAGGCCAGCCTGGCCGGCGGGAGCGTCGGGACGAACAGCGATAAGCTCGGCGGGAGAAGAATGAGGATTCTTGGGCGAGGTGCCGACGCCCAGAAGCCCTGGCCGTTGATCCTCGCCTTTCTTCATCTTTTCGATGCGGTCGGCGAGCCCAGCTAGTGGCACGGCAAAGCCAATCCCGGAATCGTACCATTCCGTGCCGGCGATTTCGTTGGCGCTTTGCGGGGCCATCGGCACGATGATGCCCATCACGCGGCCATGAATGTCGACAAGCGGTCCACCGTAATTGGCCAGGCTGACATCGGCATCGGTTTGAATGGCCTTGCCGAACATGCGGCCCAGCGCGCTTACGATCCCGACCGTGATGTTTATCTTGTCAGTCCGAAAGGTGCGTCCTACTGCGACAGCCCATTGACCGGGACGGACTTCGGCCACGGGGGCCATCGTGGGGACCGGCAGATCAGCGACGCCGTTGGCTTTGAGCAGCACGAGCATGCGACTATGGTCTGTGGCCACGAGCTCGGCCGGAGCTTGTTTGCCCGAGGCGAACGTAACGAGTATCGAGGCCGGTTGCTGAGCGAAATTGAATGCGCTGGAGATGATATAGCCATCTGGGGAAACGATGACGCCGGTCGTAGGGCCATCAGCCAGAGCGGTCCCTTCGACAACATCGAAACCGCCGATGGTGCGAATTTGCACGACAGACGGAGCTACCGAATCGGCAGCCGCTTTCAGAGCGGCTTCTTCGCGAGCTTCGAGCGAGACGCCAGGGTTATCGCTGGCGCGGACTGGCGAAACGAGAGCGAACTGCAAGGCGCAAAAAATGAGGGGCAAGACGTGTAGAAGTGGTTTTGCTTTGTTGAATACATAGCCGACCCATTTTGGGTCGGTTGCTCTCTGTCGAACCATCGCTATCGACTCAATCGGGATGACTACCGGCCGGAACGGCCGGGCTATGTAGAGCATTTGCGTTGAGGCCGCCTCTAGAACAGATTTGCATCTTGTAATGCGAGCGTTGGCTATCGCCACGACTATTCCTTTGTGGGGTTTTCGGTCGAAGGAGTTTCTTTAGCGGGGGCGTCTGTCGGCTTGGCTTTTAGCGTAACTTCGAGAAACTGCTCGCCACGCAGAACGCCCAGGCGGACCGTGGCGTCGTGCTCCAGGCGTTCGATCGACTGCACGGCCAGGCGGCAAGAACTGGCGACTTGAGAGTCGACCATTACGAGGAGATCATCCGGACGAAGACCCGCGGCGGCCGCGGGCGAATTGGCGACGACGCGGTCGATATAGGGGGGCGTGCGGGTGACGACATCGGGAACGAGCACAATGCCCAGCGAGGCAAACGACAGTGGATTGGCGGGACGATCAACGTCTTTGAGTTCTGGAGGAGTGAAACGACCGGCAAGAATATCTTCCACCGTGGGAGCGAACGCGGCGACTGGCAAAGCGTAACTGAGCCAAGTGTCCGTCAGGTTGCTGCGAAGCTCCTTGCCGAGCATTCCCAGGAGGCGACCCTGGGAATCGGTAAGCGCACCGCCCGCGGCGCCAGGATTGTTGGCAGAGGCGTCGACCACGTAGACGTTGCCGTGAAAGTTCGAAGTGAAGGAGCCCCGGCGCGCTTCCAGTGGCGCGACGACGGAAACGACGCCATGCAGCACGCTGACGGGTTCTTCACCGGCGGCGATGCCAAAAAGGTTGCTGAAAGCGAGCACCCGCGCGCCGGAGTCGGCCGTCGTGGCGGTCGCGAGGTCGAAGTGTGGCATTTCCTCGTTACTAGGGTCGAATTTCAGGACGGCAATTTCGGTAAGGGGATCGGCGGCGACTTGTTGCGCCGTGAAGTGGCGACCATCGTCGAGCACGACATTGACTTCGTCGGAATCGAGAACGTAGCTCGATACGGTCAGTATGTGGCCTTTACCGGAAATCAAGATGCCGCTTTGATAGTGTTCGAGGCCGCGGACGCCGCCGGCACCGTAGATTTTGACGACTTTAGGCTGAACCTGACGGGCAACTTGAGTGAAAGACGCCGCGCCGTCGCTGGCTCGCGCGGCGCCCGCCACGACGAGGAGGCAAGCGATGGCAGTCGCAACGGCGCAGGCGTTTTTCTGGAGCATCATCGTTAGAGATTTTACACAGAGGCGAAAGGCGCGAAGAAGATAAATTGAACAGGAAGTCGCAGAGTGAACAGAGCATGAATGCTTCTCTGTTTCCTCTGCTGCCTCCTGTTCGAACAAATTATTTGCGATTCGGAAGTTCTATACTCCTGCGGTTACGCCTTTGTGTGGATATGTTCACTCTTTCAAGTGGGATATCTATTTTGCTTTTGGCGGTTTCGAGGCGCTGGTCCAATCGTAAGACGATATCTTAATATCTGCAAATACTTCATCACCATGGCGGACGACCCAGTGGAAGGGGAGCGAGCGGCCGTCGACCTGGCGGATGTCGTCAAAGTAGATTTCGCAGGGATCTTCATCATCGGCCACGCGTAGCTCGAGGCCAGTGCAATTGCCTTTTTCTGGATCGAAGTAGAAGCGGCTTTCCACGCCGGCGGTTGTTCCCACGAGGCAGTCGGAGAATTTGTCGTCATTGTTCCAAGGCACGGTTCCCAGATAGTAAACCTCGCCGAAGCGGTGGGGGCCAACGAGCACAAGGCGCTGCCAAAGGTGGAGCGCGGCCAGAAGGCCGCCGGAGCGGGCTGGGCTCGTGGCCTCGGTGAGCGATGCCCCGAACTCTGTGCCGGACTGGCCCTCTGGCATCACGATATCGCCTTTCTTTTCGGTGAGCGTGATCGAGACATCGCCACCTGCGGCAGTCTTGCCGGTGATCTTCCAATTCCAGCCAGTGTCGGCGAAGTCGCCGTGGGCCAGATAGGCATTCCAAACTCGCTGCTGGTTGTAGCGGTTGAACCAATAGTTGGCGTAGCCGGGAGACTCTTCGTGGTATTGGCGGACGGCTTTAGGGAGCTTGGGTTTTGGTTTGGCGGCGCGTGGTGGGCGGGGGCGGGGGCGCTCCGGCTCGCTGGGCTTTTTGTCGTCGGGCTTGGGGGCCTTGTCTGGATGATGTGGATCAGGGCGTTCGCGTTCGGCGTTTAGCAGCGCTTCCAATTCGCCGGCGCGATGCACGGCGGCCAGGCGGACACGAATATCGTATTCCTTGCCGTCGCGACGGTAGGTGAGGGGCACGCGCCAATCGTTGGGGTAGGTGCCCAGGGCGTTCTTGAGCGCGTTCGTCGAAGCGATCTCGCGGCCGCCGAAGCGGACGATCTCGTCGCCATAGCGCAGGCCACGGCGAAAGGCGTCGCTGCTTTCAAGGATATCGTCAACGACGACGCGGCGATCCGAGGTGGTCGATACCGTCGCGCCGAGCGACGCATGGTCGACCACGCGGCCGCTTTTCAGCAAGCCAATGAATCGCTTGATCTGGTTGATCGAGATTGCGTAGCCGACGCCGACGTTCACCCGACCACGCTTCTCGAACGAGCCACGGCCATTGATGCCCACGAGCTTGCCGTCGGAATCGAACATTGGCCCGCCCGAGTTACCCGGGTTGATGGCGGCATCTGTCTGTAAGCAGTCAGCATATTCGAGCAGCGTGCCGGAAGGGTACTGGTAACGATGAACGCCGGAGAGAATGCCATAGGAGACGGTGGGCTTGAAGTCCTCGGCCAGCAGGAAGGGGTTGCCGACGACGTAGACCCACTGGCCGACGCGGCAGGTGTCGCTATCGCCGATCGTGGCGGCGGGGAAGTCGGTCTTGCCGAGCAGCTTGATGAGGGCGACGTCGCCGCCCGGATCGAGGCCGACGAGGACCGCGTCGACATAGCGTCCGTCGGAAAGGCCACATTTCATAGCCCCGCCCGTGGAGCCGGCGACGTGGAAATTCGTCAGCGCGTAGCCGTCAGGCGAGACGATGACGCCGGAACCGCCGCCCTGACCGTTAGGGTCGAAGATGGCAATCGTTGGCTGGGAGATGCGGGCGATTGTTTCGACACGAGCCGCTTCGGCAGCGAGCACCGCTGGGTCGGGAGAAGCGGCGCGGGCGGGGAGGGAAAGGGCGAAAGTGGATAGTAGAGCGATTAGGAGAAGGAGCAATTTCGGATTTCGGATTTCGAATTTCAGATTGGGAGAAGGGACCGTCTTGGCGGGATGGAGTTTGAGCGCTAGCTCTGTCTGCCAGGCTTTAACTCGCAATCCGCAATCCGTAATCCGCAATTTCACTTCGCAATCCTCGCATCGCAGAGATTGAGCCAATCGCCAGTGTCGAAGTTTTGGCCATAGTCGACGACAATCTTGAGTCGTTTGACGTCGGCGATATCGAGCTGGATGGGCTGAGGGGCGTCATTGCCGGTAATGTCGGTTTCGAGAAGAACACGGTCGTCGCCGAGGATCGCGAGACGGACATTGCCAGCGATACGAGTGGCCGGATCGATGCCGGCAATGGTGATGAATCGTTGAAATCCAGGTGGCAAGCGGTAGACGATTTCCGTGCGACTGCGCAGGGAGAGGCCCTTAGCATAGGGCCGAGGAGTGGGCTGGGTAGCGGCAGCATCGTCTCCTTTCATCATGAGCGAGAGGGGACCACCGAAGACGGATTTGTCGCGGCGAAAATGTTCGTATTGCGCGGCGAGTTTTGCTCCCGGTGAGCGACCGACGAAGGGGGTGCTGTTGCTCGACACGGGGTCGATGTCGCTGAGATAGAGCAGCTTGCCGGCGGAAAAGTCGGCGAGCGAAATGTCCTGGATAGGCCACGAGAGCCGCACGCCGGCGGCCGTCGTTAGTTCGAGGACGGAGTCCTTGAGTTCGATGCGAGCGACGCTTGCGCGGAAGCCCGAGCGGCCTTGGATCGAGGCTTTAGGCTCTTCTTTCAAGCGGCGATCGGGTCGGTAGTAGATCGCGCCGGCGATTTTTGCGCGATCGACGCGTTGGTTTTCGCCATCGAGCTTGAATTCGATTTTATCGTCGCCGATATCGCCGATTACGCCTTCGACGTAATCGAGGCTTTTGCCGTCTTTCTTGAGGACGACGATCGCATCGCTGGCGAGCTTCTGGCGGTGAATTTCGTCCCATTGCGTGGCGAGCGGGCCCTCTAGCTGGCGGAGGCGAATCAGGGAGATTTGAGAAATGGGAAGTTCGAGCGGTTTGTCGCGGGCCTGGGCGGCGAGTGTGAGCCGAGCCTGCGATTTATCGACATGAATGGTTTTGATTGGCAGCACCGTGCCGTCCATCAGCTCGACAGCGCCAATGGCGGAGTCGGCCGGAGCGGGCGTGGATGACCAGCGTAGCGAGGCGAGTTGGTTCGTGGGGATTTGTTGGTCGCCATTGGATGTCGCTAATTTCAGCTCATCAGTGTTCCAGGCGCGTAGCTCGCCAACGACCGAGGCGCCGTCGAGGCGAGTGGCCGTGACTTCGACCGCCATGAGCGAGCTTGCCCAGGCGATGCACGTAAGAAAGCAAGCGGCCAGCGGCGTGAGATTAACAGAGAGGGGAACTTGTCGGCGGATCATGGGTGATCGGCCGACTCCTCGGCCGCTAAACGGCGAAAGTATTGTTCAATGACTTCGCGATAATGGGAGGGAAACTCGCGGCCGATTTCTTGCATCGCCTTTTCGCGATCCTTGTCGTTCAAGTTGCCCCAACCGGTGCCGCGACCAATATTGCTAGGATCGACTTTGCCAGGAGCGGGAGGAAGCGCGGAGCCGATCTGGCTGTCTTGCATTGGCGTGCCGGGCGCCGACCGGGAAGAGCTGGCGGCCATTTTGGATTGTTGCTGCGCTTGATCTTCGGCCTTCTTGATCAGTTTGTCGAGGGACTCGATCACACCTTTTTGAACGTCTTGCGCGCGCTCGCCGGGGCGCCCTTGAGCCAACCGACGGCGAGAGTCTTCCATCCGGCGAGCAATATGGTCGAGCGAGTCGTCTTTGAGGCCTTCCATATCGTGCCGCATGAGGTCGGCCAGCTTTTGATAACGGTTGGGCAGCTTTTCTTGTCCTTCGAGCAATCGGTCGATCGCGCTGTCGGCTTTCTCGGCTTCGACAAGTTGATGATGGGCCACGGCCCGATAGAACAAGAGTGCTTCGGGGGCAACCACTTCCTCGGTCCGGAGGCCGTCGGTCCAGGCGATCGCTTCGTCGTAGTAGCCTTGCTGAACGAGCCAACGAGCCAGGTAAAGCCGCATGTTTTGGCTGACTAAATTTGGCGTTTCGCTGTTGGCAAGCCAGGGAAACGTGGGCAACTTGCGGCCCTGCTCGCCAGCGGCGGAGCAGAACGAGACAAGCTCGGCAACGTGTTCGTCGGCCTTGGCCAGCGACTGAGCAAGACGCTCCAAGACATCGGCGTCGGTTTGCTCGGCCATTTCACGCCACCGATTGCGGACTTCGGCCTGAGCAGCGGGCGAGATGGTGGAGGAGCGGAGATACTCATCGAGACGAGCACGGACCGCTTCAGCCCGAACTGGCTGCCAAGAGGCGTCTTGGGCCATGTCGCTGCCGGCATAAGCCACCGCGGCGGCGAGGGAAACCAGTAGGCAGAAGGCAAGCAGGCGGCGGATGCTTCGGTTGGTCATAAGAAACCCTGGTCAATTATTGCCGTGGGGAGTTTGACTCACCCCATAGGCCGCCGCAACAAACATACCTTAATTATTCACGGTTTACGCAAGATGTCCAACGAATGTTTATTTATGCACTTTTGTCGTCGGTAGATTGCCCAATTAGCCAAAATGTTCGCACGAAACGCCCGATTTCTTTTCATTGCCTGCTTGATTAACAGGCGAGTTGCCGGTCTGAGAGGGTTATCCGGACATTGTGCCATGGGATCAACGGAAAAGGGAACGTCAATCGTTGCGGTTCTGGTGGAGATCGGCAGTGGCTTTGTAGACCCGCTGCTGGCGCTCGGCGAGGCCATCGAGTGCCTTCAACAGGTCGGGCGTTTCGGCCTGATCGCCTTGGATCATCTCGCCGTAGGTTTTGGTGCGGTTGTTGATCCGCATTTGCAGCGAGCGGATCATTCGCAACTCGGCGATTTTTTCCACGAGAGACATATCTTCCTGCGATTGACCGGCGGTGGGTTGTTGGCCAGGGGGCGTCTTTTTCTTTTCCAAGTCTTTGCGTGATTGCTC
Source organism: uncultured Planctomycetaceae bacterium (assembly GCA_964549545.1). Classification (GTDB taxonomy): domain Bacteria; phylum Planctomycetota; class Planctomycetia; order Pirellulales; family Lacipirellulaceae; genus JABDGM01. Next base: position 18,414 of record CAZJWY010000038.1, on the reverse strand, counting down.
GAACGCGGCGATGGCTTCTTCCAGGGCGGCGATGATGTCTTTTTCTAAGCCTTGGGTAACCTTTTCTACTTTGAGAGCGGAGAGCCGCTCGGCGACTTGGCGCATATCGTCGCGCATTTGTTCGATTGCCTCGGGGAAGGCAACCGATGAGCCGTCTTCATGCAACAGCAAGAGAGCCTTGTCGACTTCGCCGACGATCTGCGATTCCTGCCGACTGAGGCGGGCGGACTCGATCTCGTGATCGTGGGTACGCTGCGCTGGGGGCACCTGGTCAAGCTTCACGGTTCCGTCGTAGACAGCCGTTTGCAGGTCGAGCATCTTGCGGAAGCGGGCGGCAAGCTGGGTGAGCGTGCGCTCGAGTTCCTCTTCACGGAGTTGACGGAGGATTCGCTCAAGCTCGGCCTTGGCCATCTCCAATTCTTTGATGGCTTTGAGTTGCTCATCGGCTGCGCCTTTACGCTGCGACTCTTCGATTTTCTTTTTAGCCTGCTCCATCGCCTGCTGGGCTTCGCGGAGCCGCTTGGCAGCACGGTCGCCGGGCTCCTGGGGTGGAGCGGGCTGAGGCGGTTGTTGGCTGTCTTCACTTTCGGAAGGTGAGCCAGGTTGGCCTTCTGACGGGGGCGAATCCGAAGGAGATGAATTCTTCGATTTGGATGGCTTGCCTTCCGATGATTTATTTTCGCCGGGCTTGGATGGGGATGGTGGCGCGTCGTCGGAGTTTGCCGGCTTGTCTTGTTTAGAGGAATCTTGACCGGGCTTTTGGTCGGGATTTTTCCCCGCAGGCTTACCGTCGCTAGGTTTTTGCTCTTCGTCCGACTTGGGTTGTTGTTTGTCGCCGGACTTGTTGGGAGGGGGATCGCTGGGCTGAAGTTGGTTCTTGTCGTTAGGCTTGTCGGACTTATTGCCGGCGGGCGTTTTATCGCCATCGGTCTCGCGGATGTTTGTCGCGAGCTTGCCGGTATCTGCGGCGATTTTTTCTTGATCTTTTCCGACGTCGGGGAGTTGGTCACCGCCTTCGGTCCGGGCGCGAACACCCTTCTGCATGCGGAGAATGCGGTCAACCTGCTTGATGTAGTTTTTGACTCGCTCGCGCTGGTTGGAGAGCTGCTTGTCGCGATCGGCCTTTTGCAAGAGGGCGAGGAGCGAATCGAGCTCCTTTTGCAGCTCGGTTTGGTTGGTCGAGGCAACGGAAAGACGTTCGTCTTGCAGGAGTTTGACGATTGACTCGAAGCGGGTGTTGACGTCGTGCTCGCGACTTTGGGCGATGGCATCGCGGAGGAGTTTGGCCCGGCGCGGATCGGTGGGGGCCGATAACTCGGCGAGGCGGCCAATGACTTCTTCGAGCCGCTTGAACCGATCGGCCAGGCGAGCCTGGTCAACGGAGAGCTGATCGGCGGCGGGAGACTGGGACGACTTTTCGGTCAGTTTCGACGCATCGGGCGAATCGGCGGTGGTCGGCGATTCGGATTCGGCAGCGGGTTCGCTAGCCGGCGCTGGAGGCAGCGTTCCGTCGTTGGGAACGGGTGGCTCCTGGCAGCAGGCAATGCCTGCCGGCATGAACAGGAGCGCCGCAATGCCGCAATAAATGCCAATGCTTTTCATAACGGTAACGATCCGTTGTCGTTGCTTCTGGAAGGTGCAGGCGATGATGCCTAAGTTCGTAAGGTCGATCGATGCACGTGTTCGCATTATTCCTCGAACAGACTGCGGAGACGGTCTTTCTGTTGCTCTTTGGTGCGTTTGTTGATTTGGTCCTGGTCGGAAATGATGTCGCGGAGCAGGGAGACCACTTCGTTGTACGTTTCCAATTCGAGCATGCGATCGAGAACCTGACGCATCTCGACCAAAAGCTGATCGGCCAGGGCGATCGATTTTTTCAATTCGTTGGCCGAGGCGGTTGGGTCTCCGATCTGCTCTTCTGCTAATTTTAGCTGTGCAACCAATTGGGGCATACGTTCTTCGGCGATTTGATGCAGCGGACGGGCGATTTGTTCCCCAAGGCGGCTTTTCAAATCGGAATTGTCGATGCGATTGTTGGCTAGCTCTTGGCCCAGGTCGTCGAATGCTTCGGCAACACCCTTGGTTTCGTCGACCGATTGGATGACATTTTGCAGTGAGCCGGAAATGCGGAGGCGAGAACGCGATAGCAATCGCTCGGCGCTTGAAGCCGTCGAATCGCCTGTGGAACCTGCCGTTTTGTCGGGGGCAGTGGGCAGTTCGGGGGGCTTAGGCGTCGTTTCATCGGACCCCACGCGGGTGAGCAAGTTTCGCGTGTCGGTCATCTTTTCGAA
>CAZJWY010000038.1:13611-16113 GCA_964549545.1 uncultured Planctomycetaceae bacterium | reverse complement strand
GGTTTCGAATCGCTGACGAAGGGCCAGCTCGCGCCGCTCCAAGAGCGCAAGCAGTTCGGCCGGCGTGACGATCTCAAGCGAAAACTGCTGACTGCTGCCGGCATGAGGGGGCGCTTCCTTCGAAGGTCGCTTTTCTGCATCGAGGTCATACCGGTCGGAGGCCTTGAGTGTAAGTGTGAGCCGTTGCTTGGGTTTTAGTTCGAGCGCACGCTTGCCCGTGGCGGGATCGACGGCACGGGTATCGAACGCGTCAAATTTATCGATGGCTGGTTGACCCGTGGGGGATGGGGGAAGTAGGCGCGTACTCGCTGGGCTGCTATCGACCTGAAATTCATACCATGCCCGGTCGACAAAATAATCGTCAGTGATTTTGCCGACGATGGGAAGGATAGCGTCGGGCGTGATCGCCGTGCTGATGCCTGCAAGCCGCACGGCGACTTGGGGTACTTCGTCTTGAATGGCCGAGAGGGAGATGCGATACGGTTCGCGGGTGGTGACGCCATCGATATCGGTGACGCTCACCAGCAGCACATCATCGGCAGCGAGTATTCCATAGTCGTAATCTAGTTTCTGTGAGTTTCTGTCGGTGATCGTGAGCGACGTGTCTTTTTTGCCTTTCGTGGCGTGAATCTGGGTGGCGGTGAGCGGCTTGGTCGCATTGGCATGGAGCGTGATGCGGGTGCCCTCGGGGATGCGCATGCCGCCGGTGACCGGCAGGCGGCGTGGCTGCCGGCCGAGGTACTCGGGGTAGGTACATTCCAATTCGATCGCGGCGAGTTCGGGGCGATCGACGACCTGCAGATGGAGATCGCGGACTCGGTCGTCGCCACCAACGATGTCGAAGTCCATGTTGCCGACGACGTGTTTGAATGTGTAGCGAAAGAGTTGATGATCGCCTTGGCCGGTTGAGGCGTCGCCGACGCGGGTGAGCATGTCGCGACCGCGGCGGCCATCGGCCAGGCGATAACGGATTTCAACTTCGCTGGGTACCTCGTAGCCGTTGGTGTTGGCGTGGACGACTAGCTCGAAGTCATCATCCTGGGCGAGCTTATGGACGCGCTGGCCCGCGGCATCGGCGGGAAAGCCGACGACTTCCAGCTGAACGCGGCGGGGCCAGGGCGTATCGGTCAGGGCGATGCGCTGGAGCCAGAAGCCAAAGACGTCGCGCGAGAGAAGAGCGAAGGCGACGAGCGAGGCAACGAGAGCGACGCCCGTTACCACCGAACGAATCAGTGGGCGGCGGTTAAACAGTTCGCCGGGATTGATCGTGGCGATTGCGGCGCTGGCGGCTTGGTTCGTCTCTTCGACGAGGTCGGGGTTGTATGGGACCGAGTGTGCCGGCAGTGAGGCGACGTCGACGGCGGTGATAACGTGGTCCTTGAGCGCGGGGAAACGTCGTTCGAGGAGCAAAGCGGCCGAAATGTCGGAAATAGGAACGAAGACTCGACGGAGCAAGTAGCGGTAGCAAACAAAGAACGCGAGGCAGGCGGCCACAACGAGACCGATGCGACGAACTGCCGGAGAGGGCTCGAAGAACCAATCGAGGACAAGACCGACCCAAAAGATAATTCCAAGCGCGGCAATCGTAATCGCCAGCCCCTCGATCCACACATAAGCGCGGATGCGCCGACGCACAGCGGCCAGTACGCTGCGAACGCTAGCGGGGAGATCAGGGGTGGTGGGGAGGTCGGACATTAAGGGATATGGATGTTGGAGTGGGGATAGGATATCGGATTGAAACAATCCGAAATCCGCAATCCGAAATCCGAAATCCGAAATTATTTTCGTTTTTATGCCAAGCGGTTGAGTCTCCGAATAATCCATTCGATGAATAGCGAGCCAGCGATGATGCCAAGCAGCCAACTCATTTGAGCGCGGGCGAAGTCTTTGTCCGGTGCGCCTTTTACAAGTTTGACTTCAGCGCGGCTCTTCAAGGCCTTGCTGAGGGGGAGCGTCGCCTGGTCGCCTTTGATCGCGGTGTCTAGCTGGCGATAGTAGATGCCGCCGGTTTCCTTGGCGATGGATGCCAGGAGCGTGTCGTTGCGTTCGGCGCGGGTGCGCTCGCGGTCGGGGACGCGGACCTGAAGGTATTTGCTGAGGGCTTCCTCGGTGCTGCCAGGGATCGAGAGGGCCAGTTGGTAGGTCCCTTCTTGCATGACGGTGGTCTGGCCTGTGTACATGCCCGGCTTGTCGGGAACGGCGGTCAGCTTGACAGGCTCACTGGTGCCATCGGGGCGAAGAAGCTGGACGGTCACGCTCGGCTCGATGAGCGGCTTGTGCTGGGCATCGGAAAGACGGGCTCGCACGACGACCGGTTCGCCAAGCTCGTAGCGATCGCGCTCCACGAGCAACGCCCCCCGGGATGAGCCGCGAAGGATGCGTCCTTGGCTGACATGGCGGATGAGCTTGGTATAGAGAACTTCGAAGTAGGCGGGGTCTTTGCCACGTAGGCGCCAAAGCTCGCCGCTGCCAATGTAAAAGACCTGGCCGGCGCCGTAAAAC
>CAZJWY010000038.1:1550-13601 GCA_964549545.1 uncultured Planctomycetaceae bacterium | reverse complement strand
GGGGTCAACCTGGTCGAGTTCGGCATGGACCCGCAGGCCGCGCTGGACGCGCCGCGTTTTAATTGGTTGCAGGGTATGGAGGTGGCGCTGGAGCCGGGGATCGACTGGCTGGCGAAGTAGACGGGCCGCTGCTGTCCTGAGCCCGCCTGTGGATCGGAGAAGCGAGCGTAAACGGTTGCGCCCGGCTTTTCGCCCTTGATGCCGTAGAAGCCGAAGACACCGGGGAAGTTGTCCCAAGCCGCCTCGCTGTCTTCGGCGGTTTTGCCGAGCCAGAGGAACTTGGCCTCGCGGCCGGCTCGCTCGAGAGAGAGCGGCCAAGGATTTTGCCCGCTGTATTGGGCATCGTCCATCAGTGTGATGCGGTGCTGGAACTCGACTGGGTAGAGGTCGCGGAGCTTGGCGTGCTCGGTGCTGCGGATCCAGCGCGGTGTTTGGATCGGTCCGGCGATGGTGATCAACCCGCCTGCCTCCTCGGAAACCCATTTTTCGACCAGCTCGACTTGTGAGGCGTCGAGTTTCGTCCAGTCGGGATCGAAGGCGACGATGCAGTCGTACTGATAAAGTTCCTCGGCGGTGCTGGGGAAGTGGTCGAGGATGGTGCTCGCGTCTTGCGAGACACCGGCCTGGGCCGTTTGTAACAGAACATCGACGATCATCGAGTTGTCGCGATGAAGCTGGTTGCGGAGGAACTGGTAATCGCGCATCGGGCCGCTGGCGAAGAGCAGCACGCGAGTCTTACGATCGACAACTTCGACTTCGGCTTCACGCTCGTTGTCGCGCGGGTTGCCGTCGTTGGCGGGGGCTTTGATGCTGAGCTTGTAGACGAACGTGCCGGGTTCGCCTGGTTCAAGATCGAACGAGACGGGAACCATTTCGCCATCGGGCCCCAGTGAAACGTGCTTGGTGGCGACGGGTGTACCGGCGCTCCCTTTGTCTTGCGAGCGGCGACGTGTGAGTTCAACGTCCACCGACTGGCCGGCGTAGCCGTTGGCTTGCAAGTAGCCGGCGATGTTCAGCGTGTCGTGCGGGAAGGCGCGGGCCGGGGCGACCAGGTCGCGAAGGGCGATGTTGCGCGGTGAGGTGGCGGAGCCGAAGCCGATGGCGTAGAGCGGCACGCCAGCCTGGCGAGCCGCTTCGATGGCGGCGCTTGGTTCGATGCCAGCGTTCTGCGCGCCGTCGGAGAGGACGACGATCCCGGCCAGCGGCGCATCGTGGTAGAGCCGTAGCTCATCGGCCAGCGCCTGGCCGAGTCGCGTTTCGGTCCCGCGCGGTTGCAAGGCAGTCGGCCAGTCGAAAGAGTCAAGAACGGAGCGCTTAGAGTCAAGAGCCGGAGGGTGCGTTTCGCCGTTCGGCAAACCTTCTGGCTCTTGACTCTTGTCTCTCGACTCTTGACTCTTCGGCAGCGAAATGACGGGCTCGACGTCGCGCTCGAAGCGGGCCACGTTCACGTCGTGCGATTGGCGGATATCGGACACGAGTGGGCTGCTGGAAAGGGCACTAACGACTGCCTGAATACGACTTCGCCCACCTTCCGGTGAACTTTCCTGCTCGCTCAGCCCCATGCTTTGGCTGGTGTCGACAAGTACCGCAACTTGCGAGTTGTGGACGACCTCGCGCGTCGTGCGGCGTTCGATCCCGAGGAAGAAGATCAGCAAGCCTGCAAGTGCGACAAGCCGCAACAGCACCACGACGAACCGCGGCAGGCGAGCCAATTCGAACGTATCGCGGCGATAGAGGTACCAGACGATAGCCACCAGTGCGATGACGACGGCGGTAATCAAAGCGGCGGGGAGCCGTTCGTCGTCGAAGTTTCGCAGACGTGAGATTTCGTAGACGACCCGTTCGGTGCCCGATTGCGAGACACTGGGTGTCGGCGGCGCGGCAGGCAGCGAGGGCTGGGCGGCCGTTTGAGCAAAAAGCAGAAGTTGAAGGAACCCGAGGATCATCGCGCGGTGGTCCTCAGAGGTTGCACATGGTAGCTGGCCATGTAGGCGAGCAACTGCTCGAGGAGCAGCATGACGATGAGAGCGACCAGCAGGGCGTCGCCCATTTGGAAGCCGGCCAGTTGCTGGGCATTGAGAGCCATGTCCTTGGCGTCGTGCATTTGGTAATCGACGCCGGCTAGTTGGCGCGTGATATCTGGGTTCGGTGTGATCGCAAGGTCGCCTTCGCCGGTCGGGACATTGACCGCGAACATCCGATGCTCGACCGGGCCGGTCGCAGGCTGTAGCTGCACTTCGTAGACGCCGCTCGTGGTGACGTGTTCCAGTTTGCCGGTCAACTGGCGGTTGGCGGAGGTGGCGTCAACTTGCACTTCGGCTCGTGCGCCACCGCGTGTTCTGGCGGCGCTTCCCTCGGCCAGAGTGGTTTCACTCTTGCCCGATTTAAGCGCGGAGGGTTTCCCGGGCAGGAGAAAGCGGAAGTGGGGATCGTACTTGCCGTCCGGGACGCTGACCATCAGGTCGTCGCCCACGAGGTGCAGGGGATCAACCTGTCGGGTTGTGGCCAGGTAGCTGGTCAGCTCGTTCGCCAGGACTGGGAACGCCGGGTTCAAGCTCCAGTTCGACCATTTGCCTAGCGGCGTTTCACTGGAGGAGAGCTTGGTGAGTTGGGTAACAGTGCGGCCTTTGCCAAAGCGCTTCTCGATGACGAGGGGCTGATTGTTGCGCACGCGAGCGATCACCTGCGCCGTGCCATCCTTGGGCGGCTGCCAATCTTCCTGAAGTGCATAGTAGTAGTTGACCATGATGACCGGAAGGAAATCGTTTCGCCGACCGGAGAGGATCTGGAAGATCGGATGTGTGGCGACCTGCATGTCGGGCGTTTCGCCACGATCAAGAAGTTGCGTGGGTAACTTCAATGGAGCAGGGAAGAGGCCCTGACCGTCATGGAACAGACGTTCGTTGTAGAAGCTACGGTCCGTGCCTTCACCTACGAAGAACGCGACTCCGCCGCCGTTGCGAACATAGTTTTCAAGTGACGTGAGTTCGTCGTCCGCCAGGCGCGGCACATCAAGCAGATAGACGGCCGCTTGCTGATTGAGCTTTTCCGTGTCGGCCAGAAAGCTGGGGGGCTCGACGTGTGGCTGCCAGCCGGTGCGGGTGTTGCCGCCGGGGGCCAGCGCGAGCGAAAGCTGACGGCCGCCGCGGCCATCTTTCGAGCCATCGATGATCAACACCGGTCGGGCCGCGGGCAAATCGCAGGCGAAGTAGCGGCGATTGTCGACATCCACGGCATCGCCGCCGAGCGAAGCCGTCAGCGAATGGCCGCCGACGCCTGCAAACTGAACTCGGAACTTGTGTGTGACCTGGTCGCGGGCAGGAATGTCATCGAGCACAAGGGCGGGCAGGGCATCGCCATCCTGTTCGAGCTGAATCGTGACGCCGCGAGCCGGCGTATCACCGTAATTGGCCACCGTGGCGCTCATCCACATTTCGACGCCCGCGGCCCGCACGCCCGACTCGGGAACGAGCGACGTGATGGCCAGATTGGGTCGCGCTTCGCGAACACAGCGGACGAGGTGGATCTGGGCAACGTGCTCTTTCTCTTTGAGGTCGGCAAGCAGCTTGCGGATGTCGGTCGCACTGGCGAACTGTTTGTTGCGATAATCGCTCACCAGGTAGACAATCAGTGTTTCTTCTTGCTTTTCCAATGGGAGGCGGGGAATCGCTTTTAAGGCGTCGGCGGGGCCGACGTCGGTCTGCGATGGTTCCCAACTGGCGAGCAGCGCTTCGAGCTTGCTGCGAAACGAGTCATTGATTCTCTCGGCATAGACCTTGGGCTGCGCGCCGGCCGAGAGAGAGGCCGCTTCAGAGAAACGCAGGAGCGTGATGAGCTGCGTATCGGATTGCTGCGAAGCCTGGTCGACGATGGCTTGCACGGCTCGCTTGCCCTCGGCCAGGGCGTTCGTATCATCCCAGCGATCGCTCATCGAGTAGCTGTCGTCGAGGAGCACGAGGTGGTGCGTCGTGCCTCGGCCCAGGAGGCTCATCCATTCATTGCGGAGCATAAGATGGGCCAGCATCAAGACAAGAATTGCGACAACGGCCATCCGCGTGGCCAGCAGCAGCAATTGCTTGAGTAAGACCCAGCGACGATTCCGCTTTTGGCTTTCCTGGAGGAACTGCATCGCGGCCCAGCGGATGCGCTGTTGCCGGCGCAGATTGATCAAGTGGATCAAAATGGGCACGGCAATCAGCGGCAGGCCGATCGTGAGCAGGGATGGAAACAGAAAAGACATGGTTTAACTTGTTCCCACGCTCCGCGTGGGGACACAATAGCTAGCCGCTCTGCGGCGATTGGTTGTCAGTGAAGTACAGAGGTTTGCGGTAGTTGGAGGACGCGGAGCGTCCTGTGTAGTGCGTTCCCACGCAGAGCGTGGGAACGAGGTGTAGGTTAGGTGGATCGTTCGCGGCCGCGGCGGGCAAGAAACGAGGTCAGGGCGACATCGAAGGGAGTGCTGGTGCGGACCAGTTGGTAATCGACGTTGTCGTGCGCGCAGTTATGTCGGATCGTATCCAGGTAACGGTTGAGCGCCTCAAGGTAACCTTCTCGAAGTGCGCGGGGGTTGCAAGTCAGGTGGTCGTCGGACTCCAGGCCCTCGAAGCGCGAAGGGCGGGCGAACGGGAAATCGAGTTCGTCATCATCGAGCAGGTGAAACACGAGCACGTCGTGGCCCAACTGGCGAAGAAGGCGAAGCCCGCGCTGGACGCCCTCGGGATCGACCAGCAGGTCGGAGATCAGGATCATCATTCCCCGACGTGGATAGGTTTCGGCGACGCGGGTCAATACGTCGTAAATGTGTGTCTTATCGCGAGGCTCGCGCCGCTCCAGCGCGCGAATAATCGTGTTGAGGTGACTCGTGCTGGTGCGAAAGGGAATGGCCTGACGAATCGCTTCGTCGAAGACAGCGCAGCCGACGGCGTCTTGCTGGCGCAGCAGCAGGTAAGCGATCGCGGCGGCCGAGGTGACGGCGTAGTCGTACTTCGTCATTGCTCCGCTGCCGTATTCCATGCTGGCCGAGACATCGACCAGGAGGCAGCAGCGGAGATTGGTGTCTTCTTCGTATTGTTTGATGTAGAGACGGTCCTGCTTGGCCCAAACCTTCCAATCGACGCGGCGAAGGTCGTCGCCCGGCGCGTATTCTCGGTGCTGAAGGAACTCCACCGATTGGCCAAAGTAAGGACTGCGGTGCATGCCGCTGAGGAGGCCTTCGACGATGTGGCGCGCGCGAATCTCCAGCCGGCCAATCCGCTTGATGACTTCAGGATGTAGTGATCTTTTCGAAGCAGGAGGCATGGATCAAAAGGGACGTCGTCCAAGTAGGTCCGCCGAGCCGAGGCGGACCTGTATGCATCATCGAGACGCCGCTCGGCTCGCGGCGTCTGCCTCAAGATGCAAAGATCTTTTGGAAGCGGTCGTCGTGGAGGAGTTTGTCTTCGTGCGTGGGAGTGACTTCAAGCAGCCGATCGATAATGTGGTCGGTGGTGATTCCGTCGCTCTCGGCAGCGAAGTTCACGACGAGGCGATGGCGGAGTACCGGCTTGGCCAATTCGCGGATGTCTTCGATCGACACATGGGGGCGGCCGTACACCAACGCGCGGGCTTTGGCGCCGAGGATAAGGAATTGCGTGGCACGTGGGCCGGCGCCCCAAGCTAGTTGCTCGCGCGCAAAGTCGGGCACGCCGGGTTCGCGCACGCGTGTCTGTCGAACCAGGGCCAGGGTGTACCGGATCAGGTGGTCGCTGATCGGCACGGTGCGGACGAGTTCTTGAAGCTCGCGAATCTCATCAGGCGAGAGAACGGCTTCCACCTGCGCGGCCTCGTTGCTCGTCGTCCGGCGGGCGACCTCGAACTCGTCGTTGAAGCTGGGATAGGTCACGAGCACCTTGAACATAAAGCGGTCTTGTTGCGCTTCGGGCAGCGGATAGGTGCCTTCCTGCTCGATCGGGTTTTGCGTGGCAAGCACCAGGAACGGATCGCTCATTTGATGGCGCACCCGGCCGACCGTGACCTGCCGTTCCTGCATGGCTTCGAGCAGAGCGGCTTGAGTCTTGGGAGGCGTCCGGTTGATTTCATCGGCCAGAATCACGTGCGAGAAGATCGGCCCGGCGAGGAAGCGCAGCTCGCGTTGGCCGGTCGAGCGATTCTCTTCGATGATGTCGGTGCCGGTAATGTCAGCCGGCATCAGGTCGGGGGTGAACTGGATGCGGCTGAACGTCAGATTGAGCGACCGAGCCAGCGTGCTAACGAGCAGCGTCTTAGCCAGGCCCGGCACGCCTTCAAGCAGACAGTGGCCTCGCGCGAAAAGAGCGATGAGCATTTGCTCGATTACGTCGTTCTGGCCGACGATGACGCGGGAAAGCTGGGATTTGATTTGCTCAATCGCGGCGCCGAGACGGGCGATGGAACCGTTTTGTTCGTCGTGCATGGTGTTAGGTATCGGGTGACAGGTGTCGGGTGTCAGGTATTGGATGCTGGGTGTCGACGTCGATTCTGACACCCGACACCTGTCACCTTTGGTAAATCGGCAGGCAGGCGTTGTCTAGTTGGAGAATGATCAGGTTGAGGGCAGTAGTGTAAATTGGGCCGATGTAGCCTTGGGTCCATTCGGCGCCAGTCTTATCTCCGATTTTAACTTCTTGGGCTTCTTGCAATAGCTTAGTGCGCACTTCGTTGCGGTAACGTTCCCAACGATCGCCTCCTTCGCGATATTGCACCTGGGAATAGTAGAAGTGAGCGTAGTGCCAGTGACCGTAGCTGCTGCGATTGTCGGACGTGAGGTTTTGTTCGCAGTATTTGATCATTCGCGGGACGAGGTCATCGTCGTATTGGCCGGCATTGAACAGGCAAGCGACCGCCGCCGCAGTAATGGCGGGGCGACCGCCGCCGCCCTTGGAACTGTACTGCACTCCTCCTTCGGGCAGTGTGCAATTCTTAATGTACTGGACCGCCTTGTCGATGACCTCCTTTGGCACGGGGATGCCGGCGTTGCGGCAGCCACGCAGCCCTTGCACCTGTGTGATCGTGGTGGAGCCCTCGTCGAAGCCGCCGCCGTCTTTGGCACTGACATATCCCCAGCCGCCCGCTTGCGTTTGAGCCTGGCCCGTGAACGCAACGGCGCGGGTGAGCACATCGATCAGCTCAGCACGCCGGTCTTCGTCCTCTTCATCGCCCAGCACCTGCGAAAGAAAGAGCATCGAAAAGCCATGGCCGTAGGTGTAGCGATCGTCGCGGGCCGGGTCGCCGATGAGGCCGTTGGGTCGGCTTTGGTGAATCAAATAGTCTACGGCGCGGCGGATATTGTCGGCGTATTTGCCTTGAGTCGCCGTCGAGCCTTCGCAGAGCATCGCGAGGCCCGCGAGGGCGGTCATCGCGGTCGGGTAGCGGCCTTGCGCGGTCCAGTGGCCTAGCTTGTGCTGATTGTACGCAAGGTAGTCGAGGCCTTCGCTGACGATCTTGCGAGTTCGCGGATCATCAATAGCCGCTCGTGCGCTTGCGGGGCATAGCGCCACGGCGAGGCTCACGGCAAGGCACAGCGATATTAGAATTCTCCCTCTCCCTTTGGGAGAGGGGCGGGGTGAGGGAGAATAGCGGGAAATCAAGATACCTTTACCCTGCCTTCTCCCAAAGGGAGAGGGGCTCAAGGCAGCTTTCGCTATTTCAAAACACGTTCTTAGCGATCGTTGAAGCATGATGATTTGAACAACGCAGCGGCGGCGATGTTGCGGGCGTACCACGATTCGGCAGGTGCCTTTTTCAGCTAGTCGTCGTCTGTATCGCTGCTCGGAGTAGCGGCGGGTTTCACATCGTCGGCTTTGGGTTTGTCCTTCGCGGCTTGGGCCTGGTCGGCGGCGTCTTGCGCGCCTTTCTCCAATGCATTACGAAACGCACCACCCAATTGTGCCCCGATGCCGAGAAGACCCCGGTCGACCGCTTCACGCGTCGCCTCCAGATCGTCGTTCGCTGGGGGGTGGGGCGGCCTGGGGCGGTCAGTCAAAGCTAGTAGTACTTTGGAGCTGCCCAATTCCAGCAGCACTTGAGGATGCGGGGGGCTCGTTGCTTCAATACGGAAGCGAGCTGCGCCGCTATCGGGGATGCGGTCGTTGCGATAGACCGTTTCGCCTGTGCGCTTGTCGAGGCAGAGGAGCCGAAGCTGCGTGCTGCCATCGTTCGGCGAGCTACGCACCGGCGAGCGATCGGCGAATATGAGGAACGGTAAGTCAGGTGGCTGCGTAAGCGATATGCCCCGGTTGCGAACTTGAGCAGGAGCAGGCCACAGGTGCTTGCCGGTTTGGATGTTAAACGCGTAAACGAGGCCGTTGACGATTGGATAGTCGAAGGATTGGGCGACCGGGCGCGTCGGCGCTTGTGGCGGACTGGAGATGAAAACATACAAGGAGTCGCCCGATCGCAACGCATAAAGCGATTTCGGATCGACGCCGGTATCCAGTTTTTCATCAATGAGGGGTTTACCTGTCATGGCGTCAATCAGTCGGAATTGGCCAGATAGCTCGAGCGTGGCAATCAGATTGGGCTCGCAGATTGCATAGAGTGATTCTCTCATTAGTTCGACCTGGTAGAGGCTTTTTTGCTCCCAGGCATCGGTGACGGTAAGGAGCATGCGGCTCGTGTGCCCAGGGACGGGCGTCAGATTAACCACATTGCGACCGGCTGTGAGGAGCCATTCGGACTGGGGCCGCTCTCGTTTGCCTAACAGCTCGCCATCAGTGAGCCGAATTACGTGAGCGTTCTTCCCACCGACATCGGCGGCGAACACAAGTTCCGAGTCACCGAATAGCTCACAGCCCGACGGGATATCGGTGCGAGACCAGAGCGTGATGCCAGTAAGTGGATCGACACACTTGAGAGCGTCATCGTCTTGGTAGACGACGCCGCGAGGCGTCACAGGGCCGAGCGATCCGAGTGTGGCGCCTGGGGCGCCGTTTAGGCGTTTTCGGCCGAATGTGTGATAGAGGGGAGCGCGTGTATTGCGCGACGGCGAATTGGCAAAACCGAGGCGCGGCCGGGCCGGGTCCCGAGCCAGGCCTTCCGATTGAATGGGCCAAAGAATCTCGCCGTCGTTGTCGATGGCCAGCACTCGATTGCCCATGGTGACGAAAAGCAAATGGCCCAGACGAGCAGCATGGACGAAGTTGCTGTCGCGATTCTGTCGCACCATTTCGCTGACTCGCGAGACATCGTCGCCAAGGGGGCTGCGGCCAACAATTTCGCTGCTATCGTTGGAAATGAACCAATGCATGGGCGATGCTTGTGGTAAAAAGTCCTGCTCAATGCGTAGTTGCCGGTAAGATGCCTGTTGCCCTTGACCAGGGAATACCGTGGGGCGGCCGTTTGGTTGCGGTGGAGTGGTGGACGTCGTGAGTTGATCGTCAACGTGCCCTTGTGGCCAGGTTGGCGTTGAGTACTCAGGCTGCTTGTCGTTCCTAGAGGCAGCTTTGGTTAAGAGCTCGGATGCGAGTCGATGAGAGCCCGGATTGTCAAAAGCGAGTGATTGCAGGGCTTCGAGTTCCGCTTCTTGTGGGCGATCATGGTCAAGCAAGTAGGTAGCGAGCGCAAGGCGGACATCATCTGCACCGGGGAGCGGTTCCAAGTGGGCCAGATAATGTCGAAGCTCAGCCGCTGTGCGGGGATCTTTCACATTCGGATGGCGAGCCGCCAGTTTTTCCCCGAGGGATTTGCGCTCATCGGGCAAGGCCTTCGACCACATCGCCGCGAGCCGGCCTGTTATCCAGCGATCGCTTCGCACGACGTACTTATCATTGATGCGGAAATAGGCCGGCTCTTCCGCCGTGTAGTCGGCCAGCCGCAGATAGGCGTCCCACGCCGCCAGACGCTGGCCGGAGTCGTCGAGCCCCGCGGCGTCCAGCCGAAGCAGCTCGATTTGTTGCTCCCGGTTGCGGATCAACTTGGAGACCAGCGGTACGTCTGCGTGAAACGTGGCGTAATCAGTAGCCAATTGTTCGAGCAGAAGCTCGACGAGCATGTCTTGAGTGACCAGGTCGTTGGGCGCGAGCTCGTAAGATCGCTTGAGGAGCTGAATAGCTTCGGCCTTCTGATTGTCGGTTTGCTTCAGTTCGGCTAACTCACGGATGGCGACTGCGTCGTTGGGGTTGCGGGCTAGCGCGGCATCGGTGCGTTTGCGGAGCACGTCTAGTTGCTCGAACTTGTCGACCACGAGCGGCGATTGCGAAATGATGCTGCCACGGTAGTAAATGAGGTTGCCCAGCGAGACATTCGAGCCGGCGGGCGAAAAAGCCGCGAGCTCGCCACTTTCGAAGTCAATTTCGGCGATTTGGCCGGAGGCCAGCGGCAGGTAGTAATGTCCATCGCTCACATATCCTTGTCCGGTGGGCAATTCGCCCGAGGGGAGCGGTGTGGATTCCTTTTTCCAAGTGGGCTCACCGTCGCTCAGGCGGCGAGCAATTACGGATTGGCTGCCGATCAAGAGCACGTTGCCGTGATCGACGCCGCCGATGAAGAGCGAGTCGGCCTGCGGACGATGCCACAGCAGCTTGCCCGTGTGAAGATCAAGGCAATAGATCTCCGGCGACTCGGGAGGAGTTATCAGCACGCGCCCTTCGGCGATTACGGCAGACCCATCGAGCCAGTCTTTATTGGTTCGCAAAAACTGCGGCTGAGCCTGTTGCGGTTGCCAGAAGTTGCGCATTTCGGCCGGTTGCGCTTCGCGCGGGTAGCGATAGACCCAGGCGAACTCGCGTTTTACGACGTCGATCGCGACGATGGTACTGGCCGCAGTCGGGCAAATGAGAATGCCGCCGGCGTACGAAGGCGTCACGCCGGCGCGCCGGCGTGACGGATCGAGAGAGATGCTCTGCTCAAGACCGAGCAGTTGTTGCTGCCATTGGACTTCGCCGTTTGTTGGATCGAGGGCGATGAGATAAAGTGCGCTGCGGATCTCTGCCATGACGTACAGCGTATTGTCGATGGCGAGAGGAGCACCAAGAAAAAATGCGCCGGACAGCTTGCTATTGCCACGAGCGCCGTCCACTTCCCACGCCAGCTTGCCCTGCGTGGCAATGTCATACGCGGCAAGCTGGTTGGTGGAGCCCGTGATTTCCGCGTTGTTTCGGTTTAAGAATTGGCCCTGCCAGTTGGCGGCGCCATCTTCGTCGCGAGCCATCGGCATGCCGCGAACCACGAACACGCGCTTGCCATCGCTCGAAAGAGAGGTCGTAAGGGCATCGTCCCATACGCGTTCTTCGAGGGATTTTCCCTGCGAATTCCATTGATCGCGATCGAGGTTCAGTGTGGGATCGACCGCGAATTCGGGTTGCAGCTCTTGCTCGTCGCGTGATTCCCAGACGCGCTTGCCGGTTTGCCAGTCGAGCGCGACGACATTTTCAGGCGTGCGCATGATGACCATCTCGCCTACCGCAATAGGGCGAGCGCCGGGAATGGCAACCACGCCTCGCTGAACGAAGTCGTCGCCACGACCGGAGAGAAACGACTCGACTGTTGGGTCACTCGCCACACGGGCTTCCCAGCGGGGCCGCAAGTGAGGGCGGCCTCCCATAGCTTGGGAACTGCGAGCCGTGTCGCCGCGGAGCGTGAGCCAGTTGGCATCGGCAACCGTGGCGAGTTTCATTTCCCCGGCGAAGCCATCTAGCCAGGCAAGTGGATCGGCGCTCGCGGCTGGAAGCGTTACGGGCTTTCCGGCAATAGTGAGCGTGGCCGATGGTTTGGATTGAACGAGCGCGTGGATCGTCGCGGCTGCGGCCTCGCGCTGACCAGCCGCTAGTAAATTGAGGGCGGCGGCGACGGAAAGTTGCGGCTCGAGCCGGGTAACCGCGCGTGGCGATTCGATCAGTTCACGGTACAATTCCGCGGCTACCTGGCGATGACTCTGGTCGGCTTCCATCTCGGCAAGCACGAGTGTTGCTTCGTATCCGGCCGAGGTGTGAAAGAATTGGCGAACGATCTTGGCTAGCGCAACACGATCGCCTGCTTGAATCGCGGCCTCGAGTTGACGGCGGGCGGTCGCGCCGTGGAGCAACTCGTACGCATCGT
>CAZJWY010000038.1:0-1540 GCA_964549545.1 uncultured Planctomycetaceae bacterium | reverse complement strand
TATCCTTCTGGCGGTAGCTCGCCGATCAATTGGCGAGCCGTTGCCTTGAGCCCTGGCTGCTGATTGTCTTCACCCAACCGCTCGAGGAATGAATCTTCATCTCGCGCCAACACTCCTTGAAGGAACGCCAATACTTCGTGGTACTCACGATCGGCCAGGCGTTCGCGGGCACGTGCAACTGCACGAGACAATGTGCGATCGCTAGGCAGATAAACGCCGGAAGCAGTGTCTTGACCTGAAGCGGCGTTTCGATCTTGCAGACGGGGAGCCTGAGCAGCAGCGTGTTGAGCGAGGGTGAGCCCGACCACAATAAAAAAGGCAGCAAAACGTGGCAAGCGACCGGTGCGCGCTGTTAGGCAGCCGCATGAAGCCATTCGATGAAATAGGTGCATATCGATCCTTCGCGCCTTATCCCCTTCGCGTCCAGATGATCAGTGAATCATACGGATCGAAGACCAGGTTGTCCGCTCGGCAGCCATTGATAGGTTGGGCTCCGGGGGCTCGGTTGCTCTCGAATCCCTGGTTTCTTGGTTCCAGGTTTAATTTTCTTCCGCTTTGTCTGACCAGGCCTAACCCACTTTATAGTCAGAGACGGGCGGTTGGCCGCCTGACCAGGGGTTCGGGAGCCGTTTGGGGCGTGCCTTTTAGCTGCCTTCTTTGACGCAAACCCAATCAGTATTTCATCTTACAGCATTTTTTGCGTTAATCAAGCAGTTCGCAAAGATCACTCCCTGAAGAGTCGAAAATACCGGGAAAACCGGCCTAATTCACAGGTCGCCAGGATGGGGCGGAGAGCCGCCCCGGGCGAAAAAAGCCATTTTTCTCGGCAAATTCGGCATTTTCCGCCTTGTATTGGCCTGCCAGCACGAATTAATTTGCACCTTCGCAACGCACGCAGGGAAGTACGTTGTACGGTTTCACGATCCCTTTTTTGCACCTTAAATGTCTGGAGGATTCAGCAAAATGGCGAAGGCCACCAAACCACCGTCTAAGACCGAGATCTTCGCAAGCATTGCGGAGACGACCGGCCTTACCAAGCGCGACATCAGCAACGTGTTCGAGGCGCTCAACGATCAGATCAAGAAGGCCGTCGGCCGCAGCGGTTCGAAGACCTTTGCGATCCCAGGTCTCTGCAAGATCGTCGTGCAGCACAAGCCAGCGACCAAAGAACGTAAGGGTATCAACCCCTTCACGAAGGAAGAGACAGTCTTCAAGGCCAAGCCGGCCCGCAATGTTGTCAAGATTCGTCCGCTCAAGAAGTTGAAGGACATGGTTTCGTAAATCACATCCGTTTCGCGAAAGCGAAACCTGGATGGCGGGCGCGCATGCCTGATGGCTGCGCGAACCAAAACGAAATACTAGCGCAGAACGCCGAGCGATTGTCGTGGTGCAACCCGACAACACTCGGCGTTTTTTATTGTAGGTCAGGCTCTGCCTGACAATCGCGGAATCATATATAGCCGAGCCGTCCCGGCTCGTTAGCGAGTAGCACCCAACGCCGTTAACCCTTTCCAGTTCAAGCAGCTCGCATGGTCGTCTG
>CAZJWY010000037.1:0-35141 GCA_964549545.1 uncultured Planctomycetaceae bacterium | reverse complement strand
AACAATGGCAACAGCACGACTGGCGCCTTTTACGGTTTCGCCAACGATCCCGATGGCGGCGGCCCCCTGACCCCATCGAACAACCCGGAAAAGGCGCTAGGCCTTGTCAACTCGGCAACCTTGGCCGGAAACGGCGCCAACGCGTACATCGGCTTGCGACTTACCAATGACACCGGCTCGACAATCAACAGCTTCACGCTTTCCTTCGACGGCGAACAGTGGCGAGATGGCCCATCCACCGGCCCGCAAAGCCTGCTCTTTGGCTACAGTACCACGGCCGACGCAAGTACTTGGGCGACCAGCGGCATCTTCACGAGCGTGCCTCAATTAAATTTCACCGCCCCCGTTTTTTCCTCGACTGCAGGCGCGATCGTCGACGGCAATACTGCCGGAAAGGTCTCCTTAAGCGCCAACGTCTTTGGCCTCACATGGGACCCAGGCACCGACCTGTGGCTCCGTTGGTCCAATGCACAGCTTCCCGATCTTACCGACGACGGTCTTGCGATTGACAACCTCGTCTTTATGGCTCCCTCCACCGGCCCCCCTCCCGACATCAACTCCGCCACTAGCGGCAACTCCTCCTCCGGCTCGACTTGGGTCGGCGGCGATCCACCTGCTGCTGGATTTATTTATCACGTGCTTTCGGGCCACACGGTAACTATTGACGCCGCCATGCCCACTGCCTCGCTTATCGAAGCCCAGCCCGGCAGCACAATCAATATCGGGCCCGCCGGCAATGGCGTCACCATTCCCAATATGACTATCTCCGCCGGTGGCGCCCTTACGGTTTCCGCCACGGGCGACGTCTCGATCGGCGACCCCAACGCCCGCGGCAACCTCGTACTCAACAACGACACCACCTTCACGATTGATCCTGGCCCGGCCTCGCCCACTTGCGATCTGTGCTTAAACATGAAAATCACGGGCACCGGCAACATCACTATCAACAGCGCGCCCGGCACGAGCGTTTCCATACCCCAGGCGGCTGGAATGACCGGAACGGTCACCTTCGAGGGCACGGGCGACGTGGTAAAAGTCGACGGCTCCGAGTCCATCCCACGGCTCGTCATGAATTCGACCGGCCAGAATAGAGTGGCCTATCTCAACGCCGATGTCGGCAACCTAACGTTCAACCAACCCGGCTCGATTGACCACCTCACCGCTGGCTCTCGGCTTCAAGGCGGTACGCTGATCGCCAATGCCCAGGTTACCGTCAATGAAACGACCGGCTTCCCGAATAACTCTACCCAGTCCGACGAGCGCCGCTGGCAAACGACCAGCCTGCAGGGTAGCGGTAACGTCATTGTCAATGGTACTGCCGCCGACTACACCAATGCCACCGGCACGGTCACTCTTAACGAATTCGAAGTGGGAACAACCGGCGAGCCGACTGGCGCCGTCCCCAACTCTGCATACTCCGGCACTTTGACCTTCAACAATTACATCAACGGCGAATTGCGGCAAAATTTGCGCCGCGCCGGGGTTGTCATCAACGATAAGGCACGCGTCGAGTTCGGCTTCCAGGTCAAATATCCTGACCCAGCGAAATTTCTCAACGTCGGCGAAGTCACGGTCAACAGCGGCGGCACGCTCGAGGTCGGCTTCGAACAAGGCCCGGTTGCCGGGTCCCCCTTCTATCAAACCTCGCCGACCGCCGGCGTCGGAAATCATGTCGCTCGGCTGAACATCACGAGTTCCAATGGCCGCTCTGGTAATTTGACCATGACCAGCGGCGCTACGCTCCGGATGCAGATCAACGGCATCGAAGCCAATCAATTCGACTCGATCACTGCCACGGGCAATGTCGCGCTCGGCGGTGCAACGCTCGATCTATTGATTAACCCCGTCAGCACACAAACGGGCGCAGGCACTGAACTGGACGCTTACTTCCCAACCGATGGCGACACCTTTACGCTCATCTCGATCGTGCCCAAGCCGGTGCAGGGCGATTACGATGGCAGTGGCACCGTCGGACCAGAAGATTACACCACTTGGCGGAACACCTTCGGCAACACGACCGGTGCCCTGGTCGCCGACGGCAATAACAACGGCGTCGTTGATTCTGCCGACTATATTGTTTGGCTCAAGAATCTCGGCCAGTCGAGCTCGACTGTCGGCAGCGTCTCCGGCGACATCAACATCAATTTGGTCGATCCTTTCCTCAGCACGACCGGCTTCACGATCGAAAAAATCATCACGGCCACGTCGTTGCAGGTGAAATTCCACGCAGCCGGTTCGGGCGCCTCAGAGCTCGCCTCCATCCCCGAGCCATCGACGCTGGTGCTAGGCAGCCTCCTCTTGGCATGTGCCGCCGCGTTCCGGCGAGGAAGGATCGGGCGAGAGAGCTAGCAGCGGGCATCCAAGCGAAACAATCGTAGCTGGACTCCTGCGAATCCGGCTACGATTCCGGTGAATCAGATTCACCGCGATTTTTCGGCAACAAGTGGGTTAGAGAACAATACCGTCGATAAACGCAGCAAGGATTCTGAAAGGTTGGCCATGAAACGCTTTTCGCTACTCTCCGCAATGATCGCGGCACTGGTAACGTGCAGTTCAACCACGACCCGTGCGGAAACCTGGGCCAGTACTAGTGTCGGCGGAGATTGGAGCGTTCCTGGCAACTGGACCCCGGCCACCGTGCCCAATGGACCAGGCGCGGTTGCGAACTTCGATACCGGAACCGCCAATCGCGCGTATACCTACGGCCAGGATATAACCATCGGCACGCTGAACATCACCAACAACTCGACCTTTACGAATATCTGGAGCGTCGTGGATCAGACGTCGCCTTCGCTCACGTTCGATTCCGGGGGCACCGGTCCAGCCACGATCAATATCACCGGCACAAATGGCGGCACTGCCCAATCGAATATTATTCGCGGCGACGTGAAATTGAATTCAGATCTGGTCATCGACGTTCCGAGGGGCGGGACCAGTTCTGCGGCGGGCGTGTTTGGGTTCCAGAGAGGCGTAATCTCCGGTCCTGGCGGCATCACAAAAAATGGTGGTGGTTTTCTCTCGTTCGCCGATGCCGGCGAAAAAGCTTATGAGGGGCCAACGGTCATCAATGACGGCCGCTTTCGCACCAATCCTGCCGCCGCCCTCCTCATCACCAAAACCTCCTCTGTCACCATCAATCCCGGCGGGCAATTCGCTCCCGAAGGCGCGGCTGATTTCTTGTGGGGCCAGACTCCCGATGTGCCTCTCGTTCTCAATGGTTTTGGCCTCGGCCCAGCATCGCCCATCGGGTATTTTCCTGGCGCGTTTCGCACCCCCTCTGGAATAACGCAAGGCATCCAAAACAAAATCGTTTTAGGCTCGGCCGCGTCGATCAACGTCGTGAGCAATAACTCGGCTGTGCCCGGCAAGCTCTATTTGGAAAATGAGGTGAGTGGCCCCGGTCGGTTGATTGCCAACCAAAAGCCCGGCCTTATCTCCCGCGAAGGTTTTCTCTATTTTGCCGTAGCCAACACTTATTCCGGCGGCACTACCGTCGAACAGGGTACGCTTACCGTGGGCCTTGACCTCGGCGGAGGTGTTATTAGTCCCGACGCCAACCTCGGAACCGGAAACGTGTTTGTCGACGGCACGGCGCCCTCCTTTGACCCAAACCCCGACGGTGCTTCCAGCGGCAAGCTGGTGATCGAAAGCGGAATCACCAACGCCATCGCCGACAGCGCCTATCTCTATCTCACCGGCGGCGGGCTCGAAAGCGTTGCCGATCGAGGTTATATAACCCTTCCCGCCGGTTACAACGATAACATTGGCGGTTTGATGGTCGGCGGCCTTAGTGGCGTAGGCGGCACGGTCCTGGGCCCCGGCGTTTACGGCAGCACCGCCAGCGGCGCGGCCAACCCGGGGCTGGCCAATCCAGACGAATATTTCGCCGGCGCTGGCACCGTCACGGTTGTGCCCGTCGGAGTGCCCGGCGACTACAACGACAACGGGGTTGTCGACGCTGCCGATTACGTAGTCTGGCGAAAAGGTGGGTTGCTCGCAAACGACTTCACCCCCGGCAACCAGGCATCCGATTACGACTTCTGGCGGTCGCGTTTGGGCGCGACTACGAATCCAGGCAACGGCAGCGTCAGCGGCCTCGAAGCCGCGGCGATACCCGAGCCTGCGACGATTTTACTGGCCGGATGCTTAGGGTCACTCGTGGCCCTTGGTCGACACCGCAAATAAGATACTCCCTCTCCCTCCGGGAGAGGGCTGGGGTGAGGGTGCCTTGGAATACGTTTCGCCCAAAAAAGACAGGATTGACCGTACTGAGCACGACAAAGTGAGCCCCGCCTCCGCAACAAACTTTAATCGCAAAAATCATCCGCCTGCTAACGTTCTTTTTTGATACTGCGCGATTGCCGGCGATAATTCAGAATGGACAGAGACAGAGTCTGAAGGAGCCTTATCTTATGTTTCGCAAACAGGCGTCAAAACGAGCGTTCACGCTCGTCGAGTTACTGGTCGTCATCGCCATCATCGGCATCCTGGTTGCACTCTTATTGCCGGCGATCCAAGCTGCGCGAGAAGCTGCTCGTCGGACGCAATGCATGAATCGCGTAAAGCAGATTAGTCTTGCGCTAATTGAGTATCACGATGCCAAGAAGGCTTTTCCCGCCGCGCTGTCTGATCAGCCTAATACGAATGCCACTACAGGGGCTGCAATTGCTGGCGAGTACACGCAGTTGAGTTGGATACCTTATATTTTGGAGTACATGGAATTGGGGACAATGTTGGGTCAAAACAAATTGTCGATTAAAACCCATTGGGCCGATGAACCCAATTATACGTTTGGGCTGAACACAGCATTAACCGACTTCCGCTGCCCCAGTCAGCCTGATGTTCAGGTTACATTTACTGCGCAACCTGGTTCTGCTGATAAGGAAGACAAGACCAATTTGATGTCTCATTATCAGGGCATCATGGGTGCCAAACACGCTTGCCCACTTTTTGCGGCGACCCCTTGGCCAGCGAAAACATATACGATGTATGGTTGCGCATCGGCAGGCGGTGAGGCCAATAACGGCACGATGTTTCCCACCAGCAAAGTGAAACTTAAAGATATAACCGATGGCTCAACACATACCTTCTTGCTCGGTGAGATTTCGTGGGATAGCGGACCACAGCGAGTTTGGGTGTCTGGCGGTGGATCTAAAAAAGCCCTCGATACATTTGTCTATTCAGCAAAGAATATCTTCCACCCGCTCAATACGGCGTGTCGTGGAGAGAGCGACAGGCCATATAGGCCCTGCCCTTACGAAAACAACGACATGAGCTTCGGAAGTCTGCATTCAGGTGGATGCTTCTTCGCAATGTGCGATGGATCCGTACAGTTTATTCGCGACGAAATCTCGCTCGATATCTTGAAATCTATGGCAAGTCGAAAGTCGAATGAGGTTTTTGACTCCCAGTTTTAACTATCAATATTTAGAAGGCAAGCTTCTCATAAATGAACACCCATTCGTTCTGTTCGAGCCCACGCGTCTTAAGCATATCATTTTTAATTGCTTTCGCTGTTACCTGTGGCGGTTGTAAACCCCAGTCGTCGCCCGTCGCTGCTGTTCGAGGTAAAGTCGAACTTGATGGGCAACCTTTGGCATCAGGGTTCGTTATTACTATTCCACAGGGTGGAAAGGGAGCAAAGGGAACTATTGCCAACGGCGAATTTCTATTAAGCACATTCGCCGAAAACGACGGCGCACTTGTTGGAACACACCAAGTCGGTATAGTCGCGTACGAAAACTCCAAGGCAAGCGGCCCCGAGACAAATAAAGGCAAGTCACTTGTACCTGAGCGCTACACCAATCCTGCAACCTCCGAGCTAACAATCGAGGTCAAAGCTGGCGAGGTCAACACCCCCACGCTCAATCTCACCAGCCCGTAACGGCATCTTCAACCGAAGCCGCTCTTTCAGAAAAATCGTGGCGAATTATGTTCGCGCCACCGTCACGCGCTAGCTCGGTCTCTCCAACAACGCTGCCGTGACCATTGCCGGCCGTATTCTGTATCGCACCCGGCGCCGTCAATAATCGCTCCGCCCTCTGACGTATCGCCTCATTTACGTCAGCCAGCCAGCGAACGCCCTGCGCTTCGCGTGCCGCGATCGGCGTGCCATTACACAACACAATACGACTACCGCGCACCGCCGGCACCCGCGCGCCCCGGGTCACAATCCCCGCAAGGTTGAGCGGATCGACGGCCGAAATCACGCACCACGCCTCCGTCGCCGGCTCGTCGCGGTGCTTGCGCAGTTGCTCCACCGCCTCGGGCAGCGCAAACTGCTCGCCTCCCACGCCGCTGACGAAACGTCCGCCGCGAATCTCTCCACGCATTTCCAATCGCCGATACACGGGCAATAAATCTCGCCAGGCAGGAGCGACCGATTCCCGCGTCAAGAGGTCGCGAAACATGACGCCATACCGCCGGAGCAGCAGCCAGGCCCATCGCTCGGCCCTTTCCTCGGCGGCGAGCGGCTGAACAAACGGCGGAAACCGCGACCAGCGGCCTCCCTGCGAGTACGCGGTTTTCCGCTTCTTCGTGGGCGCCCGCCGGCGCCTCGTCCCCTGACGCGACTTCGTGTTTACACTTCTCACCGCAGCAAAGCCATCCGACGTCACCAGCCCAAGCGCCGCCAACTCTCGCAGCGCCTCTTCCAATTGCGAGGACAGCAGCCCTGTGGCCGCCAGCAGATCGTCAAAGAACAACGCCCCGTGGTTTACCAGCGCCTCCATAGCCGACTGGGCATCCCACCGGGCTAAGCCGGCGGACGCTTCTCGCCCCGGAGGCAAAAGCCAGCTCAGATCGGCCCGCCGCGATAGCGAAATCGGCGACACGCGGGTCAACACCTGGCCGCGACTATCTTCAGCCAATTGCGGAGGCTGCAACCGGCCCCAGACGATTTCTCCCTGGGCAAACAATTGATCCAGCCATTGGCTGTCGTAGTCCATTCGCGCTGGTAGCAGGTCGTGCTCCCACGCTCCCGCGGCCGCCTCGAACCCTTCCAATTGGGATAGCGCCCGCTGCAACCCACCGCTGCCCTTCGCCCGCGAATTGCCGGTGATTTCATGATGCGACAGCAAGAACCGCAGGAATGCTTCCGCATCGACCGGCGCGACCTGTCGCCGCAAGCCGTCCATCGTCAGCCGGTGAATCCGCGCCAGAAGCCGCCGCTCGCACCACTCGACCTCAGTAGGTGCCGCGAGCCGAGCGGCACCTGCGTTTGACTCGGCATTAAACGAAGGCCCGCCTCGGCTCGGCGGGCCTACTTCCGTAAACCGGCCTCGCAGTACGACGCCGCTTAGTTCGAGTTGCTCAAGGGCGATCTGAACGTCGTTTTGCTTCATGCCCAGGCCGGTCGCAATCCGCTCGGCGGTGGTCGGCCCGCTGATCTCCAACTGGCCGCGCACCAGCAGCATTCGTGCTTCGTCGACAGTGACTTCAACTCGCAACGACTCAGGTAACGATGAAGGTGCCGTGGAATCCAGCAGCGAAACCGCGGCATTCACGGCCGGCCATTGCTCGACGGCAATCCACAGCACCGGCCCGCCGCACACTTCGCGCCGCACCACTCTTCCCGCTTGGGCCAACTCGTCAAAATACTCACGCCACTCTCGGCACTCATTCTCGGGCATCGCCCCCACCGAAAGCAACGTATCGTGCAATTCCTCAGCATCGCGCACCATCGGCCAGGCTTCGGCTCGCACGAGCGCGATCGCCTCTGGATCGAGCCGGCCCAGATCGCGCACGTCGCTCGGCCCAAACGTCCGTCGCACGGCCACGGCCCGCGCACGTCGCTCCTCCAGCGGCGCGTCATCGAGAAATGCGTAGGCATTGGCGTTGATCAACTGATGGCTGAACGGCGACGGCTCGCGTGTGTCGCGCGCCACCAGCTCGATTCGCCCCGCCTCGATGTCCTGCAATACATTCATCCAGGCCGGGAAGTCCATCACCTCATTCAAGCAGTCGTGAATCGACTGCCGCACCAGCGGATGATCCGGCGGCACGAGGTCGCCCGTGCGATGCTCGAAGCACTGCGTTTGCGACGGGAAGACGGACGTCAGCAAATCATCGGCCCGAAACCGCTGCAAATGGGGCGGCACCTTCTTGCCCGCCCGCATTCTCAGCACCGCCAGCGCCCGCGTCACGTTCCATCGCCAACGAACCAGGAACATCGGCACGGCCAACAGAGCCTGAATGAGCACGTCGCGCGCGATGGTCGTGTCGAGCAGCCCGAACATTTGCTCCAAGGGAAAACTCTGCTGCGGCCCGATCGATAGCACGATGCCGTTGTCGTCGGCCACTGCCTGTAATTCGAAATCAAACGTGCGGCAAAAACACTTGCGCAGCGCAAGCCCCCAGGCGCGATTGATCCGAGCGCCGAACGGCGCGTGAATCACGAGTTGCATCCCGCCCGACTCGTCAAAAAATCGCTCGAATACCACTTTGCGTTGCGACGGGATGACGCCTATTGCTGCAGCCTGCGCGGTGACATAGTTGACGGCTTGCGCCGCTGCCCATTCACTCGCCCCAGTCTCGCGACGCAGCCACGCAACTCCCCTCTCTTGTAGGGAGGGGCCGGGGGAGGTTTCGCTGACCTCCACCCCGCCACACACACGCCCGATCTCCTCACGCAAATCCGACAGCTCAGCCGACAGCTCAGCCGTCCGACCGGGCGCTTCGCCTAACCAAAATGGCACCGTCGCCGGCGCGCCGTGCGCGTCATGCACCGTCACCTCGCCGCCGCGTACATACACGATTTGCCAGGATGTATTGCCAAGCTGAAAGATGTTGCCGGTCTGGCTCTCGATCGCGAAATCTTCGTTCAGCGTGCCGACGAACGTCCGCTCGCCCTCGGTCACCACTCGGTAATCGGCCATTTCAGGAATCGCCCCGCCGGATGTGAGGGCGGAAATCCGAGCGGAGCGGCGGGCTCGCAAACGATGGTGGATGCGATCGCGATGCAAATAGGCGCCCGTCCGATTGCCCGGCGCGATTCCCTCGCTGAGCATCGCCACGACTTCATCGAAGTCGCTCCGAGAAAGGTCGCGATACGGCCAGGCTCGGCGGCACATCGCAAAGAGATCATCTTCCTCGTAGTCGTCGCAAGCGACCGTCGCCACGATTTGCTGGGCCAGAATGTCGAGGGGCGCGATCGGCATTTGAATCCGATCGAGCCGACCGCGACGCACCGCTCGCACAAGCGCCAACGATTCGAGAAGCTCATCGCGGGTGAGCGCGAACAGGCGACCCTTGGGCACGCGCCCGAGCGCATGGCCGGCCCGCCCTACCCGTTGCAAAAATGTCGCAATCGATCGCGGCGAACCGATCTGGCATACCAAGTCGATGTAGCCGATGTCGATGCCTAGCTCCAGCGAAGCGGTCGCGACGATCGCCTTTAGTTGTCCGTTCTTGAGTTGCTCTTCTGCCCGCAAGCGGGTCTCGCGCGACAGGCTGCCGTGATGGCTTGCCACTTGCCCTACGCCAAGCTGCTCTTCCAAGTAATGTGTCACTCGTTCCGCCAGTCGGCGTGTGTTGACGAACACCAACGTGCTGCGGTGCTGGAGGATCAACTCGCTAAGCCGCGCGTAAATCTCTTGCCACGTTTCGACCGAGCACACGGCCGACAATTCGCTCGGCGGCACTTCCACGGCGAGGTCCAACTCGCGCACGTGCCCGGTATCGATGATTTGGCAACGCGGCGCGCCGTCGCCTCCGACATGATCGGTTCCGACGAGAAACCTCGCGACTTCGTCGATCGGTTTTTGCGTTGCCGAAAGCCCGATACGAACAGGCCGAGTGCTGCACAGTTCGTCGAGTCGTGCCAGCGAGAGGGACAGATGCGATCCTCGCTTATCGCGAGCCAGTGCGTGGATTTCATCGACAATAACGGTTCGCACATTGCGAAGTATTTCGCGAGCCTTGGAGCTCGTCAGCACTAGATAGAGCGACTCCGGCGTGGTCACCAGAATATGAGGCGCTTTGCGAACCATCGCCTGGCGCTCGCTTTGCGGCGTGTCGCCTGTTCGCACCGCTACGCGAATCGGTTGCGGGGCAAGCCCCGCCGCTAATGCCGTTGCGCGGATCTCCTCCAGCGGCTGCTGTAGGTTACGATGGATGTCGTTACTGAGCGCTTTGAGCGGCGAAACGTAAACGACCTGCGTTTCATCCGGCAACTTATTCTCGACAGCCTGTCGAAACAGGCTATCGATTGACGCCAAAAACGCGGCTAGCGTTTTGCCTGAACCAGTCGGCGCGGCCACCAGAGTGTGACCGCGCCGAACGATCGCGGGCCAGCTTTGCTCTTGAGCCGCCGTTGGAGCGCCGAAACGCTCGGCAAACCAAGCAGCGATGACAGGATGAAACAGCGACGACGGCATCCTCGAATTATAGGCGCGAGGACGCCGTCGTTCACCTGCTCCAAATTAACTCTTCAGAACTTCGGTTTTGCCTGGAATCGGGATGGGATAAAAACCATCCTGATCCGGCAGCACCGGCGGCGTGGCCGCGAAATCGTACGATGCGGGCGACAGGTCGATGCCCATCTTGAGGGCCTCGTCCCATTTCACGATCTTGCCCGAATAGGTCGCCATCCGGCCGAGGATGGCCGTCATCGTCGACTGAGCTCCGTAGTCGCCTTCGTTGTAGGTGCGGCCATCGCGAAGAGCGGCGAACAGATCGTGGTGCTCCTGGTGGTGGTTGTCCACCTTCTTGCCCTTCGAGCGCCACTTCTCGCCGTCGGCCAGCGTGATCTGGCCGCCGATCGCGCCGTCGTCGATATCGAGCGTGCCCTTAGTGCCATGGGCATGCTCGCGGCACTCGCCGACCGTGCCGTCCTGGTGGCGGCATTGGCTGTACATCTTCGTGCCGTCGTCGTAAGTGTATTCGACGAAGTGGTGGTCAAAAATCTGGCCATACTCCTTGCCGGTGCGCACCTGCCGGCCCCCCATCCCCTGGGCCTCGACCGGGTGCTTGTCGCCCCGCAGCCAGTTACCCACGTCCAGATTGTGGATGTGCTGCTCCACGATGTGATCGCCGCAGAGCCATGGGAAGTAATACCAGTTGTTTACTTGGTACTCCATCTCGGTCGGCTTGTGGCCATGGGCGGCGGCGAAATCGGCGTGCGTGCGAACCCACAGACCGCCGCTGTTCCAATAAACACGTGTAAACAAGACATCGCCCAGTTCGCCATCCTGCACCCGCTTGACGGTTTCGATATACCGCGGATCGTGACGCCGCTGCAACCCGATGGCAACCATCAGGTCTTTCTTCTTCGCCGCCTCGTTGGCCTCCATGAACCGACGCACGCCCGGGCCGTCCACGGCGATCGGCTTCTCGGCGAAAATATGCTTGCCGGCCTTCACCGCCGCCTCGAAGTGGATCGGCCGAAAGCCTGGTGGAGTGGCCAGAATCACAACGTCGGCCCCGCTATCGATCGCTTTCTGATAGGCATCCAAGCCAACAAACTGCCGCTCCGGCGTCACATTCACGGATGAATCGTTGAACAGCTCTTCGCCGCTCTTTTTGCCACGTTCGACCTGGTTGCTGATCGAGTTGAGCCCCGCCTTCAAGTTGCTCTCGAAAGCATCGGCCGCCGCCCACAGCGTGATCTTCCCTTTGGTCGCCAGAGCCTGTGTCGCCGCTCCCGTACCACGGCCGCCACAGCCGATCAGAGCGACCTTGATTTCGTCGCTGCCGTTGATATGCGCCGACCGGGCAATGGTCGCGTTGGCGCCCAGCACCGCCCCCCCCATTAGCGCAGAAGTCGTCTTCAAAAACGTGCGGCGCGAGGTTCCTTCGTTCGGTTGGTTGTTGCTCTCAGACATAACGGTCTCCGCTTGAATACCGATAAGGGGAAAGGTCTGCACAATCCGTCTAATATAACCTCTACGCCCGGCCGGGCGAAGGGTTTTTACGTGCAGACGAAGTCATTACGCCTATCCCCCTATTTCCCCCTCGCGCTGCAAAGATCAAATTTCAACTAATTTCTAAGCGTTTGGACAATCCTTGGGTGGCACGCTACGCCGTTAACCCTTTTCAAAAAGAAACCGCAGATGAACGCGGATAAACGCAGATTGTTTCCAATCGATGGTAAGCGCATGATGGTCTTCACTCGTCTTCTCTCTGCGTCCATCTGCGGTTGACTAGTATTGGAAAAGGGTTAAGGAACTCGCGTAGCTGTCGGCCGAAGCCAGGAGTCAGAGCAATCTCACGCAGAGGCGCAGAGAAGCGGAAGGAACGCTAATCTCCGCTAATGATAATGATTGCTGATCCCCTCTTTCATGAGCAAAGATTAGTGCGGATTAGTGTTCCCAAATTGTTTCTTGCTCCGCGCCCTCTGCGCCTCTGCGTGAGACTGTCTAAGATCGACCGTCCGCTGATAACCAGATTGAGGAGCCACGAAAAACACGAAAAGGCAACAACATCTTTGTGTCTTTTCGTGTTTTTCGTGGCTATCGCAAAGAGTTAACAGCGTAAGGTGGCACCCATGAATTCCCAACCAGCCTTCAATTTGCACGTAGGGTTTGGGCAATCGGCAGCCGAGACGAGCGCAATGCGGGGATCACTGCTCCAATCAGGGCAATCACAACCGCGACGGCTACTCCCTCGGCAATCGCGGTAAGCGAGAGATTGCCCTGTACTAAGCCGGCCGTTCGCCTCCAATGCGTCAGCAGCATCGTCGCCCCGATTCCCAGCGCGACTCCGATCGCCGCGCCCACAATCGATACGATCAGCGACTCACAGATAATCAGCCACGCCACGCGCCCCTTCCGCCACCCCATTGCCCGCAACGACGCGATCTCCCCTCGTCGCTCGAGAACCGCCATGATCATCGTGTTCATCACGCCCACCGCTCCGATCACGATCGCAAACAGCGATGTAAACCACGACATCGTGCGGGTGATTTTCATCTGCGTGAGCCCGCCGACAAACTCGGCGCAAGGAGTCGCGGCAATCTCCGGATCGAGCGTCTCGACGCGCTTCCGCAAATCGGCCACTGCGGCCGGGCTTTTGTCGACTGCCTGAATCATGAAGCCAGACATCTCCCCCGGCCGATCCATCTGCCGCTGCAGCTCGTCCACCAGCATGAATACTGCGCCATTTTCATAAACGCTGAAGCTCTCGAAGATGCCGACGACTTCGAAATCCTGTCCATAAAGTTGCAAATGGTCGCCAGCCTTCTTGCCAAGATTCGCGGCCAGAATGCGTCCGAGCATCACGGCCCGGCCATCACCGGCTCGCAACCGCCGACCCGAAAGAGTATTCACTCGGTCCAGCACAGGGCAATCGGGCTCCCAACCGTTGACCAGGACCATGAACAAATCCTGGTCTTCGAACGCGACCATGTCGACCAACGTGCCGATGACCTCGCGGACTCCGGGAAGCTGGCGAATCCGATCGCCCATTTCCATCTTAATGCCTTTCATGAGCTGGACTGCGCCGCCACGACGCTGCACGACCAGATCACCGCCACGACGAACATATAGATCAAGAAACGATGTTTCCAGCGACTCCGCCACCCCAACGAGTGCCACGACCGTCGCCACCGCCAATGCCAGGCCACAGACCGTCAGCGCGCTGCGCACCGGGCGCCGCCAGAGATTCGTCACTGCGATCTTAGCCATGTTCATGTGGCGCTGCCCGAGGATTTTAACTCACTACTCATGTCGCAACGACTCCACGGGCAGTACGCTCGCCGCATACAGCGCCGGATAAACCGCGCCAGCAACCCCTGTGCAAATCGCCGCCCCCACTCCTAAACAGAGCGCCGACCACGACAACCCCGACGGCACAAACAGGCTGGTCCGTTGCCAGTGCGACAAGCTTTGAACCAACAACCAGGCGACCACTGCTCCCAAAATCGCGCCGCCAAGGCTGAGCGCAAAGCTTTCGCCCAAAATCAAACGGATGATCCGCGTTTTCCTCCAGCCAATCGCTCGCAAAATACCAATTTCCTTCGTTCGCTCGACGACCGACATCAGCATCGTATTCAGCATGGCCAAGAGCGAGAGCACCACCACTAGCACCGTCGTGCCCCAAGCCATTGCCCCGCCAAGCCTTGACTCGGTAGCGGTGTCGATGAACCGATGTGTCGGTTGAGCTTTCAACCCGAGTGCAACCTGCTTATCGTCTGCTAGCGATTCAATCGTTCGACAAGCCTTGTCGAGTTCCGTATCGCTATTCACGCTCGGCGCTACGCGAACCTGAAACTCCGACACAACGCCGGAACGCTCCATCAGGGCTTGCACGTCGGCAAGCGGCGCTACGAGACAATTCGCATCAAAAGGGTTCTCGGCCAGATACACTCCAACGATTTTGAACGGCTTGCCCTCAATCTCGATTTTTTCACCGGCTCGCTTGCCCAAAGTTTGAGCCAGGGCATTGCCCACCAGAACAGTATTTCGATCATCGGCGGCCAGCGTTCGCCCTTCGCTGATTTGAAACCGCTCGATCGCCGGATTACCTGGTGCATATCCGCGTAGCGGGATTCCTATTAATTCCGTTTCTCCAAGCGATACCATCTCGGTCAGCACGCCATCAACGCGAGCAACATGCGGCAAACTCGCAAGGCGCTCTGCCAAATCTGCATTCAACCGGCTGGTCAACCGGTTCGAAATGCCGGCGCGGACTACTACGATATCGACGCCCCGAGCAGCGTAATAGTTGTTCGCCGAGCGGGCGTATCCCCAAGCCGTGTGCCACAAAGTCGCGATCGCAGCGACAGCAATCGCGATGCCTAAGATAGTCAACATCGAACGCGCCGCACGCTCACACAGATTCTTCCAGATAAATTCAACAAACCGCATGATGATCGCATTATGCCTATTTTCTATTCCAGGATTCAATCCTGAAAGCAAAGGCTGCAAGGGATACAATACAACTCCACTTCTGAACTCGACCAGAATCCTTCAGGTCGTACCGCGAAAGCAACTACCTCCGATGGAAATCCCTACTGACCAATACCACTCACTAGGAGAAACCGGGCTGCGATTGCCGCCGATCCTCTTTGGAGCGGCGCCGCTGGGAAACATACCGCAAGCCATTCCCGAGCAGCGCAAGCTGGAGCTTTGCGGCGAATGGTTGCGGTCTACCACGGTCCCCGCGTTTGTAAATGTCGACTATCGAAACGAGGACGGCCTGGCTTTGGAGCTGCTCGGGCGACTTTTGCGCCGCCTGGAGGTGGATCCTCGCGAAATCGTCATCCATCTTACGATCGACTCCAATCGGCCTGTGAGCAACTGGGAAGAAAGTTGTCGACTGCTGGGCGCCCCTTATCGACCAACGCTACTCTCGCTAGAAAACACGAATGGCAATGCACTGAAGTCCGCCAACGAGATCAAGCGCACGGGCGATGTAATCGGCATCGGTGTTACCACTTCAGATTTAAACAACTTGCAATCATTAGCGAGTGCAATCGACTGGGTTGTGCTGACAAATGGTTTTTCGTTGCTGCGTCACTCACCGGGCACATTGGCTTTGATGTCGGAGCTTCGTGACGGGAATAAGACGATCATCGCTCGGGGGATATTCGAGCGTGGCTTTCTTCTTGGTGGCAATCGCCTGGACGGCCAAATTGTCTCTGCAGACAAGCCCGCAGATCGCTCACTTCTTGCCTGGCGCACCTCGTTTGCGGCCCTATGCCATGGCCACGGCGTTGCGCCAGCACATGCCTGCATTCAATTCGCCCTTTCGGGACCAGGCGTCGCTGCCTTATTGCTCACGACCTCGCATCCCGATCGCGTGGCAGAGAATGTACACTATACGCAGCGAGCTATCCCCGACGCCTTCTGGGCGTCGCTACAAGAAGAGGGGCTGCTCGCTGCGGAATATCCCATTTAGGCTATCAACGAGATTTCGTGCTGACTGGCCTACCTGAAACCCCACTTCCCTTGCGAGGAACGACGAATGGTCAAGCGATTGCCTAAAATCACCCTCGTCCGCGCGTATGAAATTGGCCAGCAAGATTGTGGCTACCGCGTTCTAGTCGACCGCCTTTGGCCGCGAGGAATCAAGAAGGCTGGCCTTCACATTGACGAATCGTGACTCGTGCCCCAATAGGAAAGACATGCACAACATCGATCCGGAGAGCAGCGTCCCCGAACTACTGATCGATTCTCCTCAACTCCTCGACGTGTTTCAGGCGCTTGGCATCGAATACACGTGTGGTGGCAAGTCGCTACAAACTGCCTGCCGAGAACAAGGCCTCGACCTGGTCGCCGTCTTGCAACGCTGCGAGGAGCACCTACGCACGAGCGCGGGTTAGCTCTAGTGGAGCCGAAATCACACGAGCGCTCTGCCTGGGGTCGCTCGCTGGAGAGTGGAGGACTCGAGGCAGCACCGTGTGCGGCTTGCTCGATGTTTTACAAGGTTTGACCAAGTGCGCAAAACTTTCCCTTGGGATTTTGCGCAGGAGCAGGAGGTCGGAGGCGCGGCAGTTTTGACTCGGCGCGCAGCGGGAGCGTCGTCTGGCTGAGAGCCGCGGCAAATAGCCGAAAGCTGAGAGCCGACCGCGGATGTATTTGGTTGTCAAAGAGCTGGCGAACCGCTTCGCTAACAGCGGGATCGGGCAACACCAATGTGTGGCTTGTGCTGTTGTAAGCCAGAGGCATATAGTGCTCTGCCCAAAAACCGCGCTAAGCCGCAAGCGGTTGGATAACGGCTCTCTGCTAACAGGTGTATCTGGCGGCTGAACGTAAATTTCTGGGCAAGGGCAGGATATAGTGTTCATACGTATATATATCATTGGGTGGCCAAAAGCAAGGGGCTTCTTTTAGCTTTTTAGCGGCTTTGTTTAGAAAACGAGCTAAACCGTAAGCGATTGGACAACGGAGTGGTATAAGTTGCTTTTCTAGTGGCAGGTAGCTGAGTTACGGCAGCACGACGAGCGGAACGAAGATCGTGATTTGTCGCTTCTTCCCTTCCAGGTCCCGCTCGGCTCGGGGGGTCGATTTGCCTTGCTAAAGCGTCAAGCGTAGCTCTTTAAAAAAATTTAAATATTATCCATTTTTCACGGAGCTGGATTGCCGATAATATCGTTTATACCGATTGGACGGTTTTGGTGGGTGTGTGGTGTTGCTCAAGCCAACGGTGGCTGAGACATTCGGGGCGCGATATTCGGTCGCGGTCTGCCGCACTGCAAGGGATTCGTCCAGAAGGACTGTCGAGAAGGCAGAATGCCTACCACTAACACGAACGCTAGACCGTCGCCCAGGGGTTGGACTGCTGCGTCTAGGGAGAAGACTGCATAGCTGGTTCATACATATCCCCCCACGCCGATAGACGCGTTTTGCTTGGGCCACTAGGTGGAATGGATTGCTACCGAGGCCTGATTCTTCCGTGGTCAGCGGATTCGGGGTGTGAACATTGTTTTTTGAATCATCACCCATTTACGTGTATTTGAGCAGATTACTTTTTTGTCGTGGAGCGTATTGATAGGGGTTCGGCCTTGCGGCCGACGCTAATCCTTTGGACGTAATTTGGTAATTTGCTCTAGTTCGCGCCGCAACCCGAGAGACAAACGCCCCGCCCATACACCATGAGACGCTCACTAATTTCAGCCAGCATGCTGGCATTGCTTTTCATTTCGCTGCCCGCGTGCCACAAGGCGGCGGAAGAGCAGCACGAGGAAGTACATCGCAAGATCGTGGCGACGAGCCCGGCCGTGAAGGATGTGACCATCACGGAGCAGTATGTTTGCCAGATACACTCGCGACGGCATATCGAGGTGCGTGCGCTAGAGGGCGGATATCTCAGCGACATTCCCATCAAGGAAGGCCAAGCTGTGAAGCAAGGCGATTTGTTATTCAAGATCCTGCCGTCGCTGTACCAGGCGAAGCTCGACTCGGAGACGGCCGAGGCGCAGCTTGTGCAAATCGAATTCGAAAACACAAAGCGGCTATATCAGAACCGCGTGGTTTCGGACAAAGAGGTGGCGCTAGCGCAAGCGAAGCTGGCAAAGGCCGAGGCGCAGGTACACTTGTCGCGGACGGAGCTGAACTTCACCGACATCAAAGCGCCGTTCGACGGTATCGTTGATCGGCTGTACGAACAACAAGGCAGCCTGATCGAAGAGGGCGAGAAGCTCACGTCGTTATCCGATAACAACGTGATGTGGGTTTACTTCAATGTGCCCGAAAAGCGGTATCTGGAATACAAGTCTCAGATGCAGGGTAACGGCGATAAGGAGGACGATTCTACAGTCGAACTGATCCTGGCCAACGGCAACAAGTTTGATCAGACGGGCAAGATCGGGGCGATCGAGGCTGACTTCAATAACGAGACGGGTAACATTGCGTTTCGGGCGGATTTTTCCAATCCGAACGGGTTGTTGCGGCACGGGCAAACTGGGAATGTGTTGATTCATCACGTGTTGCATGGCGCGGTCGTCATTCCGCAGCGTGCTACGTTCGAGATCCTCGACAAGCGTTACGTCTACGTGATCGGGGAAGATCAAGTAGTGCGCCAGCACGAGATCGAAGTCGAAAACGAATTGGAGGACATTTTTATTGTCAAAGCGGACGTCAAGTCGGGGCTTAAGCCAACCGACAAGCTCGTGCTGGAAGGCGTCCGGGAGATTCGCGACGGCGATACGGTGAAGGGTGAATTTCGCCCGCCCGAAGAAGTTCTACAAAACCTGAAGAATGAGGCCGAGTAGAACCATGTTCTCAAAATTTCTCCACCGGCCAGCACTGGCGATTGTTATTTCGCTGCTCATTCTGTTTCTAGGGGCACTGGCAATCAATACGTTGCCGGTATCTCAATTCCCCTCGATCTCTCCTCCGACCGTTCTGGTCTTCATCACTTATCCGGGCGCTAGCGCCGAGGTGCTTGTCGATTCGACGCTGATCCCGCTCGAGCGATCGATCAACGGCGTGGCGGGCATGCGCTACATTGCGTCGGATGCTACCAGCGCGGGCGAAGCGACGATTCGCATCTTCTTCGAGCCTGGTACCGACCCGGACCTAGCGGTCGTGAACGTGCAGAACCGCATTGCGGTCGTGAAGAACCTGCTGCCGGAGCTGGTGCAACGGGAAGGCATCGTCGTGAGCCAGGTGATGCCAAGCATGTTGATGAATGTGAACATCTACAGCACGGCTAAAGGCGTCGACCAGAAGTTTCTGTACAACTACGCCAACGTCAACATTCTGCAGGACATCCGCCGCGTACCGGGCATCGGCACGGCGACGATTCTGGGCAGCCGCACGTATGCGATGCGAATCTGGCTGAAGCTCGATCGGATGCGGGCGTATAACTTGTCGTCGGAAGACATCATGAAGGCCCTGGCGGAGCAAAGCATCATCGGCACGCCAGGGCGGCTTGGGCAGGCGACGGGGAAGACGTCGCAAACGAAAGAATACGTGCTGACTTACGTGGGGCGCTACAGTAAACCGGACCAGTACGAAAACATCATCTTAAAGGCGAATGCCAAGGGTGAGTTCCTGCGGCTGAAGGACGTGGCCAACGTGGAGCTGGGCTCCGAGTTTTTCGACATTTACTCGGATGTGGACGGGCACCCGTCGGCTTCGATCATTCTGAAGCAGACGCCGGGCTCGAACGCCACGGCGGTTATCGAAAACGTCAAGAAAGTGCTGGAGCAGATCAAGGAGGAGTCATTTCCGCCGGGGATGGACTATGAGGTGAGCTACGATGTTTCCAGCTTCCTTGATGCCTCGATCGAGAAGGTGCTTCATACGCTGCTGGAGGCGTTCATCCTGGTGTCGTTGGTCGTTTACCTGTTCTTGGGCGACTGGCGGTCGACGCTGATTCCGACGCTTGCGGTTCCCGTGTCGTTGATCGGCACCTTCTTCTGCATGCAGTTGTTCGGTCTATCGATCAACCTGATTACGCTCTTTGCACTCGTGCTGGCGATTGGCATCGTGGTCGACAATGCGATCGTGGTGGTGGAGGCGGTGCATACCAAGATGCACGAGAAGCACCTCTCGCCCTATCGGGCGACGATGGAGGTTGTTCATGAGATCAGCGGGGCGATCGTTGCCATCACGCTGGTGATGACGGCTGTGTTCATTCCGGTGACGTTCGTTCCGGGGCCGGTCGGCACGTTTTACCGCCAGTTCGGCATCACGATGGCTACGTCGATCGTGCTTTCGGGCGTGGTGGCGCTGACGTTGACGCCGGTGCTGTGTGCGATGATTCTGAAGCCGCACAATCCGAACAAGAAGAAGTGGCGCGGACCGATAACGCTGTTTCTTGAATTCTTCAATAGTTGCGTAGAGATGGTCATCGGCGGTTATGCCGGGATTTTAAGGCGGATCGTGACGCGCCGGATGATGACGCTACTGGTCATCGCGGCCTTCGTGGCCGGTATTTACTTTGTGAATCTCATCCTGCCGACGGGCTTTATCCCCGGCGAAGATCAAGGCATTATCTACGGCATTATTCAAACGCCGCCGGGCTCGACGCTCGAGTACACGAACGCCAAGTCACACGAATTGCAAAAGATCGCCAAGGAGATGGATGTCGTGACATCGGTCACGTCGCTGGCTGGTTACGAAGTGCTGACCGAAGGCCGTGGCTCGAACGCCGGTACTTGCATCATCAACTTGAAGAACTGGTCGGACCGCGAGGTCACGTCGCGGCAAATCATCGAAGAGCTCGAGGAAAAGTGCAGCGAGATTTCCGACGTGAAGCTTGAATTCTTCGAGCCCCCAGCGATTCCTGGCTTCGGCGCCGCAGGCGGTTTCTCATTGCGCCTTTTGGATAAGACAAACTCGACCGACTACAAACGGCTCGGTGAAGTGACTGACAAGTTCATGGCTGACCTGGCCAAGCGGAAGGAGTTGAAGGGGCTCTTTACGTTCTATACCAGTGACTATCCGCAGTACGAGTTGATCGTCAACAATGATCTGGCCATGCAGAAGGGCGTGTCGATCAGCACCGCGATGGACAACCTCTCGATCCTGATCGGCAGCACGT
The DNA here is from genome assembly GCA_964549545.1 of uncultured Planctomycetaceae bacterium. Classification (GTDB taxonomy): domain Bacteria; phylum Planctomycetota; class Planctomycetia; order Pirellulales; family Lacipirellulaceae; genus JABDGM01. Next base: position 14,210 of record CAZJWY010000037.1, on the reverse strand, counting down.
ACGAACAGGGCTTCATTCTCTTCGGTCAGTTCTACAAGGTCTATGTGCAGGCGGCGCCGGAGTTCCGGCGGTTTCCGTCGGATTTGGACAACCTGTTCGTGAAGAACGAATCTGGGGAAATGGTCCCCTACTCTGCGTTCATGCAGATCAAGAAGAAGCAAGGGCTGAACGAAATCACGCGTTACAATCTTTACCCCTCGGCCACTGTGCAGGGCGCGCCGGCTGCCGGCTACAGTAGTGGTCAGGCGATCAAAGCGATCAAGGAAGTCGCGGCAACCTTGCCACGGGGTTATGGAATTGGCTGGGAAGGGTTGTCTTACGACGAAGCGGCGAAAGGGAACGAAGCGGTTTACATTTTCTTGATCGTCGTGGCGTTCGTTTATCTCGTGCTGGTTGGGCAATACGAGAGCTTCATGCTGCCATTGGCGGTGATTATTTCGCTGCCAATCGGCGTGTTGGGCTCCTTCGTGTTTTTGGAAATCATGGGCTTGTCGAACGATGTTTATGCCCAGATTGGTTTGGTTATGCTCGTTGGTTTGTTGGGCAAGAACGCGATTCTGATTGTCGAGTTCGCAGTGCAGCGCCGTCATCAGGGATTGAGCCTGGAAGACGCGGCCATCGAAGGCGGCAAATTGCGTTTCCGCCCGATTCAGATGACGTCGTTCGCTTTTATTGCCGGTCTTATCCCATTGGTTTTTGCCAGCGGCGCTGGTGCAATCGGAAACCGCACGATCGGAACGACGGCGGCCGGCGGCATGTTGTTTGGCACCGTGGCCGGTGTTTTGGTGATTCCCGGCCTTTACTACTTGTTCGGAAAGATTTCGGACAATCGCAGCCTCATCAAGGATGAACACGATGAGCCACTTACAGAGCTTTTCGAGCGCGAAGAAAACTAAGTATTACGCCATTTGGATGGCGCTCATCACCGGCGGATTGCTGGCGTTGCCTTCTTGTGGCATCCCGCAGCTTCGCTGCGCAAAGCCCGCGCAACCGGTGCCGGATACATTCCATGGGGTGGCCAATACGGAAAGCCCGCCGCAGATGCAGTGGTGTGAGTTCTTCAGTGACCCGAATCTCACGAACCTGATTGGCCAAGCGCTGGTCGACAACCAAGAGTTGAAGATTCTCAATGAAGATATTCAGATCGCCAGCAATGAAGTGCTGTCGCGGCGGGGCGAGTATCTTCCGTTTGTCACGTTCGGGAGTCGCGCTGATCTGGAAAAATCGAGCCGATTCACGCGCAACGGCGCCGTCGAAGACCAGCTCTTCGTGGCTCCGGGCAAGCGTTTTCCCGAACCGTTGCCTAATTTTTTACTCGCTACCAATATCTCTTGGGAGCTCGACATCTGGAAGAAGTTGAGAAACGCCCGGGATGCGGCGTCGCTGCGCTATCTTGCCACCGGCGAAGGGCGAAATTACATTGTCACACGCCTAGTCGCTGAGGTTGCCGAGAAATATTACGAGCTATTGGCGCTCGACAATCGCCAGGAGACGCTTAACAAAACCATCGAGATTCAGGAGAAAACCCTCGAGACCGCCAAGGCCTTGAAGGAATCGGCCCGCGGCACCGAATTGGCCGTTCAGCGTTTCGAAGCGGAAGTACGCAAGAACCAAAGCGAGCGGCTGATCATCCAGCAGGAGGTCGTCGAAGTCGAGAATAAACTCAACTTCCTCGTCGGGCGTTACCCACAGCACGTTGAACGGCACTCTGCGGACTATATCAATCTGCAACTTTATGCGCTGAGCGCTGGCGTTCCCGCGCAGCTCCTGCAAAACCGAGCCGATATCCGCCAGGCAGAGCGTGAACTGGAGGCTGCCGGACTCGATATTCAAGTCGCTCGAGCCCGCTTCTATCCGTCGCTGAACATCAGTGCCGGCTTCGGCTACGAGGCGTTCAACCCTCGCTACCTATTCACGGCGCCGGAATCGATGATATACAACGTCGGCGGCGATTTAATAATGCCCTTGATTAATAAGAAGGCGATCCAGGCAGACTACATGACCGCCAACGCCCTGCAGTTGCAAAAGATTTACGAATATCAGCGTGTGGTGCTCAATGCTTTCCTCGAAGTGACTAACCGCCTCTCCAAAGTTGACAACTATGGGAAGAGCATCGAGATCAAAAAACAGCAATTGCAATCGCTTGAAGCCTCGGTCGATAACGCGACGCAACTTTTCCAGAATGCTCGCGCCGAATACATGGAAGTGTTGCTGGCGCAGCGCGATCTGATGGAAGCCAGAATGGTGATCATCGAAACCAAGCAGCAGCAACTGGCCGCGATCGTCAACGCTTATCAGGCCCTGGGCGGTGGTGCAGCGGTCGCTTCGCCTGTGACTGGTGTAAGGAACGTTGAAACGCTGCCCGACGAAACTCCGGTAGATAGCGAGCTATTGCCAAATCCAGCACCGACACCTGCCCCCGCACCGGCACCGCAAACCGATCCAATGTTGCTGCAACCCGGACAGCCACCGGCGACGGAGCCCAGCGATAAGAGTGCGAGCGTCGAAAGCGACGTTCGGCTGCTACCCCCTGTCATTCCGCTGGCAGATGCTGGCCCGCTTCAGATCAAATAAGGAAGCTGGGGTGATAGGACGGCTATAGAACTTTTCCTGACAGGTGTGAGCTGCCCAACTCGGTCGAGCCAACTCACATCGGACACGCCCTCCTTGTTGGCGAGCCACTCGCAATCCGGAGACCGCGTATAGCCTGGTTGGAGTCGAGCAATTCGTTGGAGTGAGGGCCTTCCCAAACAACCTGCTACGTTGTTGATGCGTGCTACGCGTCAATGAGTGTTGAAACTCGCTGTCCGGTCCCTCATCGCTCTGGTTGATTCGAGCCGAGCAACGAATTGGCCGGGTGCGACCGAACCAAGCTGCCGGCGTCAGATATTGTTGCAGTGGCCTCGAAAGCTGGCCGTGATCGATGACATTCCAGAAGAGCGACTTAAACACGAATAATTCCACGTTGTGTCGCAATCGTCACCGCGTGGGTTCGATCGGAGGCTTGGAGTTTCTCTAAGATATTCTGCACGTGGATTTTGATCGTGCCCGCTGCTTTGCCAAGCTTTGCTGCAATTTCTTTGTTGCTGAATCCTTGAGCAACGAGCGTAAGTACCTCCACTTCTTTTGGAGTTAGCGACTCGTTGGAAAAAAATGTGCTAAGACGTTCGGATGCCTCTTGAGAGATCGATCTCTTGCCGGCGTAAACGGTCCGAATTGCAGTTAGCACCTCGGTATGGACGGACTCTTTTAGCAAGTAGCCGCGCACACCTGCTTCCAGCGCGCGGTAAATGTCCTGATCTCCGTCGAAGCTGGTGAGGGCAATAATAATTGCCTCGGGAAACTCGGCACGTATTTGCTTAACGGCTTCGATTCCGTCGAGTTCTGGCATTCGTAAGTCCATCAGCGTCACGTCGGGCCGCAGCTGCCTGAAAAGCTGCACCGCATCGCGGCCGTTGCCGGCTTCGCCGACCAGCGTCATGTCCGCTTCGTTGCCAAGGATGAGCGCGATACCTTTGCGGACGAGAGGATGATCATCTACACAGATGACGCGAATCCTTGGTGTTGATGTGGGCGTAGACATCGTGCATCGATCGGTTAAGTAGACGGGTCTGCCAGCGAGGGCGATGTCGGCAGCACCACGCAGACCGTTGTGCCGCGGTCTGCCGTACTTTGCAAGCTGAATTGTGCGCCGATCTGCCGTGCTCGCTCGTGCATGCCAAGTAGCCCATAGTGACCGATTTGGCCAAGATTCGTGTCTCGCTCAGTGAGGCCGATACCATCGTCGCGAACCATCAATCGGACTTCGTCGGCAGTGCTTTCCAAGACAACATTCACAACGCTTCCTTCAGAATGCTTAAGGGCGTTCGTAATCGCTTCTTGCGCAATGCGCAGCAGATTGTATTCCGTTTCAGCCGAAAGGTGTTTCGTGACGGCATCAAGTTTCAGTTTCAGTCGCACGTCGTGGACTTGTGCCAACTGCTGAGCTGCCTGCTCAATGGAGGCGGCCAGGCTCGACCGTGCGCCGCGCAGGCCTGCGATCGACTGACGTGCCTCACGCAGGCAGTAACCCGCATCGTCAATGATTTCCTCCAGTGTTTTGCGCTCGCTCGAGCGTTCGGGCAGGCGGCTGGAAAGCGCCTGCATCTCCATGGTGATGCCCGCAAATCCTTGCATCAAGCCATCGTGCAATTCACGGGCGATACGACTGCGCTCGACGACGATGGCATTCGCCTTTTTTCGAATGGCGCGCACACGAAAACGAAAAGCTGACCAAACCGCCAACGCCACAGCCGTTACGGATAACGGCAAGAACCAGGTTGCCTGATACCAATTTGGTGCGATGCGCAGATGCACGGGCGCCGAGGTCTCGTACAGTTTTCCATCGGCATTAGTAGCTGCGACTACAAACTTATAACTCCCGGGCGGAATGTTCGTATAGAAAGCCTCCCGGCGTGCGCCGGCATCTACCCAGTTTTTATCGAAGCCTTCGAGTCGATAGCGAAACGTGATCCGAGACGACGACACGTAGCTGAGCGCGGCATAGCGGAAAGTCAAGTTCGCATTGCCGGGAGGTACTAATTGGAGCTGGCGTGGCTCTTCGCTCTTACCATTAATAATGACATCTTCGACCACGACGGATGTTGCAGGCAAAACGCGTTGCCAACGGCCGGGATCGACGACCAGCACGCCACGGATCGTGGAGAACCAAATTCGTCCGTCACTCATCACCTTTACGGCTGGCTGTGCGTCTTGCTGGCATTCCACGGTGCGAAGGGAGTCAAGCGGGCTAAGCGGCGTGGTCGGCACGGTCGCAAGTTTACCCGTGGCAAACTTTGCCAAGTCCTCCTGCTCAATCGAGAACACACCTTTGCTGCAAGCAAACCAGAAGTGGCCGCGCTTGTCGGTTGTGACGCCGAACAGTTCGTCATCATACAACCCTTCACGAACGGATAGATGAACTGCCTTCGTGCTACTAAAGACATAGAAACCGTCGCCGGCAGTAGCGACATACAGAGTTTTACCTTCACAGTGGAGCGAACTGATGTGGAGCGGCCGCACTTGGTGTGTCTCAAACAGTTTCCACTCGCCATTTTTGCATTCCAGCAATGGACCTTCGCTGGCGGCCGCGACAATCGTGTTGTCGCCGAATTCGGCGATTGCGACGATCGATACTTGCTCGGAAATCCCCTTCGGCAATTGCGCCTTCGTCACTTTGCCGTCGCGCCATGAAACGATGCCTGCCTTTGTGCCAATCCACAACGTCCCATCCGCATCGTTGCATAAAGCTTGGATTTCATTTCCAGGCAAACCCGTTTGAGTGGTGAGCGCTTCCACGACTTCTTGATCTTTAACACGGCACAATCCCTTGTCGGTGCCGATCCAAAGTGAACCGTCGTTCGTCGGGGCCAATGCACGGATTGAATCGCTCGGCAAGCCATCGGCGGCGTTCAACGTGACAAAACCTGTGCTATCAAAGAGCGCCAAACCGGCGTCGAGCGTTCCGACCCAGATGTTACCCTGGCTGTCCTGTTCGATAGGCCCGGTATTGTTGCTCGGTAATCCTTCGGTCGTCGTGTACGGAATAGTACGACGATCGACAAACTGATTCAGGCCGAGTTTTGTTCCTACCCACAAACTCCCTTCGTGATCTTCGCAGATGGAATAAACGGTGCTCTGCGACAAGCCATCGCGAGTTCGAAAGTTTTGAAACTTGCCCGCGCGGAAGCGATTGAAACCATCGCTCGTGCCAATCCACAAGCTGTCGTTGCCGCCCGGGGTAAGGCAGGTGATTTGATTCTCCGATAAGCCGTCGGCCGTCGTATATCGTTGTTGCCGCCCCTGGCGAAGTTGCACTAATCCGTCGGAACTGCCAACCCAAAGCGAGTCACCGCTTCCTTCGGCCAATGCCGTGAGTGTGGCCGTGTTGGGCAAGCTATCAAGTCTAACAACAGAGAAGTCGCCTGCCTGCCTCGCATACAAGTGATTGTTTTCTCCTGCAACCCAGATCAGGCCGTCGGCGGTTTGGCAGAGGGCTTTGATTGAATTGCTGCCTGGGCCACTGCTGCCAGTCACCGCTTCGATCCGGCCAGCGGCGAATCGCGCCAACCCACGATCGGTTCCAATCCATAAGTTTTGTTGGCGATCGGCTAGTAAACATCGAATGTTATTCGAAGGCAGGCCGTCATCCGTGGTGAATCTTGTGGTCTCTCCGTCTTTGTAGCGGATGAGGCCGTCGGCATCGGTGGCAATCCAAATGGCACCCTGTTCGTCTTGGCACAACTGGCGAACCCAGACACTTTCCAGTGGCTTGTCACCCAAGTTACGAATTACGGTGAATTGTACGCCATCGAAACGCACCAACGCCGCTTTCGTGCCGAGCCAGAGATACCGATCCTGAGTCTGATAGACACAATAGATTGTCCCTTGAGGCAATCCTTGTTGCGTCTGCCAGATCCGATGAATCGATTGAGTAAGTGCTCGAGATGGGTCTAGCGCAAACCCAGGTTGCGCTAGAGATAAAACTAAGACCGCTGCCAAGGCCGTGCGCTGCCAAGAACCATGGCGTGGATCGTTGCGGCCACGGGAAAATATCTCTAAATCGTTCATTGCGCGGAAAACCGGGATTTCTCGCCTCGACAGTAAAAGGGCCCTGCCCGACTATGCCGAATGGCATAGTCGAAATCCGGCCGCCTGGCATTTTCTTACATGCTTACAAATGAAAAAATGTTAGTAGACACTATGAAAGCTAGCGGAACGAAATTCTCCGATCCTTCGATCCTGCCGATTGGCGAGATCCCGGTCGCGCGCGACCCGAAAGCTCATTCTATACCCGATGCAGCCGTTGCGGCGGAACCGTTGCGTGCTAAGGCATCCGAGGCGGGCATCGGCGGAAAACGTCTCGCACAGCCGGAAACCCCGAAGCAGCGTTGGCTGTTGACGCTCATTTTGTTAGCCGTCGCCGCAGGGGTTGGCTATTACTTTTACCCGCGAATAGAAGGCTTGCTGGGCACGCGGCGTACGGCACCGCCGGCTCCACCGGCCCGAGTAATCCCGGTCGTGACAGCTGTTGTTGGCCGGCAGGACATGAAATTGTACCTGAACGGTTTGGGTACAGTAACGGCCTACAACACGGTCACGATCCGCAGCCGCGTCGAAGGCGAGCTGACCAAGGTTGCATTCTCTGAAGGACAAACCGTAAAACAAGGCGACGTCCTGGCCGAAATTGATTCGCGGCCATTTGAGGTGGCGCTCGAGCAAGCGAAGGCGCGCTTGGCCGAGGCCAACGCCGCCCTCCAAAAAGCGCAGCACTCTCAGTCGCGCGAAATGGCGGAGGCGCAGCTTGCGCTTGATCAGTCTCAATTGCGGCTAGCTCGCGCGGAAGAGCAGCGGATGAGCAACCTGGTCGCAAGTAAGGTTATCACGGCAGATGAGTGGGATACGGCTGTTGCGAATCGGCAAAAAGCCGATGCTCAGGTGCAGTCGACCAGCGCAAGCTTAAAACAAGCTGAGCAAGACTATGGCGTCAATATTCTCTCCGCCCAGGCCAACGTCGCTGCCGCGACTACCGCTGTTCGCAATGCCGAAATCGAGCTGAGCTATACCCGAATCATTTCGCCGATCAGCGGTCGCATCGGACTACGATTCGTCGATCAAGGAAACATGATCCGACCGACAGACCCCAACGGTCTGGCAGTGATTACGCAGCTTCAACCCATCGCCGTCGTCTTCACCATTCCGCAGGACAGCATTGCACCGGTTCAAAAGAAGATGCTTGCGGGTGAACAGTTGCAGGTCGAAGCTTTCGACCGCGACTTTCAAACGAAGCTGGCAGCGGGAACGCTGAGCGCGATCGATAATCAGGTCGATGTCGCGACCGGTACGATTCGGTTAAAAGCGGTATTTCCCAATGAGAACAATTTGTTGTTTCCCAACCAATTCGTTAACGCGCGATTGCTGGTCGACACGCTGCAACACGTAGTGACCGTGCCGTCAGCCGCTGTGCAACGCGGTCCGGACATGACGTATGCCTATGTCGTGCGGCCCGATTCAACGGTCGAGTTGCGTAATATCGCGGTTGGCGCTATGGAAGGCGAGTTTACCACCATTGAAAGTGGTCTGACGCCCAACGATGTTGTCGTCATCGACGGCGTGGATAAGCTTCAAAAGGGAAGCAAAGTCGCCGCCCGCGAGCAAAAGGCTGTGACTACAGCCGAAGGTGCGGCGCCACAATCGACGGGAAGCGCCAAAAACGCCAAGAAAGGCTCGTGATGAATCCATCACGGCCATTCATTCTGCGGCCCGTGGCAACGGTGCTCTTGATGGTTGCCCTCCTGCTAACGGGCATCGTGGCCTATCGTGAGTTGCCGGTGTCGGCGTTGCCGCAAGTCGATTATCCGACGATTCAGGTCATCACGTTCTATCCGGGGGCAAGCCCCGATGTGATGGCCTCTTCGGTCACCTCGCCGCTCGAGCGCCAATTCGGCCAAGTGCCTGGGCTTACGCAAATGACGTCGAGTAGCTCAGAAGGTTGCTCGGTTATCACGCTGCGATTCGCATTGGAACTGGACATTGACATCGCCGAGCAGCAGGTGCAAGCGGCGATCAACGCAGCTGGCAACTATCTGCCCGCCGATCTGCCAAATCCACCGATTTACAGTAAGACAAATCCTGCAGACACGCCTATTCTGACGCTGGCGCTTACGTCGGAATCTCTTCCGCTGACTAAAGTTCAAGACCTGGCCGACACTCGGTTGGCCCAGAAGATCTCGCAACTGCCTGGTGTGGGTATGGTTTCGATCAGTGGCGGTCAGAAGCCCGCCATCCGTATACAAGCCAATCTTTCTGCGTTGGCGGCTACGGGATTGAGTATGGAAGACTTACGGACTGCTCTCGTGCAGGCCAGCGTGAATCAAGCGAAAGGGAGTTTCGATGGACTGCGCCAGGCTTTCACGATCGGAGCGAATGACCAACTGCTCACGAGCGACCAGTATCGCAAATTGGTGATCGCTTATCGCAACGATGCCCCGGTGAAACTCTCTGATGTGGCCAACGTAGTGGATGATGCGGAAAACGTCCGTCAAGCCGCATGGATGAACGACACACCGGCGGTAATTCTCAACATCCAGCGGCAGCCTGGAGCGAATACGATTGAGGTCGTCGATCGTATCAAGGGCCTTCTGCCACAGCTGCAAGCGTCGCTTCCGGCGGCCGTGTCAATGCAGGTGCTGACCGACCGCACGGAAACCATCCGCGCATCAGTAGAGGATGTGCAAGGCGAGCTGGTCATGACGATTGGCCTGGTTGTTGCCGTGATTTTCATTTTCTTGCGGAACGTTCGGGCGACGATCATCCCCAGCGTGGCCGTGCCGCTGTCGCTCGTAGGTACGCTCGGCGTGATGTATTTGCTCGACTACAGCTTGAACAATCTTACCTTGATGGCGCTCACGATCTCGACCGGCTTCGTCGTGGACGACGCGATCGTGATGATTGAGAACATCATGCGTTACATCGAAGAAGGCGAAAAGCCGTTAGCGGCCGCACTGCGCGGGTCAGCAGAGATTGGCTTCACGATCGTTTCGCTTAGCGTGTCATTAATTGCCGTGTTGATTCCGCTGCTATTTATGGGCGATATCGTGGGGAGGCTATTCCGTGAATTCGCCGTCACTTTGAGTGTTACGATCTTTGTTTCCGCAATCGTGTCGTTGACATTAACCCCAATGATGTGTGCGACTCTGTTGAGGCACAAGGATATAACCAGCCACAATGTTTTTTATCGCGCATCCGAATGGGTTTTTGATTCGATCATTCGCTGGTATGGGTATACGCTCCGCGTCGTGCTGCGAATGCAATTCATTACATTGTTGGTCGCAGCCGCCACTTTGGCGGCAACGTTGTATTTGTACTGGGTAGTGCCAAAGGGTTTTTTTCCGGTGCAGGATACGGGTGTGATCTTAGGCATTTCCGAAGCTGCTCAAGACACGTCGTTTGCCGAAATGTCTCGGCAGCAGCGGAACTTGAACCGCAAGATACTTGAGGATCCCGCCGTCGAGAGCTTGTCGTCATTTATCGGAATCGATGGCACGAATATCACACTCAACACGGGGCGCATCCAAATCAATTTGAAGCCGCTCGATGAGCGACACATCTCGGCGACGGACGTCATCCTTCGGCTGCAACCAGAGTTGGCCAAGATTCACGGCATCACGCTTTTCATGCAACCTGTGCAGGACCTGACCGTCGAAACGCGTGTGAGCCGCACGCAGTATCAGTACAGTTTGGAAGATCCCGATCCGCGCGAACTGAGCGAATGGGCGCCAAAGCTTGTAACGAAACTGCAGTCGCTGCCGGAATTGCGCGACGTGGCGAGCGATCAGCAGAACGCGGGCTTGCAAGCCCGCGTCGTGATTGATCGTGACACCGCATCGCGGCTGGGAATTACGCCACAAATGCTCGACGATGCGCTCTACAACGCATTTGGTCAGCGGCAGATTTCCATTTTGTTCACGCAACTGAATCAATATCGCGTGGTACTCGAAGCGGCGCCCGAGTATCGCGATAGCCCACAGGATGTGTCGAACGTCTATGTGCGTACTAATCGCGGCGAGCGGATTCCAATCACCGCATTCACCACACTCGAGCAAGTGAAAACGCCCCTATCAATCAACCATCAAGGACAATTTCCAGTCGTCACTATCTCGTTCAATTTGGCGCCGGGGGTGTCGCTGGGAGAAGCGGTGACGGCAATCAACGCGGCCAAACGCGACATCGATCTACCTCCCAGCATTCAAGCAGGCTTTCAAGGCACGGCCGAGGCGTTTCAGGCATCGCTGAAGAATGAGCCGATCCTGATTCTGGCAGCGCTGGTTACGGTCTATATCGTTTTGGGCGTGCTCTATGAGAGTTACATTCATCCCGTCACGATACTTTCGACGTTACCTTCCGCCGGTGTCGGGGCGATTCTCGCGCTCCTGATGTGCAAAGTGGATCTCGGCGTGATCGGCCTGATCGGCATCATCTTACTAATCGGGATCGTGAAAAAGAACGCCATCATGATGATCGACTTTGCCCTCGAAGCCGAACGCAACGAAGGCAAAACGCCGCGCGAAGCGATCTATGAGGCCTGCTTGCTCCGATTTCGTCCCATCATGATGACAACGATGGCGGCACTCTTTGGCGCGGTGCCCCTGGCGATCGGCGGCGGCATGGGTTCTGAACTGCGCCGGCCGCTCGGTATTACGATCATTGGCGGTTTGATTTTCAGCCAGGTGTTGACGCTATACACAACGCCCGTAATTTATCTGGCGTTCGATCGGCTTGGGAAAATGCTGCGGCGACGCAGGCCGCTGGTCGAGCATGTGGAGTACCTCGAACCGGCACCGACATGAGTCTTTCTACTCCATTCATCAAGAGACCGGTTGGCACGACACTACTCACGGTGGCCATCACGCTTGCCGGCGTGCTGGGCTATTTCATGCTGCCCGTATCGCCGCTGCCGGAGGTGGATTTCCCTACGATTCAAGTCAACGCCGCGCTGCCAGGGGCCAGCCCGGAAACCATGGCCTCGGCTGTCGCCACGCCACTCGAGCGCCAGTTTGGTCGCATCGCCGGCGTAACGGAGATGACCTCGACCAGTTACTTAGGCATGACCAGTATCACACTGCAATTCGATTTGGCGCGAAACACAGATGCTGCCGCTCGAGATGTGCAGGCCGCGATCAACGCAGCGCGCGGTCAATTGCCGTCGAATTTGCCGAACAGCCCGACGTACCGCAAAGTAAACCCGGCTGACGCTCCAATCCTGATCTTGGCGATCACTTCCGATATCCACACGAAGCCGCAAATGTATGACGTGGCGGCCACCCTCCTACAGCAGAAACTGTCTCAAGTTTCAGGCGTGGGCCAGGTGAATGTCAGCGGCGGATCGCCCCCTGCCGTTCGTGTCGAAGTGAATCCGACAGTTCTAAATCATTTTGGTTTAGGAATGGAGGATATTCGCAACGCGTTGTCGGCAGCCAATGCAAACAGGCCTAAGGGTCAGGTTGCCAGCGAACGCCATGCCTGGTCGCTGGCTACAACCGATCAGCTTTTGGAGGCGAAGGAATATGAGCCGCTGGTGGTTGCCTATCGCGACGGCGCGCCAGTTCGCCTGACAGATATCGCCCGCGTCACTGACGGCGTCGAAGACTTGCGCGCGACGGGTTACTCCGACGGCAAGCCGGCCATCACGATCGTCATTTTTCGACAACCGGGTGCCAACATTATTGCCACCGTTGATCGCGTTCGCGAACTTCTGCCGCAGCTCAAAGCTCAAATTCCGGCTGCGATGGATCTGGATGTCGTGATGGATCGCACGACGACCATTCGGGCATCGGTCCAAGATGTGCAGTTCACGCTGTTAATTTCAATTGCACTCGTGATCCTGGTCGTTTTCATGTTTCTTCGCGATCTGCGGACTACGTTCATTCCCAGCATTGTCGTGCCCGTCTCGCTGATCGCCACTTTCGGTGTGATGTACCTCCTCGGATATAGCGTCAACAACCTGTCGCTCATGGCTTTAACCATTGCCACGGGATTCGTCGTCGACGATGCGATCGTGGTAATCGAGAATATTTCACGACATATCGAAGATGGCATGTCCCCGCTTGAAGCGACATTTGTGGGGGCGAAAGAAATTGGATTCACTGTCCTGTCGATCAGCGTTTCGTTAGTGGCCGTGTTCATTCCCATTCTACTGATGGGCGGTATCGTGGGACGACTGTTTCGTGAATTTGCCATGACACTATCCGCGGCGATTTGCATTTCGATGCTAGTGTCGCTCACGACAACGCCGATGATGTGCGCCATGCTGTTGAAATCGGCCCGCGACGAACGGCACGGTTGGCTCTACCGTGCAAGTGAAGCAATCTTTCAACGGATACTCCAACTCTATGAGATTACGCTGAGTAAAGCACTACGATTTCATGGTGTGACGATGCTCGCCATGCTTTCGACGCTTGTTCTCACCGTATATCTATATGTGATTATTCCGAAGGGCTTTTTCCCACAGCAGGACACAGGACGACTCGTGGGAAATATCCAAGCCGACCAAGGGACCTCGTTTCAGGCCATGAGCAAGCTGTTGATTCGATTTGCCGGCGCCGTCAGCGAAGACCCTGCCGTGGATAACGTCATCGCTTTTACGGGCGGCAACTTCGGTGGCGCCGCCAATTCGGCTCGCATGTTTGTGAGCATCAAGCCGCTGAGTGAGCGAGATGTCTCGGCCGACAACATTATTGCCAGAATCCGCGCCAAAACCTCGAAAATGGCTGGTGCCAGCCTGGTTTTGCAGTCAACTCAGGACTTACGCATCGGAGGTCGGGCCAGCAGCGCTCAATATCAATTTACGCTGCGCGGCGACGACCTGAATGACCTTAACCAATGGGCTCCGCAAGTGCTCAGCAACATGCGTACGGCGCCGGAGCTTGCAGACGTAATTTCCGACCAACAAACACGCGGCTTGCAAGTTTCCTTGGTGATCGACCGCGACGCGGCCGCCCGGCTCGGTGTCACGCCACAACGGATTGACGACACGCTGTACGACGCTTTCGGCCAGCGCCCTGTTTCGACGATGTACAAATCGCAGAACCAGTACCGCGTGGTAATGAGCGTCGAGCCAGAGTTCTGGCAGAACCCCGATGCGCTTCGTTATTTGTACGTCCGCGGCAACAACAATTCGCAAATCCCGCTTAGCGCCGTCTGCCACTACGAGCAGACAAACACATCACTCTCGGTGAATCACTCGGGGCAGTTTCCGTCGGTTACGATTTCGTTCAATCTCGCGCCCGGCGTTTCTTTGGGAGATGCAATCAACAAAGTGCAATCGCTGACCGACGAAATGGGCTTGCCTGAGACCATTCACGGAAGCTTCTCCGGAACGGCACAGGCTTTCCAAGCATCGCTTGCCAACCAGCCGATCCTGATCCTGGCGGCACTCGTGACGGTGTACATTGTGCTGGGGGTTTTGTACGAAAGCTACATTCACCCCATCACCATCTTGTCGACGTTGCCATCGGCCGGCGTAGGCGCGCTGTTAGCCTTGATGATGTGCAACACGGAGTTGAGCGTGATGGCTCTCATTGGCATCGTTCTGCTTATCGGTATCGTGAAGAAAAACGCGATCATGATGATCGACTTTGCTCTCGATGCCGAACGCCGGTTTGATCTTTCTC
>CAZJWY010000036.1:2257-35426 GCA_964549545.1 uncultured Planctomycetaceae bacterium | reverse complement strand
CCTTGTCCCTGACACCTGACACCCGACACCTGACACCTACTCCCCTTCCCTACTTCGTGATGGAACTCGTCAAAGGTGTCCCCATCACCAAGTACTGCGACGACCACCACCTCACGCTCCGCGAGCGCCTCCACCTCTTTCTGCCCGTCTGCCAGGCCGTCCAACACGCCCACCAGAAGGGCATCATTCACCGTGATTTGAAACCCTCAAACGTCCTCGTTGCCGAATACGACAACCACGCCGTCCCCAAAATCATCGACTTCGGCGTCGCCAAAGCCACTGCCCAAAAACTCATCGACCGCACGATGTTCACCGAGTTCGGCCAGGTCATCGGCACCGTCGAGTACATGAGCCCCGAACAAGCCAAGTTCAACCAGCTTGATATCGACACCCGTACCGACGTCTATTCGCTCGGTGTTCTGCTCTATGAGCTACTGACCGGTTCCACCCCATTCGAGCGCGGGCGGCTGCGCGATGCTGCCTTCGACGAAGTGCTGCGGATCATCCGCGAGGAAGAACCGCCGAAACCTAGCACGCGATTGGGTACGAGCGAAACGCTACCTTCGATTGCGTCCAAACGACACACCGAGCCCGCGCGGCTTAGTCGCGAGGTGCAAGGCGAACTCGATTGGATCGTGATGCGAGCGTTAGACAAAGAGCGGCAACGCCGCTATCAGACGGCCAGCGCACTGGCAGACGATCTCCAGAATTATTTAGTTGACGAGCCTGTCGCGGCCTGCCCGCCATCCAAATGGTATCGCCTCAAAAAATTCGTCCGCCGCAACAAGATGATTGTCGCGACCAGCACTGCTGTCACCGCAGCGCTTATCGTCGGCTTAGTTCTCGCATCAATCGGTTTTGTGCATGCCAGCCGACAGGCCAGAATTGCACGCGAGCGCAACGCATCATCTTTGTGCGGATGGGCGCTGGCTATGGATAGCTTCGGTGAAAACCAACATGCCGAATCTTTGGCACGCGAGGGACTAGCTCTATGCCGAGAACTTTACCCGAACGATCATCCGGACGTCATCGAAGCATTGGGAACTTTATCACGGGTCTTAGGCAAGACCAAGCCCGACGAAGCGATCTCCCTCGCATGGCAGGTACTTCCTCTCCGACGCAAGTATGCCCACGACAAAAACAGCCGAGACCGAGACCAGCTGGGCTTTGCTATCGATAATCTGGCAATCCTCCTGGAACGCAAAGGCGAGGCGGTCGAAGCCGAAGGATTCTTCCGAGAAGAACTCGAAGGTTGGCGCAAATCATACGGCAATGAGCATACTTACGTAGCGAACACCCTAGAGCATTTAGCAACGGTCCTCACAACCCAGGGAAAGTTAGACGATGCCGAGAAGTGCATGCGCGAATGCCTTGCCACTCGGAGGAAACTACGCGGCAACACCTATTCCGGCACGATCCGAGCAACGCAGAATCTCATCAAGCTGCTGAAAGACCAAGGCAAGGATGCTGAGGCTCAAAAGCTAAGCGACGAAGCGGGCCTGCAGTCGCCGCCAAATCAAACAGCTCCAACTAAGAAATAGCCCCACGACTGTCCGCCTAACAAAAACTGCCGAGGAGAGCCCGCCGGCTAAGCAGATCTCTCCTCGGCCAATTGATCCCGACGAATCGGGTTGGTCGTTTCCCTTATGCAGTCACCGGCGCAGCAGCTGCAAGCGCTAGCCTGACTGGCAAGGCTAAAAATAATTGCGAACAACCCAATACAAACCTAAAAATCAGCCACGTGCCGGATAAAGATACTCGGCTGACATATTCACAATAGTCAAGTTTCACAAACTCACGAAGGAGATGCTAATGCGATCTATTTTTGCTGTTGCTATGGCGACGATTGTCGCTGTTGCCGGCGCTGCTCGCGCCGTCGAAGTTGCCTACTTTCGGTTCGAGGAAGGCGCGGCAGACGCCCAGTTCCAAGGCCCCACAAGCCCCGGCGGACCTGGCTCCGGAATCGCCGTCGATTCGGCTGGCGGCGATGACGGCATGCGCACCTGGGCCGATTACAGCACTCCTGTCTACCGCACCGACGTTCCCGCTTCGGTCATCCCGCGCACCGGTGCCCCAAATACTTTGAGCCTTCAATTCGCCTTGCCCGAGGACCTATTTTCCGAAGGAGCCCCGATTAACAGCCGCCTATTCAGCCAGTTCACGATCGAGGCCTCGGTCAAATTCAACAACCTCGATGGGTGGCAGACATTCGTTGGCAAAGATGGTTTCAGCATTCCCGGCTCGCCCCGCCCGGACCTCTCCTCTCTCTATTTCCAGCTCTCAGACTCCGACGACTCCAACCAGGATAAAGTTGCCATCAAAGTCCACGATGCCAATGGTAATTTCGTTGAGGTCTTCACTCAGCAGACCGTGGTTGCCGATCGCTGGTACAACTTCGCGGCTATCATGGATGGCACGACGCTCGCGCTGTACCGCGAGGAAAACGGCAGTTATCTGTTGGAAGATTCCCAGCCTTTCAATGGCCCCATGGCCCTCCAGGATCGCACCTGGAGTATTGGCCGGGGAATGTATGTCAACAATCCGACGGACTGGATCAACGGCTTCGTGGATGAGGTACGCATCAGCGACTCGGCGCTGGCGACCTCCGACCTACTCTTCGCGGTGCCTGAGCCGGGATCGCTGCCGCTATTCGGGCTAGCAGGCCTGGCGCTGCGACGACGCCGTCGGACGAAAAAATGATTGCACTCAAACTGCATTGAACACATGCGGATGAACTTTGGTCGCGCATCACGAAGAATGAGTCGCATTGACTTTGCGATTGCCACAAACGGAGACATCTATCGTATTGCCTACGATGCCGGAGGACTTACCCACGCCGTGAAATGGACACTCGCTGTCCCGCAACCCTCCTCGGCGCTGATCCTTTCGATCACCGTCTTACTGGTCCTCCCCCGGCATCGCAGAGTGGCCAAAAGTCACTCCTAGAATTCCCCTCCAAATATGCTAAGTTCATTCCCGCTTCAATGCAGATTGTTCTTTGACATCTCGAACCATTGATAACTGCGCAGCCGATGCGCGATCGCGTGCCATTGGCCACTGCTCGGAGTGGCCATGCTTCGGCAACGTTTCGTATACCCACGCAAAGCCGTGAGCATGGCACCCGGTTCAACCGCGATGTAAGTCGTAAATTGAAACGTCGGAGGCAAAACCCCCCGGAGTATTGCACGCCAGCGCGCCCGAATCCTTCGACAATTACGGCCCCGTAGTAGCGGCCGCAGCGGCAAAACGAAAGGGTTTTGCACCGGTGACGCGAATTTCCTGCCGATTGCAGAACTCTAATCCGGTATAAACACAGGACTTAGAAATCGAACGCAAAAAAGGTCGGAAGCAAAACCATCGCATTCACGAGATCTGTGCGATTATGCACGTCGATCTCAAGAGAAGACGAGGCAGAACGCACTTCTTACTCCCCGCTCCCTGCTACTACGCCGGCTTCGTACCCTTCGGAATATCGCGCAGTCGCACGACGTCCCAGGCGAGGCCGACTTTCTCCATCATCCAGATCATGTAGTAGGTGACGTCGATTTCCCACCAACGATGACCTTGGCTGGCGACGCGCTGGTAGGCGTGGTGGTTGTTGTGCCAACCTTCGCCGAAGGCGAGGAGGCCGACCCACCAGCAGTTGCGGCTGTCGTCGGTGGTTTCGTAGCGGCGCGAGCCCCACATGTGCGTGGCGGAGTTGACCATCCAGGTGACGTGGAGGACGTAGACCATCCGGACGCCGAGGCCCCAGGCGACCATCGAGACGCCAGCCCGCCAGCCGCCGAGGCCAATCGCGGTGCCGAACTGACCGATGAGGTAGAGGATGATGCCCAGGCCGATGTGCGAGGGCAGGAACAGATGGTGCATGACGACCATCATTTTGTCTTTGAGAATATCGGGCGCGTACTTGGCGACGAGATCCTTGTGCCAGCGGCGGCCAAAGTTTGGCATGAACCAGAGCATGTGAGCCCACCAGGCGCCGTCGCGCGGCGAATGGGGATCGCCTTCTTTGTCACTGAACTTGTGGTGCTTGCGATGATTCGCGACCCAAGTAAGCGCCGAGCCTTCGCCCGAGAGGCCACCGAGGAACGCGAACAACCAGCGCACGGGGCGATAGGTTTTGAAGCTGCCGTGAGTGAGCAGGCGATGGTAGCCCATGCAGACGCCGCCGGAGCCGGTGAGGAAAATCAGCACGGCGCAAGCCAGCACGGCTTGCCAAGTGAAAAAGAACGGCGCGGCGAGGGCCATCGCATGAACCAGGACGATCCAAATCACGACTGGCCAATCGATGCCGCGAATAAACAATTCGGTAGCACCCGCGCCTGGTTGCGAGTCGTCGGTTGCCGAGCTTGTTGGCATGTCGTAGAGCGCATCGTACTCGGTAGGCGCCAGCGTTGAGAAATCGTGTCCGTCACTATTGCTTGTTGCCGGCGACAACAAGCCAATCGACTCTTGGTCGTTCATCTCTTATTCCAAACGGAGGGAGGTGCAAGCCGAAAACACTTGCCGAAGGGGCACATATTGATAGACGGTATCAATAATGTTGCGCATGTAATCATAGGCGTCGGGCAGTTGGCTGGCTATCCCAAAGGTGGGTGCGGCAAGTGGCCGAAAGCCCTAAAAACAACGCCGCCGTATAGTCTTTCGCTCAAAAGCGTTACAAATTGCCAATGGTTTCTGGCAATTCAGCAGCCGGGGGCTTCGGCGGCTGGGCGAACACGATTTTGGGAGATCGAAACGTGGTCAGCCGCATGGCCGAATCTGGTGCGACTTCGAGGCGCACGGCCCCTACTTCATCTGTCACGAAGACCTGCGCGCCGGCGTCTTCATAGGCATGAATCACGGGGGCTGCCTGCTCGCCCCCGCCGCCACTCAGCACGACGTATTCGGGCGTACTCCACGAGGCGAAGCCGGGCGGATCGCTGCGACGGCTGCCGTGGTGGGGCGCGAGCAACAAGTCACAATCATACGGCGCCTCGGCCATCACGTCTTCGATGCCTGGTGATTCCAAATCGCCGGGCAATAAGATGCGGCGCCCGACGTATTCGATTCCGAGCGTCACGCTATTGGCGTTGTCTGTGCCCACGACTCCTTTCCGCGTCGGATGCAACACCTGCACAGCCACGTCGGCGCCCATCCGCAACACATCGCCTGACCAGACTTCATGAAGAGGGACGCCCGCTCGATGAATCGCTTCCAATAACACAGTCGGTCCACTGTCGTTTGCATCCGGCTTCGCGTGAAACATTACTGGAGACACATAGATCGCGTTCACACTAAATCGCTCGAGTAAACCCGGTATAGCGTTGTAATGATCCACGTCTGCATGCGAAATAACGATTCCGTCAATATGCGTAAGACCTCGATCCCAGAGGACCGAGGCGATCGATTGCGTTGCATACTCGGGCGAACCGATGCCGCCGGCATCGTAAAGCAACGTTTCGCCACTAGGGGATTGCAGCAGAACGCATTCGCCATGGCCGACGGCGACGATCGTGCAATCCAAGCCATCGCGATTCCAGTGGCGCGTCAGGAACGGCATGAACCCAATCAGCATCCACGCCGCCAGGCCCGCGAGTTGCCAGCGGGGAGGCATGATCCTGCGTCCCCAGATCATCGCCATTATCAGGCCAAGGTAGAAGCCAACCACCCACCACCAGGCCGGCCCCGGCAACCAAACATGGCCGCCAGGCAACGTCTCTGCAAATTGCACCACGCGCTCCAAGCAATCGAGGGCGACGTTGCATATCGCCGCAAACGTGACGGCAACAATCGGCGCAATCCAACCGACGACCAGCATGAAAAAGCCGCTCCACATGGCGACGAACATGATGATCCATATGGCCGGATGAATCAGAATCGCGACCGGCGATGCCACATGAAACTGGTGGAGCACCAACGGCAATGTCGCGAGCCACAACACGGTCGACAACACCAGCCAGTAGAGCCAGATCCATCTCCCTATCCGTTTGACGAACCGCACGTGCCACGGCTTGGAGGCGGCGATCATTTCATCGAGGCGATCAACATTTTTCTCCACCCACGTGCTCAGCCAAATCAACACGCCGACGGCCAGGAAGCTCAACTGCGGACCGGCGCGGAACATGTCGTTTGGATTGAGCGCGATCACGAAGAGGGCCACGGCGAAGATGGAGTTGAACGCTATGCTACGCCTGCCAGACCACGCCGCAATGCATACCAATACGCCGAACACGGCCGCGCGAACCACGGGCGGGTCCGCGCCGGCCAGCAATGCGTACGCGACGACGACGGCCGCGATCAGGCAGAGGCCCAGCCGCCGTGGCAGCCAGCCCAACCGCATCATTGCGAGCATGCCGCTGGCCAGAATCGCGACGTTCATTCCAGAAACAACCAAGATATGCACGGTGCCAGTCGTGAGATACGACTCGGTCGCCTCGAAGGGCAAGCCCTCGCGGGCTCC
This sequence comes from uncultured Planctomycetaceae bacterium, assembly GCA_964549545.1. Taxonomy (GTDB): domain Bacteria; phylum Planctomycetota; class Planctomycetia; order Pirellulales; family Lacipirellulaceae; genus JABDGM01. The sequence goes on along the minus strand of CAZJWY010000036.1, from coordinate 28,981 downwards.
CAGGAGAATCGCCGCAGCCAGACCGGCGTGGCGAGGACCGATCAGCGATCGAACCCGTTCTTTCGCGCGCGACTGGGCTACATCCAGCCAGCGCCCAACATTCCACCAACTTCCCTGCTCCACGACGCTGATCGACTCGGGGCGCTTGCTGCGGATGCGAGCCAATTGGCTCTCGGCCCGGGCGTGAGCCGCGAAATCAAACTCGCCTGGGTTCTGTTGCGGCGAAACGCGAGCCAACTGGCCCAGGACCCGCAAGCGATCTCCTTGATGAACGCCGAGCAGGTGACCTTCGACCGACAGTTGGCAAACGCCGCTCGCGGCGCGCCACTGGGCGCCGTCGCGAATTTTGGTGAGCGAGATCGTCAAGCGACTTCGCTCGCCGGCTGGTATGGCTCGCAAGGGCGTGGGCGGAGGAGCGGTAACGCGCTCCGGCGCGCCAAGCGCGATGGCCTCGACGCAAGCCGGCGCGGGTTCAAACGCCGCGTACCGGCCAAGCTCATCTGTCTCGTAGAGGAACCACCGCAACTCGTGATAAGCGGCACCGGCCCAAACGACCGCGGCCAGCAAGACCCAAGCTGCCAGCGCATCATGCTGGCGCCGCCAAGCAACGAGCCACGCCACAAGAAACGCGACACACAAACCTATCCAAATGAGGAGCCAACCGCTACCAGGCGTCTCAGCGGATGCAGGACTCAAAACAAGGCGCGCACCATAACGGCTCCACACCAGTCCCGCTGCCACGGCAAACGCTGGAGCGACCAGTGGCTGGTAGCGGCGTGCGAGCTGCGCACTGCTTTCTGTGGAGAGGGAAAGGGCCCTCTTGGTGCCGGTCGTTGCCTCGCTTTTTGTGGCCGGCATGGCGGCTTCTTCACCCATGCCGGCCGATTATATCGCGGCCGATACCAAAGCGTTACCCTCAAGCAATTCGAAGGCGGCATCCAGCGAGTCGGAGTCGTCGTTTGCAAAATCAGTCGAGAAATTCTCGTCTGCCGAAGATGTGGAAGCGGCCTGCGACTGGGAGGTGCCCGAAGACGAAGCCAGCCAGGCAAGCAATCCCAGATCGCTATGAGACGAGAATCTGAGCGATTGTTTCCGAATGACCGTGCCGCGCTCCGGAGAGGCGGATGTGGTAATGCCAGCCACTGCGTATAGCTGCCCCACTGCAACTGGCGAGGCTGCCGGAACAGTTGGGGCCGAAGCATTTGCGACCGTTACCGGTTGCGATACCAGCGATATTTGCTCTGTGGACTCGGGCATCGCAGCCAAACCGGCGGCAGGCGATGCCGGCTCGTCCGCGTCCGCTTGAACGGTTTGAGTCGCTGCACCCGAGGAAACATCGGCTAATCCACTCCCCGCCCCGCTGCCAAAGAGGGACTCGCCGTAGTGTTGTCGCCAAATTGCAAAATCGGCCTGATCGACCAAGCCATCTCCATTGCCATCGGCGCCAGTGAAGTTGGCCACGCTCGATCCGCTCTGGCGACGCCAGACAATGTAGTCGCCGGTATCGACGGTGCCGTTGCGATCGTAGTCTCCGGGCAAGCCGGCGGCGGACGAGGCGCTGAAATTCACATTCTCGACATTGAATACTTCGAGCGCGTTGACCGTCACGGCCCATTGCGAGTCGCTCCAAACCGCTCCGGGGATCGTGGTGACAGCGGGAGCAGTTTGGTTCCAGCCCGGCTTCCCTTCCTCGCGAATGATATAAGCACCTGCGGCGACATTGTCGAATTTGTAGTTTCCATCGGCATCTGTAATTCGGAAGGACTCACCGGAATTGAAGCTCAAGGACCAACTGTTCAGAGTTCCCTGGTCGCCGGCAAATGTGTCTGAGATCGAGAGCGTCCAAATACCGGCGGCATCCTCGCCATTGAGGAAGCTCAACGGCCCCTCTGGTCGCCAGGTACCGGTATAGGGCAAGTCGTTGAAATTAATATCACTGATCGATCGTGAGGCATCGTCCGACAACGTGAGGTCGTGGAAATCGTTGTATTGACCGCCGACCCCGGCGAACAATTTGACCTGCCGTCCCGATGGGCTGGTCAAGTAAACGTCGAGATCGCCGACAAAGCTGTGGGTGATGTCGAGCGTCACTGTGATGTCGAATACACTGCCCAAATTACCGACCATAATCTGCGACTGCGTAGTCTTAAGATCGAGAATATTGAGGGGCACGTTCGTCGAGGAAACGACCGTGGCCGTGGAGGATACATCGCGCACGCCATTGCCATTGGCATCGAGATAGACGATCCAGCCGGCCATGCCGGCTTCGCCGGGATCTTTCACGCCGTTTTGATTTCCATCGTAAAACTTCTGTCCTTGGATCGATCCGGACAAGACATCCGGAATCCAGTTGCCGAAATCAAGATCGGTGAGATTTGCGCCGGAGGTGACGGTGATCGGCGTGGGCGCCCAGGTTTGGCGCCAGCCCGCAATTGCCTGCGAGGGTTGAATATACTCGCGGACATAGTACAAGCCGGGCTCTACATCCTCGAACAGATAATTGCCATTGGCATCGGTAATTCGATAGGGCTCGGTGAATTCGATAGTGCCAGGGATAGTTGCGGTTTGCAGTTGGAGCGACCAGTTGTTGAGTACGCCCGTGTCATCCAGCGCGAGATCCTTCACCTCTAGTTGCCAAATGCCGTGGGCATCGGTGCCGAGAAGCCCTGCAATGTTCTGGCCACTGTTGCCATTAAGGAGTGATACTTGCGGGCGGAAGGTGCCCGTGAACGGCGCGTTGGCGTTCATAATCGACGTTGCCGCGCTGTCTCTGAAGACGGTATTGGTATAGTTGTCGCCGTCGTCACCGAGGCGATGGGCCAACGGGATCCGAAGCCCCGTTGGACTAATCAAAGTGATCTCTAAATCGGACACATATGTGTGCGAAATATTGACCGTAACGCTGATATCTGCGATGGTTCCGCCGCCGGTGAATTCCACCGCGCTCTTGATGCCGGAGTTGTTGTTATCCGGAATCGCCTGAGCCTGCGAGGAATTCAAGGTGACTGTCTCGCCGGGTATCTCGTCGGCGGTAATGGAATCAAGGATTCCGTTGTTGTTCTGGTCGAGGTAGATGATCCAGCCACCGAGGCCCTCTTCGCCTGGATCTTTCAGCTTGTTACCGTCGTCGTCATTCCATTTTTGCCCGGCGATCGAGCCGTTCTGAGGAGGACCGATCGGCCGGGTGGGGGCGATCGCCAAGCCGGCGATTGCCGAAGTGAATCCCTCTGGGCTCGTTACGTCGATTTTGATCTCGCCGTTGGCATCGGAAAGCACCTTGAGAGCGAATGTGGTCAAGTCGTCTGTGGGTTCTTGGCCTTCCAATGGTCCGTTGTTGACGACCAATCCGTCGGGCGTGATCGTCTGATCGAACGCGAACGACTGGATCGTACCATTTAAATTTCCACCGGTAACCACGATGTGATTCTTCGCGTCCACACCCGCGTGGCCGAAGATGTAGATCGTGTGGTAGCTCCAAGCTTCGAGGCCGCCCCAGACGAACGTGGTCGTCGTGGTATCGTCGGCCGTGATGTAGCCGCCTAACTCATCGAGTGGAATCGCATGATGCGGCACATCCTCGGTGTTCACCGTGCTGGAAGTAGTCTGAATCGGTCCCGCATTGGAAGTGATGGTAAGCGTATAGGGAACACTCGCACCAGCTTCGCTAATCAGGTCGGTGAGCACGACGCTCGTGTCACCGCCGATGTAAGAATTCCAATTTACGGGAGCGTCGCCGTCCGCCGTATCAAAATCCACGCCGACGACTAATCCCTTGCTCATGGTGGCGACGACGCTGTAATAGCCGAGGCTGCCGTAGTTGGAATAACCGTAGTCGGAGTTATCCAGCGGGAGCGGAGCCAGCCTGAACTCCTTGATCGTCTTCTCCGGATCGTCGGGATCAGGAACATCTCGGTAATAGCCGACGGCAGTCTTGGGCCGGGACGAATCGTTGAGAAGGCGATAGATTGGCCCGGGATGAAGCTTGCTGTCATACAACAGCGTTCGGGGTTCAGCCTCGAGATCGAGCAACTGCGCCCCGATCCAGTCGTCGTCGGTGCCATCGAGATAGGTTACCGCTTTGCCAGTCCCTTCAACCGTCACGTAGTACGTGCCCGGCGCCAATATCAACTTGCTTACTTGCGTCCACTCGCCAAAAGGATCGACTTCTTGTAATTTGACGACCCCATAGACATCTCCCGTAATGGCGTCGGTGTAGGTTGGAGTTGGGGCGTTAGGATCCAACTGGACTCTCCATCCGCCGTCGGGGATGGGAAGGCCAACGTTGGCATGGTTGGAATACATGCTAAAGAAAGTGGAACTGCCGGCTGCGAGCTCCGTCAACGGATTGCTCGTGCCGATGAGTGTGCCATCGGCAGTGTACAGCTTGGCGAGTATATCGAGAGCCGCTCCGTCAATGAATGGGTTGATATCAAGACTGACGATCTCGCCCAGCGCATCGACGGTGAAATTAAAAGCGTCGACATCGGAAGTGAGAGGCGTCGGATGCTGTCCGATGATGCCGTCGCCCACCAGCGTAACCGTGCTGGAATTGGGCCTCGTTGGATTCTCTGGATCAACCGGCTGCTGATAAGCTTGCAGCGGATCGGACGTGGCGAGCGTGTCGCCGTGATCGTCGTCACGGTAGCCAAAGCCGTTATGCTCCGAAGCGATGATCGCCAAATCATCCTGCACGTTGTCGGCATTGTAATACTCGCCCTTGCTCCACTGCAGGAGCGAGGCGGAGCCATTGCCCATGATTGGCCCCCACGCAGTCCACGGCGACCAGTAGGGATTCCCTGGATCGCCGATGGGATTACCCTCTTCGTCGACAATAGGATTGCCCTCGTCGTCTAAGAACCCAAAGGCATCATCGAACCGCCCGTGGCCGCTAAAATAAATATCATGCACGGTGACAAATACATCGTCATCACGCTTGGCATCCTTGGTGATATCAACGTAGGACCGGTACTGCCCATCGGGGCTCAGACCCAACGTCACTCCTGCTTCATGAGCAGCCAGGAGTCCAAGAGTGCGGTCTATGTTGACAAACGCGCTGAACTCATCGATATCCGCAGCAAAGACGAAGGCGGGGACATCCTGGGCCGAGCCGAATGAATTCGTACCCGTGGCGCTGATTATGTTGTCCAAACCTTCATCTGGCTGGAACCAGTCAAACGTGCTGCCGCCGATGAGGATCCGAACGCCCCACTCCTGGTCGTCCCCACCCGAGTTTATTATTCCGTCCAGGCCCGGATCTTCCGTGGTCACATCGACGTTGAAAGGCCGGAAAAGCTCAGAGACCTGCTGCCAGATACTCTGAATGGTCTCCCACTCCCCATCATAGTTGAGGGGGGCGCCGTCCATATCGAATGGCGGCGTGAAAATGCTGGGCTGATTGTGAGAGGTATTCCAAATCGTGCCGGTCGTGACATGGCCGGTGAAGTCGAGATAAATTCTTTTGGTTGCGGTCGGAAGACTATGGAGGAAGAAAGTGTCCTCTTGCTTACCCGACGCTATTGGGGTCGTAGGGAGTATGAGTGGTCCTGTGGGTTCCCCTTCCCCATCTTCTAATGCCGATGCAGTGGCCGCAGCAGAAGCATTCGCCAACCGGCCAATCAACAAATCTGGGGGCGACAAAACCTGGCCGGACGAAGCCGAGAACATACACCGCTCTTCCAGCCGCTCAATTCCGAATTGGCGCCGAGTGAAGATGCGACTATCGCGCACCTTGCTCTTCAGCATTGAAGACGAAAGGGCCCGCGAACGACGATTTGGTTGCCGCCTAAACATACTGTCTCTGTCCCGTCAAATTCGGAAAAATCGCAACGCCAAGACTGTTTAGTCTAGTCGGCAAAAACAGCACCCGCAAGCAAATTGCGGCCCTCTGGCAGGGGGCCGATGGAGCGTGTTCTAGTATCAGTTCGACTGAACCAGAGGCGCGTAATTGCCGTATTCACAGGCAGATTTGGAGCCCGATTTGCACGCCAAATTTGGCCGACCAGGCCATTCTTGCGCCTTTCGGGCCGCCCTGATATACTCGCCACCTACCGGAATTCAGCACTTTGAATGCACGCGGCTGGTGACTTCGAATTCGGTGGCCTATGTTGCCCGGACTGCGTGGCGGTCCGGCTAGGGAGATCGTCGATTCAAGGTTGCTGGTCACTTAGCTTCGTGGCCGAGGGTTAGCGCCCTGGAGATTTCATGCCTAAATTCGCATTGATTATCTGTTCTAAACTAACCGTTCCACTCTTCGTATTGGCAGTTTCTACTGCTGGCATTTCCCAGACGGCATTGGGCAAAGAGCCTGCCTCGGCGGCCAGCGAGCCTGGCCATCAAGCGGACAAGATGAAGGCCCCGCTGATCCCGCGCGAGGTGCTGTTCGGCAACCCGAAGCGAGCCCAGGCCCGGTTGAGCCACGACGGCAAGTGGATCAGTTTTCAAGCGCCGGTGAATGGTGTGCTCAATATCTGGGTAGCGCCGGTGGACGACTTGTCGAAGGCCAAGACGGTGACCCAGGAAAAAGTCCGGCCCATCCCCAGTCACAACTGGGCGTTCGACAACCAACACATCCTGTATATCCAAGACAAGAACGGCGACGAAAACTTCCATCTCTATGCGACCAACGTCGTCACCGGAGAGACGAAGGATCTGACACCGATCGAGGGTGTTCGGGCCGAATTGCAAGAGACGAGCCGCAAGTTTCCGGAGGAAGTGCTCGTCGGCCTCAACGATCGGGACAAGCGTTTTCACGACATCTGGCGGATCAACATCGCCAATGGTGAACGGAAGCTCGTTCAACAGAACCCTGGTGTCGCGGGCTTTTTGACCGACGATGATTTCCGCGTGCGGATGGCGATGAACTACACGCGGACGGGCGGCCAGGTATTGCAAGTTCCGGAAAAGGAGCAGGACGGCGAGATTACCGCCTGGAAAGACTTCCTCGAATTTGGTCCTGAAGACGCGATGACGAGCGGCCCTGCCGGCTTCGACAAGACCGGTGAAACGCTCTACTTGCAAGACAGCCGCAACCGTAACACGGCCGGCCTGTTTGCGATGGACCTCGACTCGGGGCACACGAAGCTGATCGCCGAGGATCCGCGGACCGACGTGGGCGGGGTACTCGTTCATCCCACGGAAAAGAATATTCAAGCGGTTTCGTTCACCTACGGCCGAACGGAGTGGAAGGTGCTCGACCCGGCGATTGAGGCCGACATTGCTTACCTGAAGAAGTTTGCCGACGGCGATTTCCTCGTCACCAGCCGCACGCTCGACGACAAGCAATGGACCGTGGCCTATATCCAGGACAATGGCCCGGTGAAGTTCTACCGGTACATCCGCAATCCGGAAGTAGATGCCGCGAACCAAGCGGCCTCAAGTTCGCCTCGGCTCGGCGAACCCACTTCAGACAGGAAGATGGTGTTTCTATTCAACAACCGCGATGATCTGGGCGACTACCCGCTGGTGAAAATGCACGACCGGGTGATTAAAAGCCGCGATGGGCTGAACCTGGTTAGCTACCTGTCGCTGCCGCCGGGAAGCGATCCGGACAACGACGGTATCCCGAACCATCCGGTTCCAATGGTACTCGATGTGCATGGCGGACCGTGGGCGCGGGATAGTTGGGGTCTGAATGGCTATCACCAGTGGCTCGCGAACCGTGGCTATGCGGTTCTGAGCGTGAACTATCGTGGCTCGACCGGCTTCGGCAAGGAGTTCATCAACGCGGCCAATGGCGAATGGTCTGGCAAGATGCATGATGATTTGCTCGACGCGGTGCAGTGGGCGATCGACAACAAGATTGCTGACAAAGACAAAATCGCCATCGTGGGGGGCAGTTACGGCGGCTATGCCACGTTGGTCGGGATGACGCAAACGCCTGATGTGTTTGCCTGCGGTGTGGATATCGTCGGTCCGTCGAGCCTCGTGACGTTGTTGCAGAACGTGCCCGAGTACTGGATGCCGTTCATGCCGGTCATGAAAATTCGCGTGGGCGATGTCGATACGGAAGAGGGCCGCGCGGAGTTGCTGAAGCGGTCGCCGCTCTCGTATGTCGACAAAATCAAGAAGCCGCTCTTGATTGGCCAGGGGGCGAATGATCCGCGCGTGAAGCAGCAGGAGGCCGATCAGATCGTGAAGGCGATGACCGAGAAGAACATTCCGGTGACGTATGTGCTGTATCCGGATGAAGGGCACGGGTTCCATCGGCCGGAGAATAATAAGTCGTTCAATGCGGTGACCGAGGCATTTTTGGCGGAGCAGCTTGGCGGCCGGTTCGAGCCGGTCGGTAATGACTTCAAAGGAGCGAATATTACGGTTTCCGTCGGTGCGGAGCATGTGCCAGGGCTGGCCAAGGCGCTGGCCACGGTTCCGAAACAGGAGGCCAAGTCGGCTTCCGAAGCTGAAACGACGGAAAAGTAGCGAGTTGGGTGGCGCGTCGAGTTAGCGGAGCAAATTATGCTTGTTTCCTCCCCCACGCCAGAAAATAGTGGCGGCACCGACGAAAAACACTTGACAACCTCCCCCCGCCTGCGCTAGCCTTATTATCGGATCGGGTAGTTCCTAGGCGCACGGACTTTGGGGTTCCTTCGAGAAGCGCTGATACGCACCCCAGACGCATGAGCGCCGCCCAAGCCGTTGCCTAGGCTGACTATCTGTTCTGTTGTGGTGGTTCATCAGCTTGCGGCCATTTGGCTGCGCATTAATTAACTGCATCCGTGCGGGGAGGTAGATCTCATGAAGGTTCGTGTTCGATATTGGCAAATCGTAGGGGGGAGTTGCGCGCTGGCGTGGCTGCTGACATCCGCAATTCCTGGCCTCCAGGCTGCCCCGATCTTTGAGTACAGCTTCCCCACTTCTTGGAATGGCACCGGGACGGCCGTCAACGATCTGTCGTCGGCGGGAAACAATGGGACGGCTACCGGGACGGCCGTATTATCGACGAATGTGCCGCCAGGAGCGCCAGCCGGCGCCCTGTCGCTGGCCCCGCGGGGCGGCACGCCGGCCGGCGGTGGAATTGTGACCAACAGCTTCAACTTGTTGGAGAACCCGACGATCGCCCCGGCTGGCGGCTTTGTGTTCAAGACCGCTTTTCTGTGGGACGGCGGCGCCGGTAGCCATACCGTGCAAAAGATCATCGACAACGAAGGGACCGAGTCGCTGCAACTGGGAAATATAAATCTGACCAATGGAACGGCCGACCTTCAATTCCGGCTCAACGATGCTGTGGGCCCCACGATGCAGATTTTAGCCAATCAGTGGTACGACGTGCTTGGTATTTTCGACAGCCAAGGCAACAGCATCGATGGGAGCGGCAATCTGGCCGGCACGGCCAAGCTGATCGTCAATGGCACGACTGTTTCGGAGCCTGTCGTACGCCTCGCCAGCGGCTCCGGCGCCTTGGACCGCCCGATGGCGGTCGGCGTTTTGGGCATTACGGCCACATCGACGATCGTTAACTTCTCGGGCTACATTTATGACCCCAGCGTTTCCCTTGTGCCCGAGCCGACTTCCATTGCGATGATTGCAATTGGAATCGCAGCTTGGTTTGCGTCGGCAGGCCGCCGTCGCTAGGGAAGCATGGCAGCGTTCGAACTGGCCAGAGTCCCGAGCCATTTTTCGCTTGTGTCTTCGTGGCCCGTGAGCCATAATGCATTCATGAGCCGCATGTACTTTTATTACTTCTGGTTTACCTTTACCCGCCTGGGTAGCGGGACCGGAAGTGGTGCATAGGCGACTCGAACACCAAAGCAAGCCGGACCCCGAGACCCAGGATGACTGGTTCTCGGGGTTTTTTTGTTGGCCGGAGAGCTGGTCGCTGAAGCGACCAGTCCGTCGGTCAACATCAACTAGCCCTATGGAGCCCAAACATGATCATCGTTATGCGGCGAGACGCCAAGAAAGAGGATATTGAGCATATGATCCAGCAAGTCGAATCTTTGAAGCTCAAGCCAACCGTGCTGCTGGGGACGGAGCGCACGGTGATTGCCGCGATTGGTGATGAGCGGAACGCGCCGGTCGGCGTTCTGGAAAGTGGGCCGGGAGTGGATGAAGTGCTGCCTGTTTTGGCGCCCTACAAGCTCGCGAGCATCGAGACCAAATCGGAGCCGACAGTCGTTCGCGCGGGCAGCCTGACAGTCGGCGGCGGGACGCTCGGCGTGATCGCCGGGCCCTGCTCGGTTGAAAGCGAAGAGCAACTGATATCGGCCGCCCGAGCGATCAAGAAAGCCGGCGCAACGGCGCTCCGCGGCGGCGCGTACAAGCCGCGCACCAGCCCCTACGCGTTCCAGGGCATGAAAGAAGAAGGGCTGAAGCTGCTCGCCGCGGCCCGCGAGGAAACCGGTCTGGCGGTTGTGACCGAAGTGGTCGCGCCGGAGGATGTCGATGTCGTGTGCAAGTATGCCGACGTGCTGCAGATCGGCGCTCGCAACATGCAGAACTACCGCTTGCTTGAAGCAGTCGGGCGGACGAAAACCGCCGTTCTCCTCAAGCGCGGCCCCAGCGCCACCGTGGAAGAGTTGCTGTTGGCGGCCGAGTACATCTTGGACGGCGGCAACCAGCAGGTGATGCTCTGCGAGCGCGGCATTCGCACGTTCGAAGCCCACACTCGCTTCACGCTCCCCTTGGCTACGGTGCCTTACCTGCACGGTAAGACCCACTTGCCCGTGGTCATCGATCCGAGCCACGGCACGGGCCACACGCCACTCGTGGCCTCGATGGCCCGGGCCGCCATCGCCGCCGGGGCGGACGGCCTGATCGTCGAGGTTCACCCGAACCCCGAAAAGGCGATGAGCGACGGCTACCAATCGATGAACTTCAAGCAGTTCGAAGAGATGATGGCCGGCTGTCGCAAAGTGGCTGCGGCGATGGAAATGAAGGTGTAGTGCCGCAATTTAGCCCCCGGTCATTGACCGGGGGCTAAATGACCGGGGGCTGAATGGGTTACACGTTGCAAATCTGGAAGCCCTGAGCGAGCGAGCCGAGTGCTTCGCGCTTGGGGATGTATTCCTGGCCGAGATAGCCGTCGTAGCCGGTTTCCAGGATCGCCTTGACGATCGCAGGGTAGTAGAGTTCCTGTGTTTCGTCGATTTCGTTGCGGCCGGGGTTGCCGCCGGTGTGGTAGTGGCCGAGGTATTCGTGATTGTCTTGGATCGTGCGGATCACGTCGCCTTCCATGATCTGCATGTGGTAGATGTCGTAGAGCAGCTTGAAGCGAGGGGAGCCGACTTGCTTGGCGAGCTTGACGCCCCAGGGCGTGCGGTCGCACATGTAGTCGGCGTGGTTCACCTTGCTGTTGAGTAGCTCCATGATGAGCGTGACGTTTTTCTTTTCCGCGAGGCCGGCGACTTGCTTGATGCCTTCGGCGCAGTTTTCCAGACCTTCGTCATCCGGCATTCCCTGGCGATTGCCGGAGAAGAAAATCACGTTGCGAATTTTGTTGTCGGCAGCGAACTCGATGTGGTCGCTGACGCTCTTCACGAGCCGGGCGTGGTTCTTCTTGCGATTCCAGCCATCGGGAATTGAACAACTGCCGCTCAGCACCGCGCAGGTAAGGCCTAGTGGCTCGACGATTTTGAACTCATCGGGCGTCAGCAGCTCGATCGATTGATAGCCGATTTTCTTCGACTCGGCGGCGAGCTTTTCGAGCGGGATATCTTTGTAGCACCAGCGGCAGACCGACTGCTTGACGTGGTTGCCGCCTTGAGCAGGCTTCTCCGCGTGAACGTGTGGCAGCGGGCCACCGATTGCCGCCAGCGCCCCTGCCCCGGCTAGTTTCATGACCTTCCGCCGATCCAACCGCATCGCTGACATGCAATCGCTCCTATTCAACTTGCAAGTTTATTGTGAACCTGAACTGCTCTTCCCCACTTCTAACACTGGGCTGATTAGTAAGCCAGTATACCCGGCTCGATGGATTCAGGTGTGTTTTTAGATTTTGCGAGGATTTTATACTTGCTTTTCCAATGCATTTTACCACGGAGGCACGGAGGGCACAGAGAAGGAAACTTTATCCGCAGATAAACGCAGATGAGCGCGGATAAGAATTAGACAACCAAGGCAGAATCGTTCTGCTCTTATCTGCGGTTCCTTCAATGTTTTCTCTGTGCCCTCCGTGCCTCCGTGGTGAATGCCTTCAACAAAATGGTTTTCAACAGCGACAGGGGTTCATCCTGCCAGCAGCTAGCGGCCGATCAGTTTGCCTAGAAGTTCGACTCTGCCAGAGAAATAGCGGAATTGCATGGCATGCCCTGCTCCGCTCGATACATAAGGAGGGGCATGCTTCGAGGCGAGCAAACGGCGGCAGCGATGAACTACTTTTTGAGGGGGGAGCGGGCGATCTGTCTGTGCGCGCTGTTCGCGCTCGTGTTGTGCGCCTTTGGTTGCCGGACCGTATCGCCTGCCGCGAGGCCCGCACCGCCGGTTGCGGCTGCGACCACACCGTTGGGCACGAGCCTCGACGACATCGACGCCCGCAATCGCGAGAACATCTCCGCGCAGCTTGGCCGTCCGGTCGCGCCTGGGCCGGCTACTCCGGCGGAAGTCGTTGCGATGTCCAAGGCGGGAATCGATTCCCGCTATATCATTTGCTATATCAACCGTTCGACGAACGCGACGCCGATCACAGCCGAGGACGTGATCTACATGCATGACCAGGGCGTGAATGAGCAAGTGATCCAAGCGATGCTGACGCCGGGGTCGGCCTACTCGCGTGCCGAGGTCGCCCGCTCGATGCCGCCGCGGATAATCATTCTGCAAGATCCTTGGTGGCCTTACTATTATCCACGCTACGGATTTTATTACGGCCACGGCTGGGGGCGGTGCTACTGAAACTGTCTAGCTGTGTTGCCATCGGAGCATTTGCCGGGCATCTACGCCAACTCTGCAACGTGATACAATATTGGCTCCAGGACCCCGGACCGCGTGGCGGTCCGGCTGATGTTGATGGTCCAGTAGTAAAGTAATCATGTAAAAAGTGATTTGCTTTGATGGAATAAGCAAATGGAGCTACCGTCATGGCGCGAGTCGAGCGCGATTTTTCTGCGCGAAGTCCTATTGAGCAGTATGCCTTGGCCGAAGATATGTGGTGCGATACCTGCAACCAGCCCGATCTCGGCTTCACCGACGCGATCGAATACGAAGAGGATGGAACGATCTTTGTCGAGGGGAAATGCCGTGTGTGCGGCAATCGCGTCGTGACTAAGATTCACGGCGACGGTGAATGAAGTGCGTCGCACTTCGCCTTTAAAACTTCGACCCTAACCGTTACTGCTTCGGGGCGCGATCGGTCAATCGCTTGCTCAATTGCCGGTGCGCTATCGGCGAGGCCAGCACGATCAGCCGACCGCTCGGTGCGTCGACTTCCATTCGCGCGGACAACGGTTTGCCGGCCGCATCGTGCAAGTCCTTCTGCAGTGACTCGATGAAGGCCTGGTCGCTGGCAAACGAGGCCCGCAACTTCTGAGGCACTCGATAAAACTCGATGCGCTCGATCTTTTCCAGTGCGGCGGGCGTCGTGATTTGAATCGATCTGGAATCTACGGCCCACCAGGCCAGACCAAGCGGCTCGAGCACGCCATCGAAGGCTTGCTCCCATGACCGATCATTGGCCGAACAAGCGACGGGTGAGGATGGGCCAAACTCCGCCTCGGCCAGGGCGCTCCAATCGACGAAGATCAAGAGGCCGCTCCGCTCCTGCCAGTTGCGAATCACGTCGGCCAATCGGGTCCAGGGCAAGAACGTAAACGTGGTGTTCTGGCCCAGCTTTTCACTCAAACGCTGATATGGCGAATCAACCGATAGTAGCGCGGCCGGATATTTGCTTTGAATCGCCAGGCTCCGTGCGAGCCGCAGCCGTTCGCTGAAAATGACGACCTGTCGTCGAACAGCGTCTGACTGCTCGATATGCAGCGTCGTCCCGTCGACGCGAAGCGTTCCCTTGCCGGCGGCTGACTTCCAGGTGGCCGGTGCGACGAATCGCTCGACGAGTTCTGCCACGGCGCGGACATCGTTTCCTGCGGCGAGATCCTTTGCGTCGTAATCAATCGCATGCGGCTCGTCCGCTTTTGGCAGAACAACTCTCGGCCAGCCGCCCTGCTGACCAATATCGAGGCGACGCTGCGTGAGCGCCTCATGGAGAACTGCTTGCAGCGGCACGTCCTCGGCACTGACACTCACGCTGGCCTGCGGCGATATGCCGACTTGCTCCAGCGCAATCGGATCGAGCGTGATGCCGATCGCGGCCATGCCGGACATAGTCTCGATAAAGGTGGCGAGCGGCATATCGGTGACTTGGAGCGATTTCACTCGCGCGGCTAGCGCCTGCTCGGGCGTTTGCCGGGAGACGTCGCCCGGTTGGCCACGGCGCGCGAACACGCCGTTGACGGCTACTTGAGGCGCGGCGTTGGCCGCTGGCGGTTGAGGGCTCGGTGGGCCATCCATACCGGCACGAGCAACTTTGTTGATTGCTGGATTGTCGACTGCCTCATTCGGAGCCTGATCAGGAACGGAACTGGTGATCTTCGGCGGTGAGTCGGTCACCGGCTTGTCGCTGGCGCCCAAGTGTTCCAGATCGAAATCAAGTGGATCGAACTTAAACACCGGCGAATGGCTCGGCGCTCGGGGGATCGATTCGTTGACCTTCGGCGTTGCCGCGGCGATTGTGTTGGGAGGAGCGGGTACCGGGTCTGCGGTCTTAGAGTCCTTGGTCTCTTTGGCGTCGGCCACCTTTACGTCGTCCGGCGCAGGTGCTGGAACAGGCAGCGCGGGCTCGGATGGTTTTTCGGGCTTGGCTACGGAATCGATGGGTGGATCGGTCGCGACCGCTTCGGCGGGCGGTGATACGGGTTCGGGTGCTGTCGGCGACGGCGCTGTTATAGCAGTTTCGTCAGCCTTTGGCTGCGACTCATCGATGGGCGACTCCGGCGATTTTGGCGACGGAGTTGCATCGGCAGTTGCCGGTTGCTCGCTCTTCGCAACAACGGATGGCGGTGCCTCTTTACTCGCCTGGTCATGGCGAGCGGGCCAAACAGCCCAGACGAGCCCTCCTAACAACAACACCGAACCTGCCGCGCCGAGCCACCACAACAATATGGGCGACGTCGTTTTGGCAACGACTGGCATCGACGCGACCTCACTCACTTCCACCGGCGCAGGTGGCACGGGTGGCACTGGAGCGTTGAGTGTCTCGGTCATGGCCGAGAGGTCGTCGAATGCTCCTACTGGCGGAAAGTCGCTGAGCGTTGTCGAGATCGACAGGGGTGGTGCTTCCGTGGTCGCCGCAGGAATAGCGACGGCCACCCCCGCGTTCCCTGTATCCCAGCCAGGCGGCGGTAAGACCTGGACCATGCTGCCACACTTTGGGCAGGCATGAATCTCGCCAATCACATCGGCGCTACGGATCTTCAGCCGCGAGCGGCATGTTTCGCAAGTGATCCGAAAAGGTTCCAAGGTACGGTCGCCAAAGAAAGCTGCGGAGAGGGACTCGTGGTTTGTAAATTTTGAAATGGTGCGTTCGGCGTACACCGGACCGCATGGCGGTCTGGCTATGGTTCACAAACTCGAATGGCACCGACCACCAGCTAGATTGATTCCCAGCAAGAGGCCGATTTTATTGCCTCTTTCATCATACCACGCGGTAAAGGCTCTGGCTGTTACGGCTTTGCGGCTCGAAATGCCGCAGGCAGCTCATTTCGCCGTTCTTTCGCCCGGCTGCGCGTGGTCACAACGATTTGCTCGGTTTTATCTGGGCCTGGCTCGATGATGTACACCAGCTTTTGCCGGGCATCGGTCGGGCCGGTGGCCTCTTTGTCGGGGTTCGCCAGACGGAGAATCTCGACCAGAATTTCGCCCGCCGGCTTGTTGGCGATGTCGATGCCGAACGACTGGTTCTTCGTAATGCCGTCGGCCTGGAGATCTGGGCCACGGATCACGATGGGCACGTCGATATCTTGCGACAGTTGCTCCAGCGCCGCTTCCAATGTGTCTTTCGAGAAACGGAGTGACGTCACCTTCGCGAGCCGATCTTGGACTCCTCCAGAAGCCGGGGCGTTGTTGCTGCTTGGTGCGGCATCTGCCGAGACGGCTTGTGTCGCCGTACCGGGGGGCTCGGCCAGTGTTAGCTCGGCCGCCATCAGCAGGTTGTGCCCAGCGACAACAGGCAAGTAGCACCGCAGCACAGCACAATCGGGCTCGAAACCGCTGCGCGTATACTCAGCCAATTTGCGAAGCATATTTGGGAAACGGGTCACGATCTCGCGGCCGTATGGATCGGCAAGGCTCGCGGTGTATTGCTGCAGTTTGTCGGGAATCTGCTTGCATCTTTCGACGAAAATCAGGGATGCTTTCTCCGGCGTGTTTTCCAACTTGGGCGTGGCTACCAGCTCCAGGAAAAAATCATCGCCCCAGTTCAGGCTGAGGGCAGCGCCACTCAGCTCGTCGCCCAAAAACCAAAATAGCGGCGAGCGAAGCCGCTCTAGTTCGCCGGCGAATAAGCTCTGCCCTTCGCTGAAGAGGGAGTTGGGGGCAACGATGATCGTTGCCTGGCGGTCGGCGTCGGTGTGATTGAGTAGGCGTTCGATGTCGCGCCGCAGGGGCGGCGGACTGCCGGCCAGGCTGATGATGTCGGCAATCTCGCTGGGCGGAGCGACAACGAGCACCTTGCCATTACCGCTCGGCGGCAAGTAGTAAGCAAGCTCGTTCGACAGCCAATAAGTTTGCCCGCTTTCGCTCTTTTCTTGTGGATCGGTGAGCCGCATCAGTAGAGCATCGCGAGGAACCGCCTTCTTCGTGTGAACGACGTACGTCACGAGCCAGTTGCCGGCGCTCGTGACTTGCCCGCCGATGATCAATCGCTCCATCGAGCCGAGCCGAGCGATCGTCGCTTTTTCGATCGATTCGATTCCACGTTGCCCAGCGGGGCCTAGCGCAGCACGGATTTTGTCGGCCTCCGGATGCTCCAACAGCGCCGCCGGGCGCAACACGGCAATGAGCTGCGCGCCTGGCGACAGGTAACCAAGCTTCAGCGGCGCTCCCTCGGTTGGTGATCGCCAAAGCTCCTTGGTGTCTCGAGCGGTACTTTCTTTCTTGAGAGCCTTCACGATATCCGCAGGCTTCTGTTGTTTACCGGCAGCTTTCTTGCCTGGCTGCGGTTCGCGATTCTTGCCAGCTTTCTGATCCGCCTTCTTATCGTTCTCGTTGGCAACAACGGTCGGCCGAGGCAGCTCCGGCTGCAACTCCGATTGAGATGGCAGGGCGACCGGCTCACTCTTAGCGGTTGGTGGCGCGGCATTGGAACCAGAAAGAAATGCCCACGCCAGCGTGGCGAGTAAAATAAGCCCCCCAGCCGACGCGACTCCAATTATCAGCCACGGCCTCTGGCGCGAAGGACCCGCGGCAACGGACGACATCCTGCTCAATTTGTCTGTGGAAAGCTGTGGCATGCTTCTCCCACAAGTCTACGGCAAGCAAAACGACCCGACCAGCCGACCCTTCGACTTGTCCCACATTGCCACGCGGCCTATCATCGCCGAACACACCTGATAGGTTTTAAAACCGCGGGCTACCGCCCCTGCGGCTAATCCAATCAGCCGGAACGCGCTAGCGTCCGGTTCCCACGTAGCCAGCAAATCGTTACGCCATGCGACCCTTCGAAGCGACCAATCAGTACTTCCACCGCGCCGCCGATCAGCTTGAACTACCGGACAGTCTACGATCTCATCTCATCACGCCGCGGCGCGAGGTGCAGGTTCAAATCCCGGTCGAGATGGACAACGGCGAGTTGCATACCCTGATCGGTTATCGCGTGCAACACAACCGCGCTCGCGGACCGATGAAGGGCGGCCTGCGCTATCACCCCGAAGTCGATCTTGACGAGGTTCGCAGCCTGGCGTCGCTAATGACGTGGAAGACGGCTGTCGTCAATCTACCCTACGGCGGCGCCAAGGGCGGCGTCTCGATCGATGTGTCAAAAATCAGTGCTCGCGAGTTGGAGCGAATCACGCGCAAGTTCATTGATGAAATCCACGAGCTCATTGGTCCCGACAAAGACATCCCCGCGCCAGACATGGGAACCGATCATCGCGTCATGGCCTGGATCATGGACCAGTATGACAAGTACCACGGATTCAACCCGGGCGTGGTCACGGGCAAGCCCGTCGAACACTACGGCATTCCGGGGCGCGAAGAGGCGACTGGCCGCGGCGTTGGACTGTTGACGCTGAAACTGCTCGGTCGACTGGGGCGCAAAACAGCCGGCGCGCGGATCGCCATCCAAGGGTTCGGCAACGTCGGTACGCACACGGCCAAGTTCCTGGCCGAGGCCGAATGCAAGATCGTCGCTCTTGGCGACGCGACAGGCGGCTATTACCGCAACGACGGAATCGACGTTCCCAAGGCTCTCCGCCATGCGATCGAACACAACCGGCTGCTCACCGGCTTCACCGATGCCGAGCAGATCACGAACAACGAACTACTCGAGCTCGACGTCGATGTGCTGATTCCCGCCGCGCTCGGCGGAGTGATTACAGTCAACAACGCAGCGAAGATCAACGCACCGGTCATTATCGAAGCCGCCAATGGGCCTGTGGACGCAGACGCGGATGATCTGCTCGACAAAGCCGGCAAAGTGGTTCTGCCAGATATTCTGGCGAACGCCGGCGGCGTCACCGTGAGCTACTTCGAGTGGGCTCAAAATCGACAGTTCTACCGCTGGAATCTTGACCGGGTGCGCCAGGAACTCGACAAAACACTGACGCAGGCGTTCGAAGAAATTTGGGAGCTTGCTCGCACGCGCGATGTCTCTCTCCGCACCGCGGCATTTATGCTGGGCATCGACCGCGTGGCCCGCGCAGCAACGCTGGGCGGGATTAGCTGAACTAACAAGCCCCTCAGCGTTTATGACAGGCGACGGGCAGTACACTATTCAGAGAAAAGAATTCACCACGGAGACACAGAGAGCACAGAGAAGAACAAGGGAGAATGACCAAATCTCAATGACCAAAGAAGAAAGAACAGAAAAGCAACTTGGTCATTGAAACTTGGTCATTGGTCATTTTGCTTTCTCCGTGCTCTCCGTGTCTCCGTGGTAAATCTGAATCCGTTAAGCGCCGTATTTATTGAGGCGTCGTGCGTTTGCTAAAGCCAGCGTCATGAGGTACTTGGCTTCGAACTGACCAAGACCGCCGCGGAGGCATTCGCTTTCGCCGAATTTTTCGCAGGCGTCGGTGCGGCAGAACTTGGACCAGAGGAGCGTGGGCACAGGATGCCAACTATGGCTGGCGAGCATGCTGGGCGTGCTGTGGTCGCCCGTGGCGATGAATACATCGGGCTTGAGCGCCGTGATGCGCGGCACGGCGGCGTCGTACTCCTCAGTTCGTTTCACTTTCGCTTCGAAGTTGCCGTCTTCGCCCGTGCTGTCGGTGTATTTGAAGTGGATGAAGAAGAAGTCGTACTTCGACCAGTTTTCTTCGAGCACCTTCATCTGCTCATCGAGCGATTGGGCGTTGCCGATGACGTCCATGCCCACCAGCCGGGCAAGGCCTTTGTACATTGGGTAGACAGCGATCGCGGCGGCGCGCAAGCCGTACACTTCCTCGTAGGTCGGCAGCTTCGGCTTGCCGGCGAAGCCGCGAAGAGTGAGGCCGTTGGCCTTCGCTTCGCCGGCCAGCAACTCGCGAGCCTGGCGGGTAAACTCCTTAGCCACCTCGGCCGTCTTCTTGCTGTCGGCATCGACCGCCACTGGATCGAGCGGCGGCACGCCGGTCGCTTGCGGATCGGTATCGAGCACGTTGCCATGCAGCCCCGCACCACGCAGCACGATCACGAACCGATGCTCTTTCACCGGCTCTACAAAAACTTCGATGCCCGGGATCTTCACGGCACGCAGACGAATCGCCAGCGGCGCACTTTCCTCGCTGGGAATGCGCCCGGCGCGGCGGTCGGAGATGCTGCCCGCTTTGTCGATCGTGCAGAAGTTGGCTCGAATTGCCACGTCGCCGTCTTTGAGCTCGAAGCCAATGCCCGTGGCCTCCAGCGCGCCACGGCCGATCACGTACTGCAACGGGTCGTAACCGAACAAGCCCAGATGCCCTGGGCCGCTGCCGGGGCTGATGCCGGGCAGCACGGGAATGCTGCCGCCTAGGATGCCGGCTTTGGCCAGTGCGTCGAGATTCGGCGTCTTGGCGGTTTCCAACTCGGTCATTCCGCCGGGCTGTTGCGGCAAACCGCCCAGGCCGTCGCCGACGTAAAGCACGATCTTGGTGTCGTTCTTGGTGTGAAGTTCGCGGGTTAGTTTATGGATATCCATGGCGGATGGAGCTGGGGGAAAGGGGCTAGGGGCTGGAATTGAGGGTTAGGAATTAATCGTCGCGAAATTTAGGACGCTGGCAAGGGGCAGTTCTGCGGGTGTCGCGAAGACTATCAGCCGGCACGCACTAGCGTCCGGTTTGTTATCAGAGAAACCGTGGGCTAGCGCCCTGCGGCTGATCAAAAGAATGACACTAGTTGCCGGCCGCCAGACGGATAAAATCAGAGTCGCACGAGCGTGGCTCACTCATGGAAACGATGATGACAACGATTACTTATGATCCGAATGGCGTTTTCCTACCGATTGGCGGGATCACGAAGGACGACTTGGCGAAGCTCGCGCCGCGACTTGCCGCGGCCCGCGATGAAGTGCTGGCAGACGTGCGGCTCTGGGACACCGGCGGCGCGGTGCCCAAGGACAAGGAACCACTCGACGCGGGTTTCTACGGCATGCCCGGCCGCCTATTAGTAGAGTTGAAGGAGCGCGGTGCGGAAAGCGAACTGGGCCAAATCCAAGCGGCCGCGGATCGGCTCTCTGGCATAACCGACAGCGTCGTGGTGCTGGGGATCGGCGGCTCGTACATGGGCGCGAGGGCCATCCTCGAAGCACTTTGCCACGAGCACTACAACGAGGTGGCCGAGGCGATGCGCCACGGCCGGCCGCGAATGTATTTCGAAGGCAACAATGTCGATAACGACTCGGTGCTCGATCTCATTCGCCTTCTGCAAAGCCGAGGCGATCGCTGGGGAATCGTCGTCATCAGTAAGAGTGGCGGCACGCTGGAAACCGCGGTCGCCTTTCGCGTGCTCTTGCGCGAGCTGCGTGGCACGCTCGGCAGTAAGAGCAGCCAAGCGGGCGAGTTGGTTGTTCCAGTGACGGGGACATCAGGCAAACTCTTCGACCTCTCCAAGGCGCTCGGCTGCAAAGAAGTGTTTCCGGTGCCCGATGGCGTTGGCGGACGATTCTCGGTCCTCTCGGCCGTCGGCTTGTTGCCGGCCGCATTGTTGGGGCTCGATATCGAAAAGTTGCTCCGTGGCGCTGCTCAGATGAATGAGCACTTCGCCACCGCGCCGCCCAACGAAAACGTCGTACTGCAATACGTGGGCGTTTGCCATTTGATGGAAGAACGTGGCCACGACATTCGCGTGCTCGCCACCTGGGGTAAACACCTCGAGTCGTTCGGCCTGTGGTACGACCAACTGCTTTCCGAAAGTTTGGGCAAGCACGAACGCGGCGCCCTGCCCCTGACCGTGGTGAACTCGCGCGACCTCCACTCACGTGGTCAGCAACACCAGGAAGGCAAACGCGACAAGCTGATCACGAACCTGATCGTCGAACACTCGCGCGGCGATGGCATCAGCGTAGGCCGAAGCGACCTCGATCAGGACGGCCTCAACGAATTGGCCAATAAAACGATTCCCGACATCCAATCCGCCGCGATCGCTGGAACGAACAAGGCCTACCGCGACGACAACCGCCCCACGGCCGACATCCGCGTGCCACGGCTCGACGAATACACGCTCGGCCAGCTCTTTCAGATGATGATGATCGCCACGACCGTTGAAGGGCGATTGATTGGGATCAATCCATTTGGACAACCCGGCGTCGAGGCTTACAAGAAAAACATGAACGCTATCCTGCGCGGTAAGGGTTAAAAAATTAACCACAGAGACACAGAGGGCACAGAGAAGATATTTAAGAATCCGCAGATGAACACAGATAGATGCAGATGATATTGTCTTAAATCTTATCTGTGTGCATCTGCGTTTATCTGCGGATAAACTGTCTTTCTCCGTGTCCTCTGTGTCTCTGTGGTTAGAAACTAAACCGGACACACACCATGACCACAATCACTTGGTACGGCCACAACAGTTGGCTCATTGAAACCGCCGGTAAGAGCATCCTGCTCGATCCGTTTTTGAACGACTCGCCGACGTCGCCCGTGAAGGCCGACGAGGTGAAGGCGGATTTCATTTTGCTGTCGCATGGCCACTCCGATCATCTGGGCGACACAGTTGCGATTGCCAAGCGAACGGGTGCAACCGTTCTCTCGAACTTCGAAGTCGGCGAGTGGCTGAAGAAGCAGGGCGTGTCCGACGACAAGATCATTGGCATGAACCCTGGCGGCGGAATTAAAATGCCGTTTGGGCATGTGAAGTTCACGATCGCATTTCACAGTTCGAGCATGCCAGATGGTTCCTATGGCGGCGTACCCGGCGGCTTCTTACTGCAGCTTGCCGATGCGAAAATCTATTTCGCCTGCGACACGGCGTTCTTCTCCGACATGAAGACAATCGGCGGCTTTGGGCTCGATCTGGCCGTGCTGCCGATCGGCGATTTGTACACGATGGGACCAGATGATTCGATCAAGGCGATCAAGCTACTTACTCCCAAACGTGTTGCGCCGTGTCATTACAACACTTGGCCGCCCATCGCGCAGGATGCCGCGGCCTGGGGCAATCAGGTGGAATTGCACACCACGACCGAGCCGATCGTGCTCGAGCCCGGCGGGCAAATCTCGCTCTAACGGCCTTCTCAGCGACTACCACACGGCGCGGCGGCTCGTCATAATGAGGGGCCCTGGTCGGGTCTATTCTAAAAAGAATCTTGAGGAACATATTATGCGTTCGAGCTTCCAACACATCGGCATTCTCTGCGTCGCTCTCGTGGCACTGGGAAGTGCCGTCGCGACCGGTGTACAGGCCGAGGATGCGCTTCGCTGGAAATTCAAAGTCGGCGAAAAGCTCGATTACAACATGACGCAAGAAATGAAGATGGCGATCAGCGGGGCACCGTTCCCTCAGCCGATCAACACCGACATGCGCCAGGAAATGGACATGACCTGGGAAGTGCTGGGCGTCGACGACAAAAGCGGCGAAGCAGTGATCCGCCAGAAGTTCGAGCGCGTCAAAATGAAGATGAACTCACCACTCGGTTCGTTCGACTTCGATTCGAAGTCGGAAGAACCGCCGACCGGCCTGGCCGCAAACATTGCGCCCATGTACAAGGCCATGACGGAAGGCGAATTCGAGATCACGATGACTTCCCGCGGTGAGGTCAAGGATGTGAAAATCCCCGAGCAGATTCTCACCGCACTCAAGAACTCGCCTGCTGCCGCCCAGATGGGAGACGTCGCCACCTCTGAAGGCTTCAAAAAAATGATTTCGCAAGGTGCCCTCGTGCTGCCGAAGGACCCGCCGAAGAAGGGCGACTCCTGGTCGACCCGAGTCGATATGAAAAACCCGGCCGTAGGTAAGCAAAGCATCGAGACGACCTATCGGTTCGAAGGGACCAAGGAAATCGACGGTAATACGTTCGCCATCATTAAGCCGCAACTCAAGATGGAATTCGAGAAGCCTGCTGCACCGGCCGAGGGTGATCCTAAACAACCGGCTGAGCAACAACCACCACCAGCAACGATCAAGGAACAATCGTCCGACGGTGAAGTGTTGTTCAACATCACGGATGGCCGGCTCAAGTCGACCACGCTGCAACAAAGTGTAACGATCGGCACCAACGCGGCCGGCCAACCGATTGAGCAAAAGATCGAACAGAAGATCGGCGTCACTGTAACGCCATCTGGCGAAAAGAAGGCCGCAGCGGAGAAAGCGCCCGAGGCCAAGAAATCCGAATCCAGCGGCGAAAAGGCCGAAGCAACGAAGTAGGCGCGTTGTCCCTCTCTTTTCAACCCTGCAAGGGTTGGATCGACTCGATTTCAACCCTTGCAGGGGTGATTGGTTGATTATTAATCCGATCCCTGGGTAGCCTTCGCCAAGCTCAGGCAGCCCAGGGCTGGAATGATTTCAATCCCTTCGGGATTGCCTGCTCATCCCACGCCCTGCAATCGCTAGAGCAGATTGCTTTTTTCCGTACTAATTCGGCGCGTATTGGTTGTAGATTCGGCGTTGCCGCCGACGCTAAAACCCTTGTGTGCTTCGGCGTCTACTACGACATATAATTTGGTAATTTGTTCTAAGGCCGACAGAAATTCACCCCGAGCCCTTGCCACTCTCGTTCGGTCGACTCGCTCTCACCTGGATCTCGTCCCCCATGACTCGCACCTCGAAGGTGTCCACCGACAACCGTGGGTTGTCGGCCCATTTGCCGTCGCGCACGCAAAATCGCCAGGCGTGCCAGGGACACGACACATTCCCCTCGTCATCCAAATAGCCTGAGCCGAGCGACGCACCCATGTGAGGGCAGAGATCGTCGATCGCATAGTACTGGCCGTTTTTCAGAAACACGGCCACCAGCCGGTCGCCTACCTGGAACGAGCTCCCCTCCCCTTCAGGTATCGCGCCGACCTTGGCGACGGTCACAAAATCTGATTCGCTGGAATCCGAGGCGCTCATCGGCAAAAAGATAGGCTAACCGCTTAAGGTAGCTGGTTTTCGTTGGTGGGCGGCGTATCTACGAACGGTTAAAATAATCTATCCGCCGCCCGGGCAACAGGCGGCGATTCAGATACTTACTCGTCCATAAAACCGGAACACAACGTGACCGAATCGACCTCCTCTATTTCGCTGAGCGATTTTCAATCGCTCATCCGGCGAATGTATTTCGAGAAAGACCAGGCCCGCGGCGTAGATGGCACGTTCATGTGGCTCATGGAGGAAGTCGGCGAATTGGCTGCCGCGCTACGGGAAGGAACGCCGGAAGAGCAAGCGGCCGAGTTTGCCGATGTGCTGGCCTGGCTCACCACGATCGCGAACGTGGCGAACGTCGACCTCGCCGCGGCCGTACGAGCTAAGTATGGCTCGGGCTGCCCCGGCTGCGGTCAACTTGTCTGTAGCTGCGACGACGCCGGCAAACCCTAAGGAACACCTCAACAATAACTTCCCATTTCAAGAACAACCACGGAGACACGGAGAACACAGAGAAGACCGAAGGAAAAAAAGAAAAACACTAATCGATGCTAGTAGGATTAGGTTTATATGAAGAGACAGAAATAGTCTTATCTCTACACTAACGGGGATTAGTGAAGATAAGTGTTCTTGCCTCCTGTATTTCTTCTCCGTGTCCTCCGTGTCTCCGTGGTTAATTCCATCTGCTGAAGTTACTTTTAACCCTCAGCCATTCACACTTGTTGCAACAGACCGAAACACCTCACAGTGCCAACAAACACTCGATGCGTCCACGCCCGACATCACGCAACCAGATCCTGAGCAGACTCGCGTTGATCGTCGCGTTCGTAGTCGTCTTGGCATCATGTAACTCATCCTTCGCCGCAGGCGCGCCGACTACTCCCAAGATCGGCCACGTCGAAATCGGCTTTAAGAATCATTTCAAAGTCGGCTTCTGGACGCCCGTCCGCATCGAGATCGAAGGCGCTAGCGGAACTGGCACGCAACGCGTCGATGTCACGGTCGCCGATAACGACGGCGTTCCCACCACCGCCAGCGAGCCTGTAAAAACATCGGCCACGAACGGCAGTGCGACGTCCGTCACCATCTACACCAAGATCGGCCGCGTCGGCGGCCCATTGCGGATCACCCTTTTCGACGGCGAGCGGCGACTCGACGAGCAAACCCTCCGCCCAGACGCCAAGGCTAAACCCAACTCGACCGCCATCGCCTTGCCGGCCACCGCCGAGCTGATCGTTTCGTTGGAGTCCGCCGCATCTGGCCTCCGCGACGCGTTTCCTACCCGCGAGTCCGAAGGCAACCAACCCGCTCGGCAAGTCGTCGAAATATCTCAAATCAGCGATCTGCCCACGCACTGGTGGGGCTATGACGGAGCCGATGTTTTGGCAATCTCGGCCGCCGACGGAAAGCTCTGTCGCGATCTGGCCGCAGATACGATCCGCCTCGCCGCACTCACCCGCTGGGTCGAACTCGGCGGTCGACTTGTCATTCAATGCGATGGCAACACCGGAAAGGAACTGCTCGCGCCCGACGGACCTCTCGCTCGCTTCGCACCGGGAAACCTGGCCGAAGCCGTTCGCCTTCCCGAAACCGGATCACTCGAGCACTTCGCCGGCTCGTCGACGCCCATCTCGATCGCCCCCGGCGATGTGCTGCGCGTGTTCCGCTTCGTCGACGTGCAAGGCGTCATCGAAGCGCATGCCGGCAAGAAATCGACCGACCTGCCATTGGTGATTCGCTCTCCTTTCGGCCTGGGCGAAGTCGCTTTTTCCGCGGTCGATTTCAGCCAGCCGCTGGTTGCCAACTGGGTTGGCCGCCCTGCGTTTCTGCAGGCGCTGCTGCGTCCCTACCTCACGGCACCGGGCGGCCCTGGCGATGCCTCTCAACGACTCGTCACGCGCGGTTACAACGACTTGGCAGGCGCGCTTCGCCAACGACTCGGGATGTCATTTACATCGGTCGTGCCGATCAGTTTCGCGATCGTCGCCGGTCTGGCGCTCTTGTATATTGCGTTCCTCGGTCCGCTCGATTACCTGTTCGTGAATCGTTGGATTCGCAAAC
>CAZJWY010000036.1:0-2247 GCA_964549545.1 uncultured Planctomycetaceae bacterium | reverse complement strand
TACATTTCCGCTGCTTGTGCTTGCGTTCTGCGGCGGAGCCATGTCGCTTGCCGCGTGGCGAAACGGCGGCCGGGAGCCGCGCGTCAATCACATGGAGCTGGTCGATGTTGACATCACTTCGGGTCTTACACGCGGCACGTTGTGGTCTGTGATTTATAGTCCTGCCGCCGCGCGATTCGACTTAAGCGTCGTGGGACCGCGGCTTCCCGTCGAAGCGTCCAGCGAAGAAGCCCTGCTCTCGTGGTGGGGCCTACCCGGAACCGGCATCGGCGGCATGCAGGCGGGAGGCATGGACCTGGGAATCGTCGCCGAGGGTTACCGCTATAGTGCCGATCGGCGTTCATTGCTGGGCGTTCCCGTGCTGACCTCGGCCACCAAATCGTTCCTCACTCGCTGGACGGCTCAGACACAGCCGATGATCCAATCCGAGCTCGTCGATCAAGACGAGCTGGCAACCGGTGCAATTACGAACGCTACGAAACTCACACTGAAAAACGTGCGACTATTCTACGGCACATGGGCCTACAATCTTGGAGACATCGGCCCCGGCAAACGCACTGAGATCGGCGAGCAACTCAACCTGCGCAAAATCAAAACGATCGTCACCCGCGCTGCCCTGGAAGAGTCCGCCGCCAAAGGCTCGACTGAGAGCAAGTTATTCGTCCCGGAAACGGCATCGGCCAATGAAATCCTTCGGCTGATGATGTTCTACGAAGCCGCCGGCGGCTTCGGTTTTGCCCACCTCCCAAACCGTTTTCTTGCTTTCAGCGACTTGAGCCGCACACTCGAGTTGGGAAGAGCTATTCTTGTCGCCGATGCCCTCGGCCCCGTTGCCCAGCTAGAAGACGTCGAGTCGAACACGCCGATCACAGACAATCAGGACGATTCCACGGTAATATATCGGTTTGTATTGCCCGTGAAGCGCCAAACAGGATCGTGACAGAGCGCCACCGAGCGCCGATCCATCACCGCACAACCATCGCTCCCCCATGATCGAAACCCGCGACTTAACGAAGAAATACGGCGAGCTATTCGCCATCAAGTCGATCAACTTGAGCTTGAACCGAGGCGACCTCTTCGGATTTATCGGCCCCAATGGCGCCGGCAAAACCACCACGATGCGCATCCTCGCCACGCTGCTGAACCCGAGCTGGGGCGAAGCCTACGTCGGTGGCCACTCGATCTACACGCGCCCCAAAGAGATCCGTCGCATGATCGGCTACATGCCCGACTTCTTCGGCGTGTACGACGACATGAAAGTGATCGAGTACCTGGAGTTCTTCGCCGCTGCCTATCGCATCCGCGGCCCCAAGCGACGGCAAGTTTGCGACGAAGTGCTCGACCTCGTGGAGCTTGGCTACAAGCGTGAAGCACTCGTGACCAGCCTCTCGCGCGGCATGACGCAACGTCTGGGCCTCGCTCGTGTGTTGCTACACGATCCGCAGGTGCTGCTACTCGACGAGCCCGCCAGCGGCCTCGACCCGCGCGCCCGCATCGAAATTCGCACGCTGCTGAAGCGTCTCGGCACGATGGGCAAAACGATCATGGTGTCCAGCCACATCTTGCCTGAGTTGGCCGATATTTGTAACAAGGTCGGCATCATCGAACGCGGCGAGCTGGTGTTCAACGACACGGTCGCCGAGCTACTCAAAAAAGTCCGCCCCCACACCGTGCTGAATATCAACATCACCGGCGATCGGATCGCGGCCGCCAAGCTGCTCCGTGGCCACAAACTGGTCGATGCAGTGACCGACAATGAAAAATACCTGACCGTGACGCTCGTCGACGGCGAGCGCGACTACAGCGACCTGGCCACTCAGCTCGTCGGTGCCGGCCACCGCTTGACGCTGCTGCGAGAAGAAGAGCTGAACCTTGAGACTGCATTCATGGCACTGACGAAGGGAATTACGTCGTAAAGGGGGGTCTGGAAGAGGGAAAGGATGAAGGGCTGGAAGTGCCCCAGCGTCTGTATATTCTCCGACAATGGCGAGCCGCCGGATTCATCCCGGCGGTTTTCAAGACAGCGGGGATAAACCCCGCCGCTCGCAGTTGTGTTGCAGTCTCGAAATACCTCGTGGCACCCTCCGCCCACCTTGCCAGACCACCGGCAATTGCCGATACTTATTGCTCTGGAGGGAGGAGAAAACCTCGCGCTTTCCCCCTTCCACACTCCGCCTTCCACCTTTGGTTAGGCCCCCATCGTCTAGAGGCCCAGGACACCGCCCTCTCACGGCGGCGACAGGGGTT
>CAZJWY010000035.1:34877-35933 GCA_964549545.1 uncultured Planctomycetaceae bacterium | reverse complement strand
CACAGTTTAGGCGAGGACGAGTGTAACCAAACTCAGCCCGCGGCCAATCCGCAACTTTGCCCCACACTCCCCGGCTTTGATGGCCAGTGTAACCAAACTCAGCCCGCGGCCAATCCGCAACGTTGACCAGATGTCTACGATTAGGCAGCGAAGTGTAACCAAACTCAGCCCGCGGCCAATCCGCAACTCGGCGTCCAGGCTGTCTATCACAGCCTCTAGTGTAACCAAACTCAGCCCGCGGCCAATCCGCAACGCCGACATGCAGGCGGAGGTAGCGGAGCGCAGTGTAACCAAACTCAGCCCGCGGCCAATCCGCAACTCCTACATGCTCCACTTGGTCGAATTTACTAGTGTAACCAAACTCAGCCCGCGGCCAATCCGCAACATGTGATGTCAGCCTACGATTGTACGGCTGAGTGTAACCAAACTCAGCCCGCGGCCAATCCGCAACAGTCGATCGAATGCCCCCATTGATTGCGACAGTGTAACCAAACTCAGCCCGCGGCCAATCCGCAACACACACTTGCAGAAGTGCTTCAGAGCGATTAGTGTAACCAAACTCAGCCCGCGGCCAATCCGCAACAGAACGAACCCGTTCGCAATACGGGCGGATAGTGTAACCAAACTCAGCCCGCGGCCAATCCGCAACGACGTTTACCGCCGAGGCGGACGCTTGTGGAGTGTAACCAAACTCAGCCCGCGGCCAATCCGCAACCAACCGGTGCCACGGAAAATGTGGCACAAAAGTGTAACCAAACTCAGCCCGCGGCCAATCCGCAACCCGGGGACGGTCCAGCCCCGGATCGTCTCTAGTGTAACCAAACTCAGCCCGCGGCCAATCCGCAACACGGTGGTTGATGTGAGTCGCCAAAAGCAGAGTGTAACCAAACTCAGCCCGCGGCCAATCCGCAACTATTTCGCAGAGCACCAACCACAGGTCGCGAGTGTAACCAAACTCAGCCCGCGGCCAATCCGCAACCGACATGATGTGCAAGGAGGCGGGTGCTACAGTGTAACCAAACTCAGCCCGCGGCCAATCCGCAACTCGGTGGGCGG
>CAZJWY010000035.1:20473-34777 GCA_964549545.1 uncultured Planctomycetaceae bacterium | reverse complement strand
TGAGAGACGATCCGGGGCTAGTGTAACCAAACTCAGCCCGCGGCCAATCCGCAACTCGATGGGCGGTGAGAGACGATCCGGGGCTAGTGTAACCAAACTCAGCCCGCGGCCAATCCGCAACCTACTGGAAATGGAGTGGTGCGGTGACTGTAGTGTAACCAAACTCAGCCCGCGACCAATCCGCAACTGCGGCCGCCGCCTTTGACGGTCTTGTTGAAGTGTAACCAAACTCAGCCCGCGACCAATCCGCAACGCACTCCGCAACACACCGGCATGCACCACCAGTGTAACCAAACTCAGCCCGCGACCAATCCGCAACTGCGGGCTTGGCTTGTAGCTGCGGCTAGCCAGTGTAACCAAACTCAGCCCGCGACCAATCCGCAACTGTAGCGGAACCCCCGCGTCTGTCCCTCGAAGTGTAACCAAACTCAGCCCGCGACCAATCCGCAACACTTGGAATGTGTTTTGTACAGTAAGGGGTAGTGTAACCAAACTCAGCCCGCGACCAATCCGCAACTACATGGGGCACTACCACCTACGTCACTCAAGTGTAACCAAACTCAGCCCGCGACCAATCCGCAACTCTTGTATGTTGATAAGTACAGACTCTCTGAGTGTAACCAAACTCAGCCCGCGACCAATCCGCAACGATCTCAGGTACGCCAATCTCACGTCCGCCAGTGTAACCAAACTCAGCCCGCGACCAATCCGCAACGTCGCAACGAGCGACTGGAAGTTTGCCGACAGTGTAACCAAACTCAGCCCGCGACCAATCCGCAACTGCGTGACTCGCAGTTGGGCAGTAGCCGTCAGTGTAACCAAACTCAGCCCGCGACCAATCCGCAACCTCGCGAATCTTGAGCAGCACAGCATCGGAAGTGTAACCAAACTCAGCCCGCGACCAATCCGCAACCGCCATCGGTTGCACCGTCCGTCTCATCGTAGTGTAACCAAACTCAGCCCGCGACCAATCCGCAACGAGGGTGTCGACCAATGCAACATCGGCCTCAGTGTAACCAAACTCAGCCCGCGACCAATCCGCAACCGCGCGGATCGCGCGATGGCGGCCATGATGAGTGTAACCAAACTCAGCCCGCGACCAATCCGCAACCGGTAAGCGGTACTATGAACGAATCGTGAAAGTGTAACCAAACTCAGCCCGCGACCAATCCGCAACGCCCGTGGACAGAAGAATCTCGGCACTTTCAGTGTAACCAAACTCAGCCCGCGACCAATCCGCAACGACTACGTGGGGAGCGTGGACTACGACCAGAGTGTAACCAAACTCAGCCCGCGGCCAATCCGCAACGCTGCCGGCCTCACTGTTCCGCAGCTTATTAGTGTAACCAAACTCAGCCCGCGGCCAATCCGCAACCGTTGATTCACGCTGTCGTTCGGTCGCCACAGTGTAACCAAACTCAGCCCGCGGCCAATCCGCAACAAGGCGCTGCGCGGGCCGGACGGGAATCTGAGTGTAACCAAACTCAGCCCGCGGCCAATCCGCAACTAAATACACCCACCAATGGTACAACACCAAAGTGTAACCAAACTCAGCCCGCGGCCAATCCGCAACGGCTCGGTTGGATACTCAACATGGCAAAGTAGTGTAACCAAACTCAGCCCGCGGCCAATCCGCAACGTGAGCCAGGTTGCTCCCCATGAGTCCGCCAGTGTAACCAAACTCAGCCCGCGGCCAATCCGCAACCCGGTGGGTAGCGGTGTGTCGTCGGTTAGGAGTGTAACCAAACTCAGCCCGCGGCCAATCCGCAACGGAGAAGTTCAAGGGTAGTGCCATGATTTCAGTGTAACCAAACTCAGCCCGCGGCCAATCCGCAACTATGTCCAGCATCAATCCTAAATTTTCTGGAGTGTAACCAAACTCAGCCCGCGGCCAATCCGCAACCGCAACCGGCGAGCGCACCGAGGCAACACTAGTGTAACCAAACTCAGCCCGCGGCCAATCCGCAACAGTCGAATGACCTAGGCCGGCTTGCAGGATAGTGTAACCAAACTCAGCCCGCGGCCAATCCGCAACGGTGAGCGGCACAGTGCGTGCCTTCGAGCCAGTGTAACCAAACTCAGCCCGCGGCCAATCCGCAACACCGCATTGGCGCTGTGATGTTCCTCACTTAGTGTAACCAAACTCAGCCCGCGGCCAATCCGCAACAGTCAATCCCGGCCACCTCTCCAAGATTCTAGTGTAACCAAACTCAGCCCGCGGCCAATCCGCAACTGTGTGGGACCGCGAGCTAAGCGGTGCGGAAGTGTAACCAAACTCAGCCCGCGGCCAATCCGCAACCGCTGCAGCGCTGAAGTCCATCGCCAAGTCAGTGTAACCAAACTCAGCCCGCGGCCAATCCGCAACAGCCCGGAATTGAGATACGTTTTTCCCCAGAGTGTAACCAAACTCAGCCCGCGGCCAATCCGCAACAGTCGGTGCCATTTGCCACCTCCGTGACGTAGTGTAACCAAACTCAGCCCGCGGCCAATCCGCAACACCCAATTGCAAGCCGTGACTAGACTTACGAGTGTAACCAAACTCAGCCCGCGGCCAATCCGCAACTATGCCCATTTGGTGCAACTACTCATGTTCAGTGTAACCAAACTCAGCCCGCGGCCAATCCGCAACAGGGCGTGATCGAGGTAGATGGTCGCTCGTAGTGTAACCAAACTCAGCCCGCGGCCAATCCGCAACGTAACGTACTATTGGTGTTTTACGAGTATCAGTGTAACCAAACTCAGCCCGCGGCCAATCCGCAACGGCGCTCGCGAGGCGCGCAACAGCCAGCAGAGTGTAACCAAACTCAGCCCGCGGCCAATCCGCAACTCCGACGTTGGACAGCGGCTTGCTCTCTATAGTGTAACCAAACTCAGCCCGCGGCCAATCCGCAACTAGCCTCGTATGCAGAGTCCACAGCGCACCAGTGTAACCAAACTCAGCCCGCGGCCAATCCGCAACACTAATGACTTGTTCGGCGGGAACTCCCATAGTGTAACCAAACTCAGCCCGCGGCCAATCCGCAACCCACCCCGACTACCAGCGCGAGTTGATGAGAGTGTAACCAAACTCAGCCCGCGGCCAATCCGCAACTAAGGTGTTACCTTTAATGTTTCTTCCAAAAGTGTAACCAAACTCAGCCCGCGGCCAATCCGCAACTGCTCCAGCGAGGTGTCTGCGCTGAGCTTAAGTGTAACCAAACTCAGCCCGCGGCCAATCCGCAACAGAGGGCCGTAAAGTTGGCGACCATCTCAACAGGGCCGTCAACGCAAGATGAAAGCAATCGTGAAAACGGTATCCATCATCGGAATAAGCATTATCGGTTAATCGATGCGTACCACTCTAGTTTTGCTAGCGTTATTACAAGTCATTGTGGCTCACTCGATAGCAGGCGCGAAACCGCCGGCATCGATCAAGCGGACGCCGCTCGACGAGTATGTTCAGAAACCGGACGCGGTCTACGGCTGGAAAGTCGCCCAAACCAACAAGGGCAACACTTCTACCACGTTCATCATTCGGCTTACCTCGCAAACCTGGCGCGACAAAAGCGAAGTCGACCACCCGCTTTGGGAACATTGGCTAGTTGTCGTGAAGCCGGCGAAACTCAAAACGAACAAGGCGTTCCTCGCCGTCAGTGGCGGGAGCAACGACGGCGCGATGCCCAAGGGGGCCAATTTCGCGGTTTCTCAGATCGCCGAGTCGACTGGCAGCATCGTCGCGGAGCTGCGCTCCATTCCCAATCAGCCGCTCATCTTTCATGGCGATGGAAAGCCGCGTAAAGAAGACGACTTGATAGGCTACGGATGGAACCAATATCTCGAAACAGGCGATCCCACGTGGTTGCCACGCTTGCCGATGGTCAAGAGCGTGGTGCGCGCGATGGATTGCTTACAGGAATGGTCGGAAAAAGAGGGCGCGAAAATCGAAAAGTTTGTCGTGGGAGGGGCCTCGAAGCGAGGCTGGACCACGTGGATGGTCGCGGCGGCGGACCCACGCGTGGAAGCGATTGTTCCGATCGTCATCGATGTGGTAAACGCGGCGCCGTCGATCAAGCATCATGCCGAA
Source organism: uncultured Planctomycetaceae bacterium (assembly GCA_964549545.1). Lineage (GTDB taxonomy): Bacteria > Planctomycetota > Planctomycetia > Pirellulales > Lacipirellulaceae > JABDGM01. The sequence continues at coordinate 30,714 of CAZJWY010000035.1, read as the reverse complement.
GTCTACGGATTCTGGGCCAAGGCGATTGGTTCTTATTACCAGCATCAAATCCTACAGCGGCCCGATCATTCGCGGATGAAGGGGATCTACGAGATCGAAGACCCGTACTATTATCTCGATCGATTGACAATGCCGAAGTACATCATCAATAGCAGCGGCGACCAGTTTTTCTGTCCCGACTCATCGCAGTTCTATTACGATGACTTGAAGGGTGAAAAGCACATCCGTTACGTGCCCAACACCGACCACTCCGTCGACAAGAACTTTGATTCGGTACTGAGCATGGTGGCCTTCTACCAGATGATTCTCGCTGAGAAACCGCGCCCGCAAATCACCTGGAATTTCGAAGAGGATGGGGCGATTCGCGTGCATAGCGACACGCCTCCCAAGCAAGTGCTCTTATGGCAGGCCACGAATCCTAAGGTACGCGATTTTCGCCTTGCTACGATCGGCCCGGTCTATAAAAGCACGGAGCTAAAGCCCGAGGCCGACGGTTCCTGGCTCTGCCGCGTTGCGAAACCAAAGGAAGGATGGACGGCGGCGTTCGTCGAGGTGGCCTTCGATACGGGCGGCCCATTCTCGTTCAAGGTTTCCACGGCTGTCCGGGTGTTGCCGGATACGGTGCCTCACGAAGGCATCGATCTCAAAACGGCGGAGTACGAGCCAAACGTTGCTCAGCCAGCGGCCGCGAAATAGGGAGATGTCGTAGCCAAAGTACCTTGAGTATCGCGCGAGAGGTAATTTGCTTCCGGTCCCCTGTTAGGCCGTTTGGATTCGCTTTGGCTCGGGTAAAGCTAATGCAAGCTTGCTGCTAGCCTCTGGGAAGGCGTCGTGGACGGGATAACGCTTTTTAGCGCAGTGCAGTTTTAAGCAGACAATGGAATCAATTCATTGGACAACCGCGAGCGATCATGCCGAATTGCCGGAGGCCATTTCTGGCCGATAGGGCTCTGGTTTCTTTTTATGGCTACTTGCCCGCGCCGGATTGGGACGTGTTATATTGACCGGCGTAACCGACGTAATTGAGTCGGTTGATCAGCCGACACATTCTCGCAATTCCTGAACTCAAAAGGAGCAGGCGATGCATAAGCGAATCATTTTAGAGGCCGCGGCGTTTGCCATGCTGGGACTTGCCGTGGCGCATGCGGAAGAAACACCAGCAAAGTCTGCGGAGGACCAGGTTATTCGCAACTCGATCAGCGAGTACTGCGACGCGTTCAACGCAGGCAAGATCGACGTGCTGCTCGGCTACTGGAACGACGACGCAGATTACGTCGACGAAGACGGTAAGGCCTATCATGGCAAAGAGGCGATCGGTGCCCTCTTCAAAAGTTCGTTAGAAGAGTTAAAAGGCACGAAGCTCGGTCTGAAGATCGACAACCTGCATTTGGTGAAGCCGGATGTCGCCATTGAGGATGGTGTGGCCACGCTGACCGGCCCCGATGGCGAGGCGAGTGACGGCCGCTACACCGTAGTCTGGATCAAGAATGGCGATCACTGGCGCATCAGTAGCGCGCATGATCTCCCGAAGAAGGAGAAGCCAGCGGAGGCCGCCAACGCCGACTATCTCAAGCCGCTCGATTGGCTGATTGGAGATTGGACAAGCGACGACAATGGCCGCAAGGTCAATCTTTCAACGAAGTGGGTGCTCGATAAGAACTACATCGTACAAGACTACACGGTGACGGGTGAAACGGGCGATGATTTGAAAGTGATGCAATTGATCGGTTACGATCCGCTCTCCGGGCAAATCAAGTCGTGGTCATTCGATTCGCGCGGCGGCTACGGCGAAGGATTGTGGCAGCGCGAGGACAATACATGGACCTCGGAATCGACCGGTGTGCTGTCAGACGGCCGCGTGGGTAGCTCCGTGAATAGCGTTCGCTTTGTCGACGACACACATCTGGAATGGCGTGCGACGGGGCGGAACATTGAAGGGCAGCCAATGCCCGATGCGGAAGTGAAGTTCGTTCGCGTCATTAAGGGCACGAAAGACGCCAAGCCTTGATCGAAGACCTGTTTCCGCCTATGGGACGCGAGGGAGTTGTCCGCAAGGCTTCCTCATCCCGGCCCTCTCTTAAGGAAAGAGAAAGTTCCGATCCTGCTTCTTCGCACATGCACAATGGGAGACCTTCGATGAATAAGGTCATGGTCTTGGTGGCGGCAAGTCTGATGCTCGTCTCGATGGTCGACGATGCGCAATCGCGAGGGCCTAGAGGTGGCGGCGATGGCGGCGGACGCGCAGGTGGCGGCGGTGGTTCCGGCCGGGGAGGCGGCGGAGGCGGTGGTGCTTCGCGCGCGCCGTCTTTATCTGGCGGTGGCGGAGGACAGCGGCCATCGTTGGGTGGCAGCGGTGGTGGAAGCAATAGACCCAATACACGACCGGGTATGGTGCCGCAAGGCGGTGGTGGTAGGCCTAGTGGAGGTGGCAATCGACCGGGAGGAAATATCGGTTCACGACCGGGCGGCGCGGATCGGCTTCCCAGCGGAAGTGGCAACCGGCCAGGGAACATCGGCGGCAATCGCCCGGGCGGCAGCGGCGATCGCCCTTCGATTGGCAATCGACCCGGTGCGGGAGCGGGAAGCGGTAATCGTCCCGGCGGTGGCGGACTGCCTGGCGCTGGCAGCGGAAATCGGCCAGGCACCGGGATCGGTGATCGACCTGGAAGCGGAATTGGCAATCGTCCTGGTGGCAGCGATCGGCCGGGTATTGGTGGAGGCCGGCCGGGGATTGGTGATCGCCCGGGAATTGGCGACAGGCCTGGTTCCGGAAATCGCCCCGGTGGCGGTGACCGACCTGGGATCGGTGATCGACCCGGTGGCGGGAATCGCCCAGGCGATGGCAACCGACCAGGAGGTGGTGATCGACCTTGGGAACGACCTGGCAGCGGAGACCGGCCGGGGATTGGTTTGCCGGGAGATCGCCCGGGTAGTAACAGGCCCGGCGATCGTCCGGGCGGTGGCGATCGACCCGGCAGTGGCGATCGGCCTTGGGATCGACCTGGTGGCGGCAGTCGACCGGGAATTGGCGATCGCCCATGGGATCGACCGGGCGGCGGTTGGGGTGGGAATCGTCCTGGTGGCAATCGTCCAGGGGGACGGCCTGATGTTAATTGGCCGGGCGGTGGTAACCGACCGGGCACACATTGGCCGCCCAACCGGCCAATCGTTCGACCCAATTGGCCGCACGGACATTGGCACAACGGCCGCTGGTGGGGCTGGTACGATAGAAGGCACCATAACTGGCATCGTGGTCGTTGGACGGTGAATGTTTGGCCGCCGCTGTGGGTGACCGGTTGGGGTACGCCGGGCTGGGCTTGGGGACGTAACGATACGTTTGTCTTCCACAATCCATTCGTCGTTGTGCCGGCGGTGAGTTCGACGACGACTGTGGTCGAGGTTCCGGTATTCCTCGACTACTCCCGGCCACTGCCAGAGCCGTCGCAGGATTTTTCTTTTGCGGATTTCGATTCAGACGAAGAGCTCGAACCGGAAGACGAAGTCACGCAAGAGGCGATGCAACATTTCGATCGTGCCCGCGCTGAGTTTAAGGACAGTGACTACAAGGCGGCGCTACGAGCGATTGATAGCGCGATCGAACTGTTTCCCGGTGACGCCACGTTCCATGAGTTCCGCGCGTTGTGCCTGTTCGCGATGAAGGATTACCAACAGGCGGCGGCAACGATCTACTCGGTGTTGGCCGCGGGACCGGGCTGGAACTGGGAAACGATGGCCGGCTTGTATCGCGACACGGCGACGCACACTACGCAGCTCCGCGCGCTCGAGGCCCACGTGGTGGCCAACCCAGACGACTCGGCAGCGGCGTTCCTGCTGGCCTATCAATATATGACGATGGGCCACCTCGACGCCGCGGTTAAAAAGTGGGAACGAGTTGCGAAGCTATTGCCCGAGGACGAACTGACGGCGCAACTGCTTGAGGCGTTTCGGCCCGTCGTGGCCGAAGCTGCAACGACGGAATAAGGAACTCTAACAAAGCCGAAATGGGGGAACCGGACGCTAGCGCGTTCCGGCTAATTTGATTAGCCGGCGGGCGCTAGCCCCCGGTTTTGTTAGAGCTTCTAAGACTTCGGGTGCCATGGCCACTGCTTGGAGTGGCCATGTTTCGGGAGCATTTGGGCATGCTCACGCAAAGCCGTGGGCATGGCACCCACTGGCATTCTATTTCTCGCGATCGCTATTTTTCAGAGTCGGAACCGCGCTTTGCGTGGTGAATATTGTTCGCATCATCTTCGACCCGCTTCATTCGTTTCTCCACCGTGTGGACCACCTCGTCGGCTTCGCGGAGGCGGTCCGCGTTATAGTACTTGCAACCAGATACACTGATTCCGATCAAAGTGATCGCAGGCAGGAGAAAGAATCGCCCAGGAATCGATAGAGGGATGAACCGCATGCGCACAACTCCGAGTGATCGGTTGGCGAATCACCATTCCATCGTAGCAAACACTGCTACTACTTGGCGACCGCGGAGTCGGCCAGCTTTTGCGAGGCTTGCTACTGAGGCGTGCTTGAGAGTACGGGCGCCAAGGCCTTGTTCCAAATCTCATAGCCCTGAGGATTCATGTGCAGTCCGTCCTTACGCAAGAGTTCCTTGCGGGGCTGGCCGTCGCTGCCGAGCATCGGCGTGGCAATGTCGACATACAGCTCGTGGTCGTTCTGCTTAGTCAACTTTTCGATGCGGGTGTTCGTCTCTTGGATCTTGGGCCACAGTTTCCAACGCAACACGCTGGGCTTGATCGCAATGTAGATCAGTTTGGTTTCGGGCAGCTTTTCGTGGACAGCTTTGGCGAATGCTTCGTAGTCGGCGACGACCCGATCCGGCGAGCGGCCCCCGGCGATGTCGTTGTCGCCGGCGTAGAACACAATCGTGCGCGGTTTGTATTTGAAGATGATGCGGTCGGCGAAGTGAGTCGAGTCGGGAATCGTCGAGCCGCCGAAGCCGCGATTGATGACCGGCAAGCCGGGAAACGCCTCGGCCGATTGCCACAATCGAACACTCGAGCTGCCTACGAAGAGAATGCCGTCTTTAGGAAAGGCATTTTGGCTGTCCCATTTTTCGAACGCAGCGATTTCGGGCTCGAAGCGTTCGGGCTTTTTCGTGGGAGCTGCCGCGGTTTTCGTGGCAGGTAAGACGGCTTCTTGGGCGAGTGCTTCAGGTAGGCCTGGCCACGAAAAGGCACAAGCGAACGCGAAAAGGATTGTAGTTAACCGAGTGATTGGTATTGTATTCATGCTGATTGGGTCTTACACAAAGGCGCAGAGTTAAGAAAAATTGGGTTACTAATCGCGAAAAGAAAAGCCCCTTCGTACTGAGTAAGAAGTACTCCGTACTTATTGATAACTGCGCAGCCAAAGAGCCATCGGGTGCCACGGCTCGGAGTGGCCATGCTTCCCCCACATTTCGGCATGCCCACGCAAAGCCGTGGGCATGGCACCCTGGTTCCCTAGGGTCATTTGCTGCGCAGACATCATTAGTACCTGGCAATGAGAAAGAAACTATCGATAGATCGCCTCTGATTACTCTACTACTCGTCCTGCACGGTAACCTTTTCCATCTTGTCGCCCTGGCGAACCGCGTCGACCACCTTCTGCGAGTCTTCAATGACTTCACCGAAGATCGAATGTTTGTTGTCGAGCCAGGGCGTGGCCACGTGGGTGATGAAGAATTGTGAGCCGTTCGTGTTCGGGCCGGCGTTGGCCATCGAGAGGATGCCCGGGCCGCTATGCTTCAGGTCTTTGTGAAACTCGTCCTCGAACTGGTAGCCCGGACCGCCGGTGCCTGTCCCCTTGGGGCAGCCGGCCTGGATCATGAAATCGGCAATGACGCGGTGAAACGTCAGCCCGTCGTAGAAGCCGTCTTTGACCAGCTTCTCGAAGTTGGCGACCGTTTTCGGGGCCTTGTCGTCGTGCAGCTTGAGGCGGATATCGCCGTGCTTGGTCTTGATCGTAGCGGTTTTCATGGAAATGGACCCGTGGTCGGTTGTTCGATGTTCGTTATTAGTAAAGTAAAGGGTAGAAGAAATTGTGGCGGACGACGCGCTTAGCCGCAAGCCGGCATTATTGCGCTTGTTCAGTGGCAAGCCGGAAGGGCACAATTGCAGCATGGAATATTTTCAGAAACTCGGGCGCCGGCTATGGATCGCCCATCTGAATTTTCAGAACCACGAAGGGACCCTCTCGGCGGCGGGCATCGCCTATTACGTAGCGCTGTCGTTCTTTCCGCTGTTACTGGTGCTCGTGGCCGGGCTGAGCTGGATCTTGCAATGGACACAGATCGGACAGACCGCATGGCAGGCGCTCCACGATACGATCGCCAATCAATTGTCGCCCGATCTAGCTCAACAAGTAGCGCGCTCCGTGCAGGCGATGAGCGCTCGGGCATCGGCGAATGGGCCGATTGGCTTTTTGGTGCTTTTGGCCTCTTCAGTCGCGATCTTCGCTCAGCTTGATGCGTCGTTCGATCGTACCTTCCGGATGCCCAGCGATCCACATGCTAGTTGGTGGCACTGGTTGCGGCGGCTCGTGTTCAAACGGCTTAAAGCGCTGGGCATGTTGATTGGGCTGGGTGGCTTCATCATGGTGGCGATGGTGGCGTCGATGATCGTGCGCGCGATCGAGCAACATCCCCAGGTTCACATTGGCCCCTGGACCGAATGGGCAACAGGCTTGTGGATGAACCTGCTCCTAAACCTGTTTGCGTTCACGGTCATCTATCGCGTCGTGCCACAGGCCAGAATCGGCTGGTGGGAGGCGCTGCGAGGGGGCCTCTTGGCCGCGCTATTGTGGGAATTGGGGCGACAAGCGCTGACTCGGTACTTTTTGCACCTGAACTATCCCAGCGCATACGGAATCATCGGCTCGTTCATTGCCGTGATGTTGTGGGCGTATTATGCGTCGCTCGTGCTATTGTTCGGCGCCGAGTATGTACGCGTATTGTGCGAAGAGCGTGCTGAAAAGCAGAGAGCGGAAGTCGCTTAGATTTTGGAGTTCCTTCAGCGAGTCCAGCTATCTCAGAACGTGTTTTGAAATGGCAAAAGCTGCCTTGAAACCCTCTCCCTTTGGGAGAGGGCAGGGTGAGGGTGCCTTGATTTCCCGCTATTCTCCCTCACCCCAACCCTCTCCCAAAGGGAGAGGGAGAATTTCTCAGATTCCAGCTACTGCTGCAACGTTTCACTTGCCGCGGCGGCAATTGGGGCGAAAATCATCAGCGGCATCCAGGCCGCGAACGTGGGCACCAGCAGGCCACTCGTGCCGAGTTGTTTGCATCCCAGGTTGACGATCATGAAGATCGCGACCACGCCCAGGCACATCGCGAGCGAAATAAACGGATTGCGATTGCTGCGGCTGACCACGAACGGCAGGCCCAGGAATAGCAATGTCGTATCAAGGATCGGCGTCAGAAAACGCGAGTGGATGGCGAAGCGAACGTCCGCCCCCAGGTCGAGGCTAGGACTGCGAAGCTGCTTGATCATTTCCCGGGTCGAAGCGAAGTCGATCCAATTGCTCCCGGCCGAGAGGAACTCGAACGGGATGCCGCTGGCCACAAACACTTGATCCTTCTCCAGCCAGTTGGCCCCGATGGGCGTCATGATAATCGGTTTGTTGTCTTTCAACAGCCACGGGCTCTTGAGCAATGCCTTCGGAGAATTGACGCTCGACAGCAAAAAGCCGCTTGGCCGGGCGGGCGTGGCCGGCATGTAGAGCGCCTCCTTGGCCGTAAGCTGCTTGCCGAATTGATCGAATTGCCGTGGCAGCACGAAGGCTGGATTGATGATTTTACTCGACGAGGGAATGATCTTGTTGCCGCCGATCATGATGTCGGTTTCACTGTCGAAGCGAGGCTGCATGTCGGCCACTTGTTCGCCGCCGATGTTTTTGGAGTCGGTCGCCAAATGGTCGCGAATATTGGGCATCAACAACTCGCGATTCGCCGCCGCTGCCAGACTGACGCCAATTGCGGCCAGCAGCACGGGGCGCAAAACTCGTGTGCGAGTCACGCCCGCAGCCAGGAGCGCGGTCATTTCATGATGGCGCTGAATCCAGGTGACCGTAAACATCACTGCGATCAGCGTGAGAATGCCGCTCGTTCGATCGAAAAAGGCAACGCCGCGATAGATATAGTACGTCCCCATGATCTTGATCAGGCTGCCATGCTTGCCGGCGTAGTCGATGAAGTGGTCCAGATGGCTGAATGCATCGATTACGATGTAGAGCCCGATCAGGCTCATCAAGCAAATGACGAGCACCTGAGCAAACTGGCGCAACATGTATCGATCGATGATCGTGGGCACAGCGAAGAAAGCGGGGAGCAGGGAGCTTGGAGCGGGGAGTGACGGAATTGAGGGTTTAGCGTCGGCCGCCAGGCCGAATCGATCGCGGCACAATGCGGCGTCAAAGATTAACGTCCGCAGCAAGCATGGGTCAATACAGATGGCCGATATGATACAATTGCTTGCTGATAGCAACCCTAATCGAGCGGTCCGCCATGACCCAACGAACCACAGCGACGAATCGAACAAGCTGGCAACGGCTGCAGTCAGTCGCCGCCTTCGTGGGAGGTTTGCCATTCCGCTTTCATTTGCCGAGCGCCGCTAAGTTCATGCGGCGCGGCATTGCAGACCTGATCTTTCCACCAAGTTGTGCGAACTGCGTGGCGGAACTGGACGAAGCGGCGGGCGTGCATCGCGACATATGGTTATGTGATCGTTGTTCGGAGCAATTGGAAGTATTTCCAGAGCCGATGTGTGTGCGATGCGGTGCGCCGGTGCCGGCCGTGTTGTTTGGCTCGGAAGCCCCATCGAACAATTCAACAAAAAGCACGGGCTGCTATCGCTGTTCCGGCCGGAAGCTGTGGTTTGATGAAACAATCGCTTTAGGGCGATACCACGGCGAGTTGCGCGAGATGATTCTACGAATGAAATCATTCCAGGGGGATTCATTATCGCTCACCATGGCCCGGCTGCTGCTCGCCACGCGCGAGCGGAGACTCAAGGAGCTTGAAGCGGATGTCGTCGTTCCGGTGCCTTCTCACTGGCGAAGGCGAATCGTTCACCGCACGAATTCGGCGGCGCTGTTGGCCGAAGTGTTGGCTGGCAAGCTGCGAGCGCCGCTTGCCGAGCGCCTGCTCCGGCGTTCTCGCCATACCGTGCGGCAAACCAGGTTGAGCGTCACCGATCGTTGGACGAACGTTCGCAAGGCCTTCGCCGTGCGCGGCGGGTACCATTTGAATAAGGCCCATGTGCTCCTTGTGGACGATGTGCTTACCACGGGGGCAACATGCAGCGAAGCCGCCAAAGTCCTACGCGACGCCGGAGCGGCCAAGGTTACGGTTGCGGTCTTGGCCCGATCGGTATGAAAATACCTGGAGGAGTGACTCAAAATAACTTCGGCAGATGGGATTCACCACGGAGGCACGGAGGACACGGAGAAGAAAGTAAGAGAACCGCTAATTGGTTGCTAACAGTTTGCTAATAAAGCCGATAAAGAAGTGCAAACAAACAGCACGATCCGGTTAGCGATCATTAGTGCCAATTAGCGGTTAAATAATTCTCTCCGTGCCCTCCGTGTCTCCGTGGTTATTCTGAAAATCGGCAAGTTACTATTGAGTCGCTCCTAAGCCAAGGCAACAAGGATATTTATCTGGATCGAATTCAAGCAAGACCTGTTTTGACCAATATCGATGGCCGCTGACTCAACCCAACCACGAACATTGCGACTGGGCACCCGCGGAAGCAAGCTGGCACGCTGGCAGGCCGAATGGGTTGCCGATGAGTTACAGCGGCTCGGTCATAAAGTTGAGCTGATCGAGATTGCCACACGGGGCGACCTGGAGCAGGTCGTTGCGGTTGAGGAAATCGGCACGCGCGGCGTGTTCACCAAAGAAATCCAACGGGCCCTTCTAAACGACGATGTCGATCTGGCCGTGCATAGCTTGAAAGACTTGCCGACCGAGCCGGTCGACAGCTTGGTGCTGGCTGCGGTGCCGGAACGAGAGAGCCCGGCGGATGTACTGGTGATGAGGGGCGAGGAGCGAGAGCTAGTTTTGGAGAAGCTACCGAAAGGAGCCCGAGTTGGCACGGGGAGCTTGCGGCGGCAGGCGCAGTTGCTGCATACGCGGCCCGATTTGGCGTTGCTCGATGTGCGCGGCAATGTGGATACACGACTGCGAAAGCTGGACGAGGGCCAGTTCGACGCTCTCGTGTTGGCCGAGGCTGGCCTTACGC
>CAZJWY010000035.1:0-20463 GCA_964549545.1 uncultured Planctomycetaceae bacterium | reverse complement strand
CGATGTAATGCTACCTGCCGTAGGGCAGGGAGCCCTTGGTATCGAGTGTCGTGCGGATGACTGGGCGACGCGCGAAATCCTGGCTTCGCTCAACCATGCGGAAACCCGCGCCGCGGTCATTGCCGAACGGTCGCTTTTGGAGCACTTGCGCGGCGGTTGCATGGCGCCGGTCGGCGCGTTGGCTCGCGTTGAACAGAACATGCTGCAATTGTCCGCCGTCGTGCTCAGCGCCGATGGTTCTCAACGCATAACGGCAAGTGCCAGCAGCAGCCCGGGCGAGGCTTCATTGCTGGGGGTTGAAGTTGCCGAAGCGCTGTTGTCCCAAGGCGCTGAAAAACTTATCGCGACATCTCGCAATGGCTAACTCACTCCCCGAAATTAGCCCAGAAAACCGCCAGTTCTTCGACGAGCATGTCGAGTTCGTGGTGGCCGAATTGCCGCAGCAGGTAAAGGACTTTATGGAAGAAGTGCCGCTGGTGGTCGAGGATTACCCTTCGCCACAAGTGATGCGGCGGATGCGGATTCGCCATCCGTCACATCTCTATGGACTCTACACCGGCGTTCCCTTGATAAAGCGCAGCGTCGATCAATCGGGCGTGATATCGGACGTGATCCATATCTACCGCCTGGGAATCCTGGGCCTCGCACGCAAGCGCGATGGCAAGTTCGACATCGACAAGCTGCGGTTTCAGATTAGGAAAACAATCCTCCACGAATACGGCCATCACGTAGGCTTGACCGAGCGCGACCTGCGCGATTTAGGTTATGGCTGATGCCACGTCGTGTACAGTCTTGTGGAGTAGCCACGAAAAACACAAAAAGTCACAAAAACTTCTCGTGGATTTTCGTGCTTTTCGTGGCTACATAATTTGAGCTCGCGCGGAAGTTGCCGAACGCTGTTTCGCGGACCGGCAGAATTCGCCGAATGCACGCGCGTATCACTGCTGGCGTTCGCTAGCATGATAAACCATGTCGCGCTCATTTCTCTCGGTAATTGCAGCGGCTGCGTTGTTGCGCACTTCGCCAGCACCTGCTTCGGCATGGGGGTTGCTTAGAGGCAGGCCGACGCAGGGGGGCCACCTGCTGATCTGATCGCTGTCATGCCGTACGGAATGTACATCTCTGGCGAAGGGGCCAATGCCCAAGCCCAGCGGCTGGAAGTCATCGCCAACAATCTGGCGAATGTCGACACGGCCGGCTTCAAGCAGGACGTGCCAACGTTCATGTCACGCTTTTCCGAGGCGATTCAAAGAGGCCAGGCCCGCCCCGGCAACGGCTCGATCAACGACATCGGCGGCGGCGCGAAAATCATCAATGTCGCCACCGACTACTCGATGGGCGATCTGAAACGAACTGGCAACGACCTGGATTTCGCAATCAACGGCAAAGGCTTCTTTCACATCAAGGGCGACGACGGCAAGCAATACCTCAGCCGCGCGGGCGATTTCGAAATGGATACCCAGGGCCGCATCGTTACGCAGAACGGCCACCGTCCCGTGCTCGATCAGGCGGGCACCGAAATCCAGCTCGAGCCCGATGTCCCCTGGACCGTTTCACCAGACGGCTTCATTTATCAAAACGGCAACATTCGCGCCTTCGGCCTCTCGCAGCCAGAGTCGCTCGATCAGTTGGTCAAAATCGGCCACAACATGTTCAATCCCACCGGGCCGATCAAGCCACTCGAACTGGCCGAACGCGACGTTCGCCAGGGTTACTTGGAAATGTCTGGCGCCAATCCGGTCCGGCAAATGATGGCCATGATCGAAACGACTCGGGCGTTCGAGGCCAACTCGCGCATGATTCAAAATCAAGACTCACTGACCGGCTCGCTCATCGGCCGAGTGCTGCACGCATAACCAACCGAATAGTTCGGATCGAATGGGAGAAGTGAAATGACGATTCAAACGCTCTACACCGCCGCCACCGGCATGCAGGCGATGGAAACGAAGCTGGACGTGATCGCCAACAACATGGCGAACATCAACACGACCGGCTTCAAAAAAGACCGGTGTAATTTCGAAGATGTGTTTTATCGCCAATACCGGCTGCCGGGCGCTCAAGACTCCGACGGTACGCGTACGGCTACCGGCATCGAAGTCGGCCTCGGCACGCGTGTTTCCAGCACGCAGTCGAACTTCAAACAGGGCTCGTTCGAAACGACCAACAATCCGCTTGATCTTGCCATCGAGGGAAATGGATTTTTTCGGGTGCAAAACCCAAACGGATCAGACTTCTACTATACCCGGGCCGGCAATTTCAACTTGAATGCCGACGGTGAGATCGTGCTTGGCTCGGCGAATAAAGGGTATCGCATCGAGCCAGTCATGCGAGTGCCGACTGACGCGACCGGGATCGTTGTCTCGGCGGATGGCACGGTTCAATACAGCACCTCCACTTCCACCGACTTGCAGAATCTTGGGCAGTTGCAATTGTCGAAGTTCGTCAATCCCGATGGCATGATGAAGATTGGCGAGAACCTCTACCAGAGAACACAGGCCTCGGGCGACGAACAAACGGGCAACCCTGGTCAGGACGGTTACGGCAACATCCGTCAGGGCTTCCTCGAAGCCTCGAACGTCGAGCCGGTGAACGAGTTGATCGATTTGATCACCACACAAAGGTCATTCGAGCTGAACTCGCAAATCGTCCAGGCCGGCGATCAGATTATGCAGATTGTGGCCAACCTCAGGCGGGCTTAGTGACCATTGGTAATTGATTTGTTTACTCCCTAATACAGAACGCGACGTACGATCTCATCAACCAATAAACGACAGATGAAACTTGTTGAAAACAACTTGAAGGCGCTTCTCGTCGTGATTGCCGTCTTGGGCATCGCCCAGGGCGCTATGGCTGCTGTCGACGTCAAGCTTCGCGAACGAGTCGCTCCACGTGGCGCGGTCGTGCGATTGGGCGATGTCGCGGAAATCAACACCGCCGATCGCCAGCAAGCTCGCCAACTCAGCGCACTTCCCCTGATGCCCGCGCCAGCCAACGGGATCGAACGTTTTCTCCAAGCACGCGAAATTCAGGACATGCTTGCGGCGCAGGGCGTCGAGATCGGCATGCTACGCTTCTGCGGCGCCAACCGGGTCGAGCTTGTTTCGTCTCCGAACCGTCAGAATTCCACGAATGTTGTACAAGCCAGCGCTGAAACATCAATTGCTAAGCAGCCAGTTCCTATGAATCGCCATGCGGCAATTCTTGCCGGTGTGCCAGGAACCGCTGTAGCTGTGAAGCCAGCCGCCGCGCCGCTGGATGAAGCCCAGGCCGCCGAGATTTGCTCCCAAGCCAAAAACACGATTGCCAACTACCTGAACGCGAAGACCGGCAAAGCACAGCAGTGGAAGATCGAATGCGACCTGCCTGATCGCGATCTGGCCAAGCTCGCCCAGGCTCAATCGAACCCGATCTGCACAGGAGGCAGCGAGCCGTGCATCGGCCGGCAGCGATTTGTGTTTTCGTTTGCGACGGCCGATGGTCAGGTGCAGCTGCCCCTATTTGCCGAAGTGACGCCACCGCCGATTGCCGCCATCGTGGCAATTCGCCCGATCGGCCGGGGCGAAGTGGTAAAGGCTGCCGATATTGAAGTGCGAATGATCGATGCCAACCCGAAGGCAACGGGTCAGCGCGCAATGGCTGACTCGATCGAAAAGCTGATCGGCATGGAAGCTCGTCAGACGATTCAGGTCGGCGACGTCGTTTTTACCGACTCGGTACAAGCTCCCATCATGGTCCGGCGCGGCGACATGATCACTGTTTCTTCGCAAAGCAGCGGCATCCGCGTGCGAACCACCGGACGAGCCCTGCACGACGCCGCCCAAGGCGATCTAGTCCAGGTCGAGGCCATGGGCTCACGCGAAAAGTACGACGCCCGGGTCACCGGACGACGCGAAGCGGCCGTCTACGCTCTCTCGCGACCCGCCCCGCCGGAAGAGCCCAAGCGAGTGAGCACCGCCCGCCGCCCCATGCAATTGGACCTGGCCCCAAGTCGCTAAACCGCGCAAATCAAGCAACGGAATCGAACACGATGTTCAATCAACCTTTCAAGCATGCGATCTTCGCTCTTGTCATGGCTTTGGTCGTGGCGGCTGGCGATGTCGCTTGTGCTCAGGACGCCAGCCTGCTCTTGGTTCCTCCGATAGACCCAAAACAACCCCCTCCGCTCACGCTGCAGAACAGCTCGTTCATGTACCGCAAGCTGCCCCCCGAGTCGGAACAACGCGAGCTCCAACTTAACGACCTTATCACCGTGCTCGTCGACTACCGTGCCGTTTTGCAAAGCGACGGCAATGCGAATAGCAAGAAAACGGCCACTTTCAACGCGGTGTTGTCCGACTGGTTGAAGTTCGACGGCAAGAACATCCTACCCGCGCCGCAGAATAACGGCGATCCGCGAATTGCCGGCGCCCTGACGAGCCAATACAAGACCCAGGCCGACATCCAGCAGAAAGACGCCTTGACCTTCCGCATCGCCACGCGTGTCGTCGACATTCGCCCGAACGGCAACCTCGTGATCGAAGGCCACCGAGAAATAGAAAGCGACGATGAAGTGTGGGAGCAATCCCTGACAGGCGAAGTGCGCCGGCAATCGATTGGACCAGATCGTATGGTTCGTAGCGATGATGTCGCTGATGGACGAATCCGTATCCGTAAGAAAGGCTTCGTCCACGACAGCACGAATCGCGGCTGGTTTGTCCGGTGGTACGACGGCGTGAAGCCGTTCTAGTGGTTGAAGTTTCAGAGAATTAACCACGGAGACACAGAGGACACGAAGAAGAGTTTTTGGGAACACTAATTTTAAGAATACTAATCTCGCTCCTCTAAACAGATTAGTGAAGATTAGCGTTGATTAGTGGTCTTCTCTTGTCTTTTTCTTCTCCGTGAACTCTGTGTCTCCGTGGTGAAAAAAGGTCCGGGTATGTTAAAGAAGCTGATTATCGCCTGCTTGATCATTTCCTTCTCGCCCGGCTTCGCCACGGCTCGCACGCGCCTCAAAAACATTTGCCGCCTCAAGGGGCAGGAAGAGAACGTGCTTCGCGGCTGGGGCCTTGTTGTCGGTCTTAATGGCACCGGCGAAGCCAACGACGGGCCGACAATGCGGGCAGTTGCCCGCGCGATGGAAATCCTGGGCAATCCGGTCGCTCCGCCCGATGCACGACAAAACGGCTTGGAAGACCTCAGGAGAATGAAGAACGTCGCACTAGTGATGGTCACGGCCACGGTCCCGTCGACCGGCGCCCGGCGCGGCGACAAAGTCGACTGCTTCGTCAGCGCAATCAATGGCAAAAGTCTCGACGGCGGCCAGCTCGCGTTCGCCTCGTTGCTCGGTCCCAATACCGAAGACAAACGCGTTTACGCTCTTTGCCAAGGACAGGTATCGATTGACAATCCCTCGCAGCCAATGGTGGGCGTCGTCCATGCCGGCTGCCAGATCGAAGCCGACATCTTCACCCCGTTCCACCGCGATGGCTATATCACGCTCATCCTGGACAAGAACCACGCTGATTTCCAAACAGCCAACGAAGTCGTCCAACTCACTCGCGAAAAGGTGGCCGCTTACGCCGATGTCCACGATTCGCGAAAGACCGAAGAGATGGTCCAAGCGATCAACGCCGCGAATATCATGGTGCGAATTCCTCGCGTATTCCTGAGTGACCCGGTCGCTTTCGCTTCCGAGTTGCTGGAAACGCAGATGGAAGAGCCGCAGACCGAATCGCGAGTCGTAATCAATCCACGCGCCGGCACGATCGTCATCAGCGGCGACGTGGAGATCGGCGACGTGATCGTCTCGCACAAGAACGTCGTTGTCGATGCCACCACCGCTCCCAGCTTCTCGGCGATCGACGTGGATCAGTCCAGTTCTCCAAAGCTGCAAACGTTGGTCGATCAGCTTAATACCCTAAAAGTGCCGACTGCCGACATGGTCGAAATCATCAAGGGCATCGATCGGAACGGAAAGCTGCACGGTCGGCTGATCATCGAATAAGCCCTGTGCTAATTGCCGACCCGCCAAGATGGAAAATTGAAACGGAATTAAGATGAACACGATCGGCAAATTCAACGCCTCCGCCATGCAGTTCGCCGCAAACGCTCAATCGCCGGAAAAGCAGGGGGCTGGGCTCTCTTCCGCCACTGCCGCCAAGGGTGGTGAGAAAACTACGGAGCTGCACGAGAAGTTCACGCAGTTCGTCGGCGAAGCGTTCTACGGCCAGATGATCAAGGCAATGCGTTCGACCGTGGGAAAGCCCGCCTACTTCCACGGCGGCCGCGCGGAAGAAGTGTTTCAGGGCCAATTGGATCAGACGATGTCCGAGCACCTGACGAAAGCCAGCGCTGCGCAATTCGCCGATCCAATGTTTGCCCGGCAATTTCCGCAATATGCCGAATCGATACCGGCGAGTGGTTTGAGCGAGTTGTCGCAATTGTCGCGTCGATAGGCGTTCGGAATCAGCCGGCACGCGCTAACGTCCGGTTGCCCCACATTTTCGTGCAAAGTCGAACAACAGGACAGTGGGCACTGCCCACGCAATTTATGAACGAAAGCTACGAAGGTGAGATCGGCGCCCTGCTAGCCGACCTGGCCGATGTGCAGGGTGGGCTGCTTGCCGTGCTAGGCGAGAAGCGATCGCTCTTGATGACCGGAGACATCGACGCGCTCTCCGCGATCAGTTCCCGTGAAGAAGAGCTGGCGGCTCGCTTGCAAGCATGCCATGAGCGCCGCCAGACGTTGCTAGCTCGCGCCGATGGGGAAGGGCTGCCGTCTGATAGCATTCAGTCTCTTTCCGATCGCTTGCCGACGACTAGTCGCCGAAATGTGCAAGCCAGCATTCGCGAAGCAGCCCATCGGACGCAATTATTACGGCATCAGAGCCTGACCAATTGGGTCGTGATCCAGCGATCGCTCCTACATCTTTCACAGATTATAGAAATTATGGCCACCGGCGGACGTCCAAAGCCGACATATGATAATGGGCCCGGCTCCACTTCCGGCGGTTCGCTGGTGGACCAGGCCGCGTAATAATTCCTGGTTTTGATCTCATCTGTGCATGCCGCGGTTTTTCGCGGTGAGAACGCGCGTTTGTCAACGGTATTGCTTGGCGTCTCGGCGACTTTTATCGACCTGGGACGATTGATTGGGCCACGCAGGGCGGCACGCAGTTCTGTGTGTAACAAGCAGTTCCACGTGAGCGACTTGAGTTCTCTCGTTCAGGGTGGCGTATGAGTCTGTTCGGCTCGATACAGATCGGCGGTAGCACGCTGCAAGCCATGCAAATCGGCTTGCAGGTCGTCGGCAACAATATCGCCAATGCCAATACGCCAGGCTATGTGCGTGAAGAAGCTGTCTTCACGCCGGCGCCCGTGCAACGGATGGGCGGCTTGGTGCTTGGTCTTGGCGTTCAAGTCCATAGCATTGTCCAGAAGATCGACAAGTTCGTGCAAGAGCGTCTGGTCGGCGCCAAGGGTGATCGAGCCAATGCCGAGGTGCAAGAACAAACCTACCGCGAGTTGGAAACTGTCCTCAATGCCCTTTCCGGCACCGTCGACCTGAACAACGCGGTTACGGGCTTTTTCAATGCCGTCCAGGAGGTAGTCAACGATCCAAGTAGCGCCGCCGCGCGAAACCTGGCTGTCGGCAAAGGCGTTACGCTTACCGAGTTGATGAACAACCTGAGCAGCCGTGTGTCGGACATCCGAAGCCAACTCGACCAGCGCGTCACCGCCGATGCCAATGAAATCAATCAGCTTGCCGAGCAAATTCGCAAGCTGAATATTCAGATCGCCTCGACCGAAGGCGGAGGCTCGTCCGCGAGCGAAGCCGGTGGCCTGCGAGTCAAACGACAAGAAGCGGTCGACCGCCTCTCGGAACTACTTACCATTCAAGTGGCCGAGCAACCTAGCGGCGGCATCAGCGTCGCGGTGGGCGGCGATTTCCTCGTTTTCGAAGGCCAGCGCCGTTCCGTGACGGTTGATCGAACAAGCCAGAATGGCGTGGCGACAGGCATCATTCGATTTACAGACACGAATGGAAAGGTCCAAACGACCGGCGGTGAGGTCGGCGGCCTGTACGCCGCGCGCGACCAGATCGTGGGCGGCTTTCTCAATCGGCTCAACGACTTTGCCGGCGCCCTGGCTTTCGAATTCAACAAGGTGTTTTCGCAAGGCCAAGGGCTCGTTGGCTTTCGGAAGCTGACCAGCGTGGAAGCAATCCACAACGCCAATGCGCCACTCGACGCGGCTGGTCTCGATTTCACGCCCGTAAGCGGCACGTTTAACGTGATTGTTCATAGCAAAAACTCCAACACCTCTCACACCGACCGAATCGATATTTCGCTCGATGGTCTGGACGAGGACACCACTCTCACCGCCTTGGTGCAAAAACTCAATGCTATCGACGGTATTTCCGCCAGCATCTCGCCGGGGGGCTTTTTGCAAATCAGCTCGGATTCGGCTGATACGGAGTTCGCTTTCGACGGTGATACGAGCGGCGTCTTGGCCGCGCTTGGACTCAATACCTTCTTCACCGGCTCCACTGCGGCCAACATCGGCATCAATGCCGAAGTCAAAGGCATCGACAACGCGGGCAAATTCGCCGCAAGCTCGAAGGGCATCGGCAATGGTGCCGGCAATGCCGAGAAGTTGGCCGCATTTCTCGACCAACCGCTCTACGCCGTCGGTGATGCTTCGCTGAACGACTTGTACAGTCAACTAATCAATGAGGTGACGCAGGGGTCGTCCGTCGCACAGTCGGTCGCTGAGGGGTATCGCACCTTCGAAGGAACACTGATCGCCCAGCAGCAAGCCGTCAGCGGAGTCAGTATCGACGAGGAAGCGATCAAGATGCTGACCATGCAACGAATTTTTCAAGCGTCCGCCAAGTACATCCAAACAATTTCCGACTTGCTGGACATGCTAGTGAAGATTTAACACCACAAGCGAGCCGGGGCGTCCCCGCCCCCGACAAACCGGAAAACCATCAAACTCGCTTAGCTCATTCACCACGCAGTTAATAAATAAGTGTGATCAAAACCAATTCACAATGCACCTGAGTTCCCAAGAAGCCCAGACCAATCGTGCAGTCGAATCCGTACGAACTCAACTACGTTTGAAGCCACCTATCGATAACTTCCCGTAGTAGCCCACCCGCGGTATCCCATGGCGATCATCCCAATCCCAACAACTCGAGTAGGCGATCTGTTTGTTCGCCAGCGCCTGGTCGGCCAGGTGCAAAGCGATCAGCTTTCGCTGTTCACGCTGCAGAACCAGATCAGCACCGGTAAGCGCATGTTGTTGCCCAGCGACGATGCTCCTGCCGCGCTTCGCGCTATCAACCTGCAACGCCTGATCGATCGCAAAGCCCAGATCTCCACGAACATTCAATCGAGCAATCAATATCTAACCAACGCCGACGCCAAGCTCACCGGCGTATCGGATATCTTGATCGACATACGCAGTCAGGTGGTGGGAATCGCCGGAACATTGAGCAACGACAGCGATCGGCAAACTCTGGTAAACAATATCGACGAGGCTATCCAGGCGTTGTTGAGTGCCAGCAATGCCAAGCTCCAAGGACGCTATTTGTTTGCCGGGTCGAGTTCGCAGACTCAGCCTTACGATCTGATTGGCGATTTCATCCAGTATTCGGGCAACGAAGGCGTCTTGCGGAGCTATGTTGATCTCGAACGACTGTTCGCAACCAGCCTGCCAGGAACAGATGTCTTCGGCGGTCTCTCGCAACAGATCGAAGGCAGTGTACTCAAGCCACAATTATCGGCCAATACGCTTCTCAGCACGATCAACGGCGGTCAGGGCCTTACTCGTAATGCCGCGATTTCTGTATCTATCAATTTAGGCTCATCGACCAAGACCAGCGTGATCGACCTCAGCCGGGCCGTTACGCTCGGCGATGTCGCGAAGTTGATCGAACGGGGCGCGCCGGCAGGCGCCGAGATCGTGGTCGACGTCACCGGCAAGGGCCTGAGGTTGACCTCTCCATCTGGCGACATCAGCATTTCGGAAGTGACTGGCGGTCGTGCGGCCAGCGAATTGGGATTTCCGCCAGGCATGGCCGCCGACGGCATATTAGAGGGCAATTCGCTCAATCCTGTTCTCTTGAAAACAACCCGGCTCGACTCATTGTTCGGCACCCGGGCCCAGGGACGGATCGTTTCGACTTCGAAAAACAATGACATCGTGTTGACGGCCAATCAAAACGGCGCTGCGCTCAATGATGTTCATGTGATTTTTGTTGCTGGCGGCACTGCTGGTTCCGAAGTGGCTACTTACGACGACAGCAATCCGGCTAATAAGACACTGACGGTTCAGATCGAAGCCGGTGTCTCAACCGGGGCTCAAGTTGCTGCCGCGATTAGCGCCCAGGGGCTTTTCAAAGCTGTCGTCGACTATCACGATGCGACATCGGCTGAAGCCGCCGGCACGAACCCGGTCGACGTTGGGAACTTCGGTTCCATCACATTCGGCGGCGATGGTGCGTCGTTTGACTCCGCTTCGGGCTTGGTTCTTACCAATGGCGGCAAGACCGTAACGCTCGACACGAGCAGCGCCCAGACAGTCGAAGAGCTGCTCAATCTTATTTCTTCGTCGGGGTTAGGACTATCGGCTGAGATCAACGCCGCCGGTAACGCCATCAAAGTGCAATCTCGATTAAGCGGCGCGGATTTTACCATCGGTGAAAATGGCGGACAAACAGCCACTCAGCTTGGTATTCGTACCTATACGGAGCAAACCCAACTCGCGGATTTCAATCGCGGCCTGGGAGTTCAAGCTACGGAAAAGCTCGAGCAACTCGATGCCGCGAAGCTGGATGACTTGCGAATCGTCGCGCGAGACGGCACGGCGTTGCAAGTAAGCCTGGCTGGCGCCACGTCTTTGCAAGATGTGGTCGATGCGATCAACTCCGCCGCTGGCAACAACACTGGAACGACCGCCGTTCTGGCCCGTCTGTCGTCCAATGGGAACCGCATCGAGCTAGTCGATTCAAGCTCCGCAACCACTGGCTCACTGCGAGTCGAGCATCTGGCCGGTAAGCAAGCGGCCGAGTACCTCGGCTTTGTGCCCGATGGCGCCGCCCACCAGGCGGCAACCGCTACCGACAGTGCCGGCAACAGTACGTTGGACGGTGCTAATGT
The DNA here is from genome assembly GCA_964549545.1 of uncultured Planctomycetaceae bacterium. Lineage (GTDB taxonomy): Bacteria > Planctomycetota > Planctomycetia > Pirellulales > Lacipirellulaceae > JABDGM01. The sequence continues at coordinate 9,316 of CAZJWY010000035.1, read as the reverse complement.
CCTAGGCAACGACATGCTCATCACGGCCGCTGACGGCACCCAACTATGGGTCGATCTGGCGGGGGCGAAAACGGTTCAAGATGTCATCGATCGAATCAATCACAACCCAGCCAACGATGGGGCGTCGACGAAGCAGATCCTGGCTCGCCTAGCCCAAACGGGCAATGGAATCGAGTTGGTCGATCAAACCGGTGGTGCGGGAACGCTACGCGTTTCCATGGCCGAAGGCAGCTCCGCGGCACAGTACCTGGGTTTTGTCGCCAGTGGGCAAACCGAGTCGAATCCACTGTCGGTCCGCGTCGTCGGAGCAACGCAAGTGCTAACGAGCGAAGACCGCCATACGCTGGAGACGGATAGCGTCTTCAATACCTTGTTGCGATTGAAAACGGCGGTGCAACAGAACGATACTGAGGAAATCGGTCGTGCTCTCAGCCGCCTCGATGTGGACATCGATCGCGTAAACTTCGCGCGATCGGAAATTGGTTCGCGGTTGCAAAGCCTCACGACAATCAATGAAAATCTGAAAGACGAAAACGTGCAGTTGAAATCGGCCTTGTCAGAAGACACCGACGTCGATCTGGTCGAGGCGATCTCCAACCTGACGGCGCGCCAGTATGCGTTTCAGGCGTCGCTGCAGACGGCTGCCAGCATTATGAAGCTGTCACTGTTAGATTTTATCTAATACGCGAGGTCATCCGCCAGCATCGGCCGCGCGAGTGTGCTGGCACATGGTTTGGTTGACACTGCGTCAAACAGAGAGCCGATTACATTTATAGCGAGTACATGCGACTGCGCCGCACTAGCTTTGGTTGTGGCGTTCGTCGTGTGCCTGCCGTCTAACGGAACGAATACCATGAACATCTCCACGACGAAGTTCGGCCCCATCACGATCGAGGAAACAGACATCCTCACGTTTATCGATGGGCTGATCGGAATGGAGGACTGCCAGCGTTGGGTGCTCCTCGGAGATTCCGAGAACCCGGCTCTCGCTTGGCTGCAAAGCCTCGAGCGACCGGAAGTGGCGCTCGGTGTGGTGAGCCCGCGCCGTTTCGTGCCTGATTATCAAGTTCGCGTTGCCAAGCGTGAGCTTGCTCCGCTCGGATTGGGGAACCCCAACGACGCGCAAGTGCTGGCCATCATCAGTAACTCCGGCGGCGCGCTCTCACTCAACCTCAAAGCGCCACTTGTTATTCATCTGGCCGAGCGCGTTGGCCGGCAAATCGTCGCGCGCGATGACCATGCCGTTCAGCATCGACTTCATGCGGCGCTGCGGCGAAAAACGGCTTAACGCCGCTCTACTTAGGAACGGCTCAAGAATAGCTTCCCGATTTCAGAATAACCACGGAGACACGGAGGGCACGGAGAAGAGATCTAGGAGAATAGAAACACTAATCTTCACGAATGCCCGCTAATGTCCAATATCAAAGAAAAGACTATTTTCGTCTCTTTCTCGATTCTGATTGATTGGCGTGGATTCGTGGCGATTCGTGTTCTTCTGTCTCTACTTCTGTCTTCTCTGTGTCCTCCGTGTCTCCGTGGTGAATCCTATCCGCCGAAGTTGTTTTTGAGTCATCCCTTAGCGGGCAGAGCCGCGCCGTCACGCCGGAAATTCGTCACTCGTCATTCGACATTCGTCATGCTGCCTTTCCCTACAACCGTTATGTTGTAATTGTAGCAGAGGTTTGTAGAGAGCTTTGTGACTAGCATCCGATCATGCTAGTACCATGCTAGTGCTCTCCCGACAACGCGACGAAAGTATCATCATCGGTGACAATATCGTCGTAACCATTGTCGACGTCCGCGGCGACAAGGTCCGGCTCGGGATCGAAGCGCCTCGCGAAGTGTCTGTTCATCGTCGCGAGGTTTACGAGGCCATTCAACGCGAGAACCGCGAAGCCTCGAAAATTCAACCCGACGACGCCCGCCAGATCGGACGCTCGCCTGGCGCTCAAGGCTAACGTTTCTCATTGCGGCCAGCATTTATTCTCAGGCTGCGTCCAGCAATCCTTGCCAATCCGACGCTCGTTGTCGGAATATTCCGGTTGTTCCGCTTGTGCCGAACGACTGTTACCTTGCTGGCAAGATTCCCACTGAGCTACGTAAAGAGCCTAAATTCCTCCGACGATAGTTCTCCATAGGCGACAGCAGCGCAGGGCAGTTGCATACCAATTTTTTGAAAAGTCAACCAACTGCGCAAAAATCGCAACCTAGGCTTGCTCAGTTTGATCTTGTTCCTGTTGCATAGGCAATAGGGTCCCTGAGCTGACGAGCAGTAGGGGCCGCGGGGCAGCCATTCAAACTCGCACTCGAGACGCGTAGGGTTCGATTGCGGAAACGACTTTAAAACCAAAACAACAGATGGCGGCCCGCGGTGCGGCGACGGCCTAGGTTGAAACAAATTTCTGTCCCAAAGGGGGGTCTTCGATGACACGTATTAACACGAACGTCAGTTCATTGGTTGCTCAAAACACGTTGGGTCGGTCCAATAGCGCCTTGGAGCAAGCGCTTACCCGCTTGAGCACCGGTTTGCGGATCAACACCGGCAAAGATGATCCCGCCGGTTTGATCGCCAGCGAAAACCTTCGTAGCGATATCAGCAGTATCAAGAAGGCCATTAGCAACACCGACCGCGCGAACCAGGTGATCGCCACGGCCGACAGCGCTCTGGGCCAGGTGAGCGAGCTGCTCAACGACATTCGTGGCCTCATCACCGAAGCCGCCAATACCGGTGGCGTCAGTGCCGAGCAAATTGCCGCGAACCAGGCGCAAGTTGATTCCTCGCTCAAAGCGTTGAACCGGATTGCTCAAACCGTAACATTCCAAGGCCGCAAGTTGTTGGACGGAAGTCTGGACTTCATCACGACGGCCGGCACCGGTTTCGGCACGGTAAGCAACCTCAAAATCGAACAGGCGAACCTTGGCGCAACGGGCCAGCTCGCCGTTGCCGTGGATATTTCGGCTGCCGCCACCAAGGCTCAGCTTACCAACGGTGCAATTCCAGCCTCGGTTGCCGGGGCGGCTGCTTCGGGCACGGTTTCGTTGAGCCACAGCATTGCCCAGGCGAGCGGTGCTCTAACCTTCGACACAACTGGTGCGTCGGGCCTCACACTGACCGCTGTCGCTTCTGGGCCTGCTGATGGTGCAGACGGCAACGGGTTCACTGCCATCAACATTATCAACGGCGCCACCGCTGGCACCTCGTACGATGCGAACACGGGCGTTCTCTCGGTCACGGTCGACATCACGGGTGGCGACAACACGGTTGCCGACCTGTACGCCGCGATCAATGCCGGTAGCGACTTCGTCGCCTCCGCGATCAGTGGTGGTGCAGAGACGATCTCTACCTCGAATGTCAGCACCGGCACTCTCTCGGGTGGCCGCGATGCAGGTGCCGGTACGATCACGGTAACCTCCGATACGGTTGGTGTAAATGCCGCGACGGTGACCTTGATCGAAGACAATACGATCGCGAGTAACTCGGCGGTCGCCGCCTTCAATGGCTCGAACATCGAAGTTCGCGTCAACGGCAACGTGGCGTACTCCGCGATCAATACGGCGATCAACAGTCTGAGCGGCTATAGCTCGGCTCTCTCGGGTACATCTGGCGACACGGTCTACTCGACGGCCGACGACACGCCTCCTTCGGCGACCACGCTCTCGGGCGGCTCGGGTGCCTCGGGTGGCTTGGATAAGTCGATCGTGTTCGAGGTCGCAGGGGCGACTGGTGGCGAAGTGCTGACATTCGGCGCCGGCACCGGTATCACCGACATCGTCGCTGCGATCAATGCTGTGAGCGATGCCACCGGTGTCTCGGCTGTTAACAACGCCGGCACGCTCCAGTTCACGTCGACTGCTTACGGTTCGTCCGCTTTCGTGGCGATCAATGTGCTGGATGGCGATGACAACGACACCTTCGCCGGCGGCTTGAGCGCCTCGCGTGCTACGGGCACCGACATCGTTGCCTCGGTCAACGGCATCGCTGCCACTGGCGACGGCAACAAACTGTCGATCAACACCGCCACGCTCGACCTGAGCCTCACGGTTGACGCCGGTTCAAGCACCGACGTGAACTTCACCATCGACGGCGGCGGCGCCTTGTTCCAGCTCGGCCCAGATGTGGTTAGCAACCAACAAGCCCGCATCGGCATCACCAGCGTGAACACGGCCAAGTTGGGCGGCGTCAACGGCCTGTTGTACCAGTTGGCCTCGGGCGGCGCGGCTGCTTTGGCAACCGATCCCACAACGGCCGCCAAGATCGTCGACGAGGCGATTGGCCAGATCACCGCACTCCGTGGACGCTTGGGTGCTTTCCAAAGCACGTCTTTGGAAACCAACAAGAACACGCTGAACGACACATTGGTCAACCTGACCGAAGCGGAAAGCCAAATCCGCGACGCCGACTTCGCCTCGGAATCGGCCGCTCTCACGCGTGCTCAGATTCTTGTGCAATCCGGCACCACGGTGTTGCAAATCGCCAACCAAAACCCGCAGAACGTACTCGCTCTGCTCCGCTAAACCACGGCGCGGCCGCTTAAGCGGCAAAAACTAGAAAGCTATCAGCCGGCTCGGTCCTTCTGGATCGAGCCGGCTGTTTTTATTGATTAGAGTGCTGGGGTGGCTGGGTGCCTGGGGTCGAGCGTCAGCGAGCCCCCAGCCGCACCCGCTGGGGGCTCGGCTTGCGCCTCGACCCCAGCCACCCCAGAACATGAATTCGAAACTCGCTTAGCCGGCATCTGCGGGCGGCCAGACAGCGTCGAGTTTCGGGGCCGCTCGGGTCGATATATTCGGTAGGGTTTCGCGCCTGGTGCTAGCTACTGCGCCGTAGACTTTTCCATAGCGGCGTCGATCCGGCAAATGATGGTTGATTGCAAATGACTAGTATCCAATCCAGCACGGGCCTCATCACGGGACTTCCCATCCAGGATACCGTCGATAAATTGATGGCCATTGCCGCGCAGCCCAAGAACAACCTTACCAACCGCACGAGAACGCTTCAGTCCGAGAAGCTGGCAATCACCCAACTGACCTCGCTGCTCGTGGCGTTTCAATTCGAGACACGCCAACTGGCCGCAACGAGCCTTTTCGACTCCCGGCAAGCCAGCTCGAACGACACCTCACTCTCGGCGGCTATTGCGGCCGACGCCACACCCGCCGTCGGCAACTACCTATTCACCCCCGTTCAAACCGCATCGGCCCAGCAGCTTTTAAGCCAATCCTTCGGCGCCACCGAGCCCGTGGGAGCCGGCACATTAACTTTTGGTAAAGGCGGCTTCGTCGATCAAGGCATCTCGCTCGACGAGCTCAACTCCGGCGCCGGCGTCGAACGCGGCAAAATCCGCATTACCGATCGCAGTGGCGCCACAACCCTCATCGACCTGAGTTACGCCCGCAGCGTCGACGACGTTATCAACACGATCAACGCCAGCACGGCAATCAATGTGACGGCAACCGTCGACGGCGATTCCTTCAAGCTCACCGACACCAGCGGCGGCACGGGCAATCTCAAGGTGCAAGAGGTCGCGGGCGGCAAAACGGCCGCCGGCTTGGGCCTCGCCGACATCGATCTGAACAGCACGACAGCCACCGGAGCCGATGTCTTCACCCTCCACGCGCGAACCTCGCTCAGCCAACTCAACGACGGCACGGGCGTTCAGCTTCGCACCGGCAACGATTTGACCATTACTCTCGCCGACGAATCGACGCTCGACATCGATTTAGGCAACGCCAAAACACTGGGCGACGTGTTGACGGCGATCAATGCGGCCTCGCCCACGAAACTGTCCGCGGCAATCAGCAGTGACGGCCGACGAATCGAACTCACAGACCTCACCACCGGTTCCGGAACGTTTACCGTTGCGAACGTCGGCACGGGAACGGCCGCCAATGACTTGGGCATTGCCAAAAGCGCGCCCGGCGCGACCCTAACAGGCGATCGCCTGGTCAGTGGCTTGCGCGATACGCTTGTATCGAGCCTCAAGGGCGGAGCGGGCCTCGGCACGCTGGGGCACATCAGCATCACCAATCGCAACAACGTTGTATCCGATGTCGATCTCTCCGGCGCCACGACGCTCAACGAAATCATCGCCGCGATCAATGCCCAGGCGACCGGCGTCACCGCCAGCATCAATTCCGCCCGCAACGGAATCCAACTCAAAGATACGACCGGCGCCACAGCCGGCAATTTCATCGTGGCCAATGGCGATGCAAACAACTCGGCCACGGCCCTCGGCATAATCACCGACAGCGCAGCAACAACGGTCAACAGCGGCGGATTGCAGCGCCGACAAATCAGCGCGGCCACGCTGTTGTCGTCGCTCAATGGCGGAGCCGGAATCGACGTTGGCGATTTCAAGATCACCGGCACCAACGGCGTGACCCGCGCCGTCGATCTCGATAAAATTGGCGACGTGGCAACCACGCTCGGCGATGTGATCGCGCGCATCAACGCGCTCGACGGCCTCGGCGTCGAGGCTCGCATCAACGACCGGGGCGATGGGCTGATCCTTATCGATACCGCGGGCGGAGCCGGCAAAATCACCGTAACCGCCGTCGGTAACCGTACAACGGCCGCAGACCTCCGGCTGCTCGGAACCTCGGTCGAAACGAATATAGACGGCCAGCCGAAGCAAGTCATCGACGGCACCGCGACGGCTACCGTTACCATCAATGCCGACGATAAGTTGAGCGACGTCGTTGCCAAGATCAACGCCCTCAACAAGGGCCTGACCGCCAGCATTCTGAACGACGGCTCGCGACAACGGCTCTCCCTCTCTGCCAGCGCGACCGGCAGCGCCAATGAAATGCTCGTGGATGCCAGTGCGACGGCGTTCTCGCTCCAAGAAATCAGCCGCGGGCGCGATGCCCTCGTGCTCTATGGTTCGAGCGGTGCAACTGGTGCTCTCGTCAGTTCATCGACGAACGAATTCAAAAACGTCGTGGAAGGCGTGACTTTAACCGTCAACGACGGGTCGCTGAAACCCGTCACGGTCAGCGTCAGCGCCACCAGCACTGCCCTGGTCGGTGGCGTAAAGGAATTCGTGGCCGCTTATAACTCGTTGCGCACCACGCTCGATAGCGCCACATCCTTCAACGAAACCGACATGACAACCGGAATTCTATTCGGGTCGAATGCGGCTCTGCGAACCAAGACCGATCTTGCGCGGCTCGTGACCTCTCAATATTCCGGCGTCGGTCAGTTCAGCTCCCTGTCGGCGGTTGGGATTAGCCTGAACGACAAAGGACAGATGCAGCTCGACGAGGCAAAGCTCAAGGCCGCGTTCGAAAAAGACCCTGCCGCGATCAAGAAGCTCTTTACTGACGAAAATCGAGGCTTCGCCACCAAGCTGGACAAGGAAATCGAAAAACTGGCCGGCGAAAAAAGCTCGTTGTTGACCGCTCGCAGCGATGCGCTGACCAAGATCATCGACTCAAATAGCAAGCGACTCGACAAGATGACAGAGAGCTTGGATCGCCAGCGCGAGCGATTGCTGCTGACATTCTACAATCTCGAAACGACCATCTCGAAAATGAAAGACAATCTCTCCGCGCTGTCGTCATTACAAATACTTCCACCGCTTACTAGTTCCCAGAGGTAATTTCCAAACCAGGAGCTAACGCGCCGCGGCTGATCCAATCAGCCGGCACGCGCTAGCGTCCGGTTTATGCCGTTAGTTCCGAAGCCGCTTCAATTGAAGACTTGTTTTCTGGCCGATAGCTGACAGCCGATAGCCGATAGCTTTTATCAAGCTCAATTACCACGCAGTTCTCAATAGTTAAACACTCCAGAGTGTCCGGGAATTAAAGTCGCATGCAAAACGCCTCCTACCTCGAATCAAAGATCCTCACCGCTGCCCCCCAACGGCTTCATCTGATGCTGATCGAAGGCGCGATCCGCTTCGGACGGCAAGCGAACGAAGCCTTGCAACGTGGCGACGCCGTCGCCGCCGCCACCCCGCTGTTGCGCGTCCTCGACATCGTCGGCGAAATGCTGGTCGGCGTTCGTCAAAACAAAACCGAGCTCACCCGCAAAATCGCCGACCTCTACCTCTTCATCTTCCGCCGCGTCTCGCAGGCCAAGATCAACTCCGACGCGGCAGCCCTCGATGAAGCACTCAAGCTGCTCGAATACGAGCGCGACACCTGGCAACAGCTCTGCTTAAAACTCGGCAGCGACGCCCTCGTGGCCAAGCTCACCCCGCCCCACCTCCGCTCGCTCGATACATCCAGCGCGCCGAGCCCTGGCAGCGGCTTGTCTTGGCAAGCGTAATCCCATCCCCGCGAGCCGGGGCGTCCTCGCCCCCGCCCACCGTTCATTCATATTCAATAATCTCCCATCCCCATTTGCCTCCTCCACCTACCGCATCATTGCGCTTCAGCGCCCTCTATGTTATCATGCGGTTTCTCCGACAGTGCAAATCACTCGCTTACGTAATCACCACTAAATAGCCAGACCGCCACGCGATCCGGTCCCCAGCGAGCCACGCTCGCCAGTTGCTGAATACGTATTTCAGAAACTTGCCATAATCGCCCGAGGAACCCAGCCTTGACCGCCACCAAGCAATTGATTCGCGTGGGCCACAGCCCCGATCCCGACGATGCCTTCATGTTCTACGCCCTGGCCAACGACCAGTTGGACACGGGCGACTACGAGTTTACGCACGAGCTGGTCGACATCGAAACCCTCAACCGCCGCGCGTTCCAGGCCGATCTGGAGCTGACCGCCGTCAGCATTCACGCCTACGCCTTCCTGCACGACAAGTACATCCTCTGCACCTGCGGCGCCAGCATGGGCGACGGCTACGGCCCGATGGTCGTTGGGCGCGAGGCGATGACCGCCGACGAGTTGCGCGGCAAACGAATCGCCGTCCCTGGCAAGCTCACCAGCGCTTATCTCGCGCTCCGGCTCTACCTGCAGACCGACTTCGATTGCCTCGAAGTCCCGTTCGATGAGATCATTCCCGCCGTCGTCGCCGGCAACTACCATGGCCAGGCGATCGACGCCGGTCTCATTATCCACGAAGGCCAACTCACCTACGCCGAGCAAAAGCTGCAACTCAGCGTCGATCTCGGCAAATGGTGGAAAGACCGCACCGGTCTCCCGCTTCCCCTCGGTGCGAATGTCGTCCGCAAAGACCTGGGTGAAGAAACCACCCGCGAAGTGCAGCGATTGCTCAAGCAAAGCATCGAGTACGGCCTCGAGCATCGCCACAACGCCCTGCAATACGCTCAAAAATACGGCCGCGATCTCGACGATGCCCAAGCCGACCAGTTCGTCGGCATGTACGTCAACGACTGGACACTCGACTTCGGCCCCCGC
>CAZJWY010000034.1:24069-35941 GCA_964549545.1 uncultured Planctomycetaceae bacterium | reverse complement strand
CCCTTCGGGAATCAAACCTTCATAGCATCTGGATCAGATTTTCAATAGCAGGCCACGACTATCGGCGCGTCGGTCGGTCGCCTGATTGCTTACGGGTGGCCGCTCGGTGGGATCGCTGCTCCACAGTTGCTTGCTCGGTATTCCAAACGACGGGACCACTGATTGGTCGGCTCACTACGCTACAGGCCATAACCTGCTGGGCTCCTTGGTTCTTAAAGAAGTAGGTGACGCCAACATCCCTAACGACTTTATTTCGGCGGTCATCGCCCTGGCTTGCCATGCGCTCGCCTTTAAGATGCTCCAGCACAATCGCGTTGCAGGCTCGGACATCCAAGCTAACTGTCGGTTGTAACCAGTAAAAAAGGTTCTCAGCACTACCCTTCCATCTGGGGGACGTGGCGCGCCTTCATTCGCGCACGCGACTCTCTCAGATGCGGACTTATGGCGTTCGCTGCCTTTCTTAGCTTGAATCCGTAGCTAAAATGATCATAAGGCGAACAGAACGAGAGGAGGCTATAGCGAATGGCTTTGAGGACCGGAATACTAAAGTTTGCGATGTTAGTCGTGGGCGTTCTTATGTGGACACCTAGCGCCCACGCGATAGTCTACGGCATTGATGTTTCTTCGTGGCAAGGCACGATCAATTGGAATCAAGTCGCGAATGATCCGAAAAATATCAAATTCGTATTCATGAAAGCGACCGAGGACACCAATTACACCGACTCGCCGTTCAATACGAACCTAGCAGGCGCGAAAGCAGCCGGGCTGCTCGCAGGGCCTTATCACTTCTGCCGTTTAGACACCAATAGTTCTAATCCCATAGCAGATGCTGTTGCCGAAGCTAACTATTTCCTTTCGCGAATCAAATCGAAATACCAGACGGGTACCTATCTTCCGCCTGTTGCGGATATCGAACGCTGGCCATCGGGAATGTCGACGGCAGACTTGAAAACGTTCACCTCAACCTGGACTGCTTCTTTTTCAGATACGATTTACGCCGCGCTTGGTGTACGACCTATCATTTATACCAGTCAGTCCAGGGCGCAAACGCTATTTTCGAACGACACCGCTGCGCTCAATCCATTATGGGTTGCAGCCTGGAAAACCAATCAGGCCACGTCGCCTCCAACAAACGTTAGCCCGTGGAGCGAGTGGAAGTTCTGGCAATACAGCGACGACAGCGCTTCGTACCCAGGCGGCGGCGCGATCAGTGGCTTTGCATCAGGCACCGCGGTTGATCGCGACGTATTCAACGGTTCCCTCGCTCAGCTTTCGTCGATGCTGCTTGGAAAAGACCCCAACGCGAAGCCGGGAGATTTCAATCGTGACGGCCTCGTCAATGAAAACGACTACAACTTGTGGCGTGCCCTGCTTGGCAGAACAGTGCCAATGTATACCAGCGCTGACTCGGATGGTGACACCAAGATCACTATGGCTGACCTGGCGGCGTGGCTGGAAAATGTGCCGGAGCCAAGCTCGCTAGTTCTTGTACTCATGGGTACTCTCTTGCCCGCGTTTTCTGCAGGACGCAATCGCCGGAGGGCTGCTGGCCGGGTGTAGGGCTCGCTTTACGGTTTCGGGCCGGTCGTATCTCGCGCTTGTCAATTCTCCGGCTGGCTCGCCAAGTCCTCTGTGTGTTTGTGGTTGGCAATGCTTCGACTCTATTTCAACAAGTGGCTTTGTTTCGTCGCTATGATCGCGGCGTTCATGCCGTGCATGGCTCGTGCTCAGCAAGCTTCCATATCTGCGTGGGATGCCGCTAACTTCAGGATTTGGGGGTACATCCCGTACTGGGCGACAACCGCTCAGATTAACGGATTTGCTACGAACGGTCTCTATACACACGTTTCAGACGTGTTGTACTTCGGCGGCCTGCGCCCAGACTCGAACGGTAATCTCTCTTGGGCGTCTTCCTCGTATCAAACCCAGTTCAACACAATTCGCTCGCAAGCGGCCACGAACGGATTTAAGCTGCACCTCAGCATGTTCGAGGTGATAGGCGGGCAAACCGATACGACATGGGAATCGATCATTGCTGACCCGGTAAAGCGAGCGAACTTCGTTTCTCAACTGAAAACGATCATGTTGGGCAACGTGAACACGACGGCAGACGATGTGAAGGGCTTCAATTTCGATTGGGAGCGACCGAACACTGCGGCTGAATGGGGAAACTACACCCAGTTGGCTCGCGAGTTGCGAGCGGCTTTCAAAGATACGAGCAGCCCAAACTATCAAGCGACTAAGGATTGGGAGATATCCGTCTGCGACTACGGCAGCACCGACAGCCGATGGGACGATACCACGCAGTTCGACGCCAAAGTCTATGACCAGCTGATGATGATGGTTTATCACATCGGCGCGACGTCGTCGGGCAACTGGGCCAACACAAAAAAAGCGTTGACCCAACAAGGCGCCGCGAAAGCGTTTTCAGACGATCAGATTGGTATCGGAGTCGGCACGTATGGCACTGGCACGAACGGAACCAGCGGCTCGAAGAGCCTGAGCTCGATTCTTACGGAAAGCCCGAACCTGGCCTACGACGCCACAACCTATACCAATGCCTCGGGTTCGTGGACCATTGAAAGCCGCAAACAGGTCCGCGAGAAGACGCAACTGGCAATTGATCGGGGCATGCCAGGCATGTTCACTTGGACGATTCACAATGATTCGGCAGGCAAGAATGGTTTGCACCGCGTGATGCACCATTACATGGTTGTTAAGAAAGACATTCCCGATCTGGATTTGAACGGCAAGGTGGATGCCGCGGACGCGATCACACTCGCGAACAACATGGGAACGTCGACGACGAACACCGGCACCGCCTCGGCGGCTCAGTTCGAAGCGTTTTATCAAGGCGGCAACTGGGAAAAGGGCGATCGCGACGGCAACGGCTTCGTAAACCAGGCAGACGCGGATTGGCTGGCCGGACGTTACACCGCGCTTGGAGTGACCTTGCCCGACCGGCTGGCTTACAGCGGAACATTCGAGGCATTTTCCAACGCCATCGGCACGACCGGTCGTTGGAAAGCCGGTCGCAACGTACTGGGAAAACTGATCGAGACGGGCAATTTCAAGCAAGAGGCAAACAATTTCCTGTCATGGAATGGCTCTGGTGCAGGCGCTTCGAAGCGAAGCAATTCGTTCGTGACGATTCGCAATCAGAATAGCGTGGAAACGACGGCCGGCGTAAACGCGCAATCACGGACGATGCAGGCTGATCTCGCGACTAACATCGATCTTGGTCAAAGCGCGGACACGTATGTCACCTTTCTGGTGCGTGAGAACACGGCGCCGTTGTCTTCAACACAATTGGCGTCCAGCAATCGTACTTTGTCCCTTGATTTTCTCAACAGCACGGGAGCGACACAGTTCAACTTCGCGTTGCGTGGATTGCAGCAGCAATTCGCGATCGACAGCGTGGCCGACACCGCGGGGCAGGATGTGGCCGCGAGTGGTTTTCTATCCAACACGACCTACATGTTTGTCGCCAAGATTTCCGGCAATGGAGCCGGCGCGAATACGATGCACGCATCGCTCTTTCCAACCGGTTCGGTGGTGGCGAATTTTACCGATCCAGGTTTTCAATGGATGCTGAGCGCGCTGGGCGGATCGGGCTTCAATCCAGTGATTACCGATCTGCAATTCACAATGGCCTCCGTCGCCAACTACACCGTGAGCAATGTTTGGATCGGCAATGCGGCTGCGATGCTGCCACCCACGCTGACTTCGCAAGGCGACTTCAATCACGATGGTCAGGTCGATGCGGCCGACTATCTTGTGTGGCGAAAAACAATGGGACAAACCGGCTCGGCGCTCGCAGCCGATGGCAACGGCAACTATGTGGTGGATAGTGGCGACCTAGCTACCTGGCGTGCCAACTTCGGCAAGACGGTATCCGCGGCGGCAGGCAGCGGCCTGGAAGCGGAAACCGCCGTGCCAGAGCCGAGCGTGGGTGTGTTATGTGCCCTAGCAGCGATGACGCTGTCAGCTATGCGTGGTCGCGCTCGACGTCGCTTCGGATTATGAAGATTTGATTGGAATTGCATGCGGATTGATTCGCACACAGGGCATGTCGCTTGCCGTGAATGAACGGCGGACTTCAGATTGATATTGGTTGGGACTATAATCGGCTGCTCTATTGGAATCTGCTGACCGAGCCCATCCACTGCCCTACCTCGATGCACTTTCATTTTCTTTCCGGCGATTCGGCTCGCCGAACGAAGCTGTTGGCTTTGATTACAGTTTATTGGGCGAGTGCCCTGCTTAACTCTCGTCTTGCCGCGGCCGAGTATGTCATCCATATCAGTGTGGATGGCCTGAATTCTCGCGTGCTGCAGTCGCTGATCGACGCGGGTGAAGCCCCGAACTTCAAGCGATTCGAGGATGAAGGCGCCTGGACGACAAACGCTCGTGCGGACTACTCGTACACGATTACCCTGCCCAATCACGCCACAATCCTCACTGGCCGGCCTGTCCTCCCGGCAGCCAGCTTGCCAGACGTGGCCGCTCACAATTGGACAAGCAACACGATTCCGCGTCGCGGCACCACGCTGCACCAGAATGGATACATTCCAAGTGTATTCGACGTGGTACACGACTCGGGTCGATCCACGGCGCTCTTCAGCTCGAAAGACAAATTTGTTTTGTTCGATCAGAGCTACGATCAAACGAGCGGCGCCGCCCACGAGCATGGCCGCGACAAGATCGATCTGTTCTTCACCGAAGACGATGGGCCCCCGAAGTATTCGCAGACGATGAACGATCGATTCATCCGAGAAATGGAAACTCGCCATTTCAACTATGCGTTCGTCCACTACCGCGATGCAGATTCGGTCGGCCATGTGCTTCGCTGGGACAGTGGCACCTATCGATATGCGTTGAAATCGGTGGACAGTTTTCTTGCTAGCGTGTTCCGGCTGGTCGAGACCGATCCGAAGTTGAAAGGCAAAACGGCAATCATCCTCACTTCCGATCACGGCGGCTCTTCGTTTGGACATCTGAACCCGCAACTGAAAGAAAACTACACGGTGCCTGTGTTCGTCTGGGGAGCTGGGGTCGGTCGTGGCGATTTGTATGCGATGAACAGTCAATCCCGCAAGGATCCCGCTGATACACGCATCGAGTATGGAGCCGATAACCAACCGATTCGCAACGGCGACACCGGCAACCTGGCCCTCTCGCTACTCGGCCTCGGGCCGATCCCGACTTCGCTGATGAATGCGAAGCAGGATTTGCGGGTGACGGACCAAGCCAATTGAAGGCGGAAAGACGATTGCAAATTGCAAATTGCAAATTGCAAATTGCAAAATGAGAATTGCAAATTTTAGATTTGTCGTAGCACCATCTCCGAAATTTGCATTTTTCAATTCTCAATTTGAAATTTGCAATCGCTCCCTCAACAAAAAAGCCCCCGGGGATTAACCCGGGGGCTTTGCAACGTCTGTCAAACTAAGCACTCTTTGTTTGAGGCTGTTCGAACAACGGCTTATTGCCGTGAACGACGTCGTCCGTGATCACATAGCGGCTGCCGCGTGGCTGCTCGGGCAGATCGAACATGATGTCCAGCATCGTCTGTTCGATGATCGAGCGAAGACCACGAGCACCGGTTTCGCGTTCGCGGGCCTTCTTGGCAATCGCTTTGAGGGCCGCATCGGTAAACTGCAGGTTCGCTTCTTCCATCGAGAAGAGGCGCTCGTACTGCTTCGTAAGAGCATTCTTCGGCTCGGTGAGCACGCGAACTAAAGCATCTTCGTTCAAAGGCGTAAGGGCGCTGATCACGGGGAGACGGCCGACGAGTTCCGGAATCATGCCGAATTCGACCAAGTCGTCTGCACAGACGTGTGGCAGCGACTCAGCCATGCCCAGATCGGTGTGTGTCTTCTGATCCTGGGTGAAGCCAATCGACCGCTTGCCGAGCCGCTTGCGGATGATGTCGTCGATGCCCGTGAACGTTCCACCGCAGATGAACAAGATGTTCGTCGTGTCCAGCTGAATGTACTGCTGTTCCGGGTGCTTACGACCACCTTGCGGCGGCACGTTTGCCGTGGTGCCTTCAAGCATCTTGAGGAGCGCTTGTTGCACGCCTTCGCCCGAGACGTCACGCGTGATCGAGACGTTCTGGCTGGTCTTGCCGATCTTGTCGATTTCGTCGATGTACAAGATGCCGCGTTGGGCCGCTTCGATATCGAAGTCGGCGGCATGGAGCAGCTTGAGCAATAGGTTCTCGACGTCTTCACCCACGTAGCCGGCTTCGGTGAGCGTGGTCGCATCGCCGATGGCGAACGGCACGTTCAGACTGCGAGCGAGTGTGCGGGCGAGCAGGGTCTTGCCGCAACCCGTGGGGCCGACGAGCAAGATGTTCGATTTGTCAATTTCGACGTCCGAGTCGTCTTCAGCAGCAACGAGCCGCTTGTAATGACTGTGGACGGCGACCGAGAGGACGCGCTTGGCTGACTCTTGACCAATGACGTACTCATCGAGCTGCGTGAGGATTTCACGCGGCGTAGGTATGCGGGTAAAGAGCTGTTTGCTCGTTCCGCGACGTTTGCGTTCCTGGTCGAGGATCGACTGGCATAGCTCGATGCACTCGCCACAGATGTAGACGTCGCCCGGTCCTTCGACCAGGGGACCGACGTCCCGATAACTCTTCCGACAGAACGAGCAAAACGCGTTCTTCTTGGTTGTGCCGCTGCGGCGTGTAGTGCCGCTGATGTCCCGGCCCGTTGGCATTCGAAACTCCTTCCCGGTAGGCAAACATCTTACGCGACGGCTCGCGAGAAAAGGATGGTTGCCTTGATGTATCCTATGGTGTCAGTCGCTCGATCGTGAACTTGCGATCTCGGCCGTCCCCGACCTCGATTGGTTCGCAAAGTTCACACGTGCGTTCCGGAGGAGCTTCCTTGTCCCCAGTTCTCAGTTGCGTTGCATTGGAAACCGATGCGACGCAATTTCCATATCCGGTATCACTACGTCCGATTGGCGGTCCTCGTTCACCGAATCGAAAGTAAGGTTTCGGACTCCGTCCGCTGTGCGCCACACAACCGCGACAGCTTGCTTAGCTGTCATTGTGTTGTGGCGTCGTCTTAACTCGTACGGTCGTTTTCTTTTAGCTCGGCATCGAGCTGCCTTGCTAGCTTCGTTTTAATTGTTCGGTATTCGTCGTCGCTAAGAGTACCCCGTCCGTGGAGTTCTCTAAATTTTGTTAGCAATTCACTTGGCGTCAGTTGGGCTTCGTTGGCACTACCGCGCCACTTTCTCAGCGCCGCGAGTGCGAGCGCCGATAATGCGAATATTACCGCGAACCACAACGTGGCCTGTGCTAACGGATGACGAAACAATGACGTCGTGCCACACGCTCTCTGTGACGGGAAAAGGCTGCTAGCTGGTACATCAAGCCTGATCGTTACATTATGCGCCATCGTTAAATTTTGGTCCAGAACGGCGAGGATTACCGCTTATTTCGCCTAGTCCGGACATTCGCGATCGGGACTGTTTGCCGTGCAGACGGTCTGTAGGTTGGTTCGATAAGGATTCAGGGCCTCTGCGCATTTCCTGACCGCCAGTCGAACAGATGATGCGACGTCTATCACAACCGATCGCCGGTGATCGCAGCAGAAGTGCTGCCCATGCTGTGGGTGGCGCGCTACTGTCGGCCGTCGTCGGCGCGAGCAATTTGCTCGGCGCGCCTGGTCCGGTCGGCGGTCCGACTCCTGTGCCCCTTCCGCCCATTCAAGCCGCGCCCGCCGCTCCGCTCCCTGAGCCGATCTACTGGAAGCAGCATCTGTTTCTAATTCCGTATCAATGGGGCTCGGCGGCCGAGCCTGGCGCGGCCCGCGCCGTGTGGTTATTTGTCTCGAAGGACCGGGGCGCTAGTTGGCAGAAGATCAGCGAAGCGAAGCCGGATGTGAAGGCATTCAACTATCGCGCCGAAGGGGACGGCGAGTATTGGTTCGCCGTTCGCACGTTCGACAAACAAGGCCGGGCCTGGCCTCAAGGATCCTATCAGCCGGAGCTGCGCGTTGTCGTCGATACCACGCTGCCGCGGATCGATGAATTACGCACGCAACCGGCCGCCAACGGCGCGATCGAAATCCAGTCGCGCGTCGCCGATTCGAACCTCGATCCGAATACATGGAAATTCGAGTGGCAGGCCGATGCCAACGGCCCTTGGCAGCCGGCCGCACTCCAATCGGCGACCGTGCAACCCATCGGCAATACTGGCTTGCCACTCGGCGGCTCGATGCTCCACGCCTTTTGGCAACCGCCAGCCGGCACGCGACCAATCGCCATCCGCGGCATCGTGATGGATCGAGCGGGCAACTCGGCGACCTATCTGGCGCGACTGGATGGTGGTCCGGGCACGCCTGGGCCGCTGTTGACGTCGCCCGCTGTGAGCCCAGCCGTGCCGAACCAACCCGTTGCGGCTGCGCAGGCCCCGTTGCCGGCGTCACAACCGCCAGCATTATCCCCACCGACATTTCCCTCGACGCCTTTGCTTCCGCCCGCCAATGCGTTGCAGGCAACAGGAGCAGCCCAAGGCTGGACTTCTGCTGGAAGCGCTCCGGCAACCACAGCAAATACACCCTCCGCGCAGCCCGCGCCAGCCACAGCGTCGGGAATCCAACCCTGGCCAGCAGCAAATTCAGGCCTGGCCCCGTTCCAGTTGTGGACTGGGAATACCACTACGATGAAAGACGATGGGGTAACGGCCTACGGCAACCCGCCACTCTTCTCGCCACCGCCTGCTTCGAATTCCTCGCCGAGAAGCGAATCGACTTACGATGGTCCGCGCGTGGAAGCGCGCTTCGCCGGCATCTCAAAAACACCCGCCAAGCCGGCCCCACCTTCGGTTAACCCCGCATCTCCGCCAACAGTACCAGATGCAGCCATTAACCCACAGTTTGCCACATTGGAGCCTTATCGCGAATCGGCAAACGGAGCAAACGACACGCCACCCATTGCTTCCGCCCCTGTGGCATCGAGCATGTCGATCACCGGCGACGTAACTCCGATCGGTTCGAGGCCTTCACTTAACACGCCCCCCTCTCCGCCTAAGTTGGTTGGATCACGAACGTTTGCCTTGGAGTACGATCTGGACAACGCCGGCCGCGGCGGCGTGTCGAAAGTAGAACTCTGGGGCACGCGCGATGGTGGTAAGAATTGGAATCGCTACACACAGGATAACGACAATCGTAGCCCGCTCGTCGTGACTGTTGATGAAGAAGGGATATACGGTTTCCGAATCGTCGTACAAATGGCGGGTGGCGCTGCTGCTGAAGTGCCGCGTGCGGGCGATTCTCCCGAGCTTTGGGTTTCAGTCGATTTGAAGCGGCCCGTGGTGGAGCTTACCTCGATTGAGCGCGGGCAGGGAAATATTGCGGACCATTTGATCCTGCGATGGCAGGCGGTCGATAACAACTTGGAGCCGCGGCCGATCGGGCTCTTCTACAGCAGCCGGCCGAGCGGGCCATGGTCGGCGATTGCAACCAACTTGCAGAATACAGGCGAGTACGCTTGGCGCGTCGAGCGATACGTGCCGGCACGGTTCTACCTGCGGGTTGAAGCCCGAGACACGGCCGGAAATCTGGCCGCCTTCCAAACGCGCGAACCGGTGGAATTCTCGACCGCACGTCTCTCCGGCCGCCTTCGCTCAGCGGAGTCGCCGGAATCGGCTGTAGCCCACGGTCCCGACTCCTACCGATAAAGCATCCACGGCGGCAGATAGCGTTTCTTTCATCGCGCAGCGTTCTGCGACCCTATTTCGGGGAAGGCTCGTTTTTAAGCCACTTTACCGCAGTCCAAAACGCCAATCTTCAAACGCCACGATCAGCCCTGATATTTTTTGAATTTTTTGGCTCTAAATACTTGCAACCTGCATGGGGGGTGGTTAGATTCGGGCAGACATCTGTGCTAGCGGCATGCCTCTTTGGCATTGGCGGCCGCTAGGTCCGGGCCAAATCTTACTCCATCGTTCTAGCGAGGGACGCTAATGAGCCGCATCCAACGCCGTGTTCAGCTTCATTGCGAACGCATCCTGTTCGTCTTTGCGTTTTATTTACTGACATCCTGTGCCGACGCGGGAGTCGTGCCAGAAATTGTCCAGTTTACCAACGGCTCTGCTTCGGGCTCGTCGGCGCCGAATAACCAGTTGCCCGATTTTGGCAGCGGTGTTGGCTATTTGCAAACGAATCTCCCTGTTACGTTCTCTGGGGGAAACGTAAACAACATTGTTGGGGCCAACACGTTTTACGCGAATGGAATCACCGGTCAAGGAACGAAAACGGCGAATGTTGAAGCAGGCCATATTTGGAGCGGGCACGAAACGCTTGGGCACGTATCTCAGTTTTCCAACGACCCGAGCGCCTGGAATGATCCTGGAACCATCGGCCAAACAGCGGATCTCTACGACCGTCACGCCACTTGGGTTGGCATGACGATTGGCGGCCGCAACGGCGGCGCGAATCAGGGAACCTATCAGACCGGAATTGCGCCTAATACGGACCTCAAAAGCGGCGCCATCGCGAGTGTGTGGAGTGGTAATGCGTATGCGACCGCCTTCAACTTTACAGGCAACTCCTTTACGACTCCGTATGCAGCCTATTTTGGTACGGCCGATGTAATCAACAGTAGTTGGGGCGGTACCGATACCCGGGGAATTGGCGGATTTGCCGTCGCTTTGGACGGATTGGCCAACCAATCTCCAAGCTCCACATTCGTAGTGGCGGCCGGAAACTCGGCCGATCCCGACAACAATCCGAACACGCCCCCTGTGACCAACACGGTTGGCGCCCCGGGCTCGGGTTACAACGCGATCACGGTCGGAGCGCTGCAGAACAACGGCAACAATGTGTACAACTCAGTCGCTGCGTTCAGCAGCCGAGGTCCGCAGGATTTTGGCTGGACCGATAATAACAACAATGTATTCGGCTGCAATGCTTGCCGCGCGGCAGTCGATATTGCGGCGCCGGGTACGACTCTCACTGCCGCCTACTTTGGCGGCACGGGCGGCGGCAATAATCCATCTCTGACTGGTTCGCCGAGTGGCACAGTCGGCGGGCCAAACTTCTATTCCTTGTCGATTGACGGTACGAGTTTCGCCTCACCAATCGTCGCAGGCGGCGCCGCTTTGCTGGATAGCGCCAGCTACAATACGCCAGCACTTGCTGCAAATGCGTCTTCCCGCGATGCCCGCGTCATCAAGGCTGTTTTACTCAATAGTGCCGATAAGATTCCCGGCTGGACGAATGGCCAAATTGCCCACCCCAACGGCAATGGCGGAGTTCGAACCTCTCAGTCGCTCGATTATAACAGCGGGGCCGGCGCTCTTAACCTGACGAAAGGCTACAGCCAATACGTCACTGCTGGAACCAGGGACGTTGCCGGCATTCCCTCCGGAAATCAAGGTCCTGTAAGCCCCGTCGGTTGGGATTACGGACAGGTCGCGGCTGGCGTCGACAACATTTACCCGATCAATCAACCGCTGCTCGCCGGTTCACTGATGACGGTTACGCTGGACTGGTTCCGCGAGCGTACTTTCAATGTTGCCCAACTGGCTCTAGCTGAAGTTGGCCAGGCCGATTTGGATTTGAGAATCCGCGATATGGCTACGGGTAATCTTATTTCCGAATCAATCAGCGGTGTGAACAATACCGAGCACTTGTATTTCACATTGCCACGAACGTCCACATACCAAATCGAAGTCACATTCTTCGGGACCATCTTCGATTTCAGCGGCAACTTAACCAGTGAACAATACGGCTTGGCCTGGTCCGCTACGGCCGTCCCGGAACCGGCCAGCGCTTTGCTGTTGGCCTCGCGATGTTTTGCGCCCTGTGCCCACATCTTGGAGACAGTATAAGAAAAATAAAATGAT
>CAZJWY010000034.1:0-24059 GCA_964549545.1 uncultured Planctomycetaceae bacterium | reverse complement strand
ATCGGCCTGGTCGTGTTCGCCGGACGTAAGCAGCGGCAATTCAGCTAAGTCGGCCAACCAAGCTTAGCTAAGTCGTGCGAGGGGAAAATCACGTCGCCGGAGATTGTCGATCACGGCGGCGTGTTGCTTTCCGTGTTTGCGGCAAGATGCTTGAGCTGCGTCTCATTCTCACCTCACCGGCGGACGGGTATGATTAGCTCATGGCCAAGACTGTGAGCAAAAAATCAACCACCGGCAAATCGGCAAGTCTCGATGCGCTGGCGTATCTTGCCGAACCTCAAAAGCATCTGGCGCACAGCGTCTGTGCGGTTTACGGCGATGAGCCGTTTCTCAAGTCGGAAGTCCTCGCGGCGCTTCGACGGACCAATCTAGGCGACGAAGACGGCCAGTTTGCCTTGACGACGCTTACCGGGCGCGATGCGCGGCTCCGTGACGTTATCGATGCGTTGTCGACCGTTTCTCTGTTTGGAGACGGCCGGCGAGTCGTGATTGTCGAAGATGCCGACACATTCGTAACAGAGTATCGAACCGAGCTTGAGGATTTCGTAATGAGCCCCTCGAAAGGCGGCATGCTCGTGCTCGACGTAAAGACGTGGCCCGGCAATACGCGCCTGGCGAAGTTCGTCGCCGCCAATGGGCTGACGATTCAATGCGCGGCGCTCAAGGAACGCGAGTTGAAGTCCTGGCTAATGGCTCGCGCAAGAACGCTCCACGCAGTGCGGCTGGAGGGATCGGCAACCGATGCGCTACTGGAACTGGTGCCGCCGGAAGTCGGCATCGTCGTCCAAGAGTTGACCAAGCTGGCGTTGATCGCTGGTGAGAAAGGTGTGATCGATGCCAAGCTCGTGCGCGAAAATGTTGGCGGCTGGCGCGCGCGGGCAACGTGGGACATGATCGATGCGGCGGCCGATGGCCGCGCCGCAGACGCACTTACACAACTCGATCGAATAATCTCTTCGGGCGAGAAACCGTTTGCGCTGTTGCCGCAAATGGCTTCATCCATGCGACGCTTTCCCACGGCTGTGCAATTAATCGAAGCCGCGGAGAAAAATCGGCAGCGATTGCCGCCGCGCGAGGCGCTGGCGCAGGCCGGTGTGATTCCGTTCAAATTGAACGACGCCGAACGACAACTTCGGCAGATTGGGCGA
The DNA here is from genome assembly GCA_964549545.1 of uncultured Planctomycetaceae bacterium. GTDB lineage: Bacteria > Planctomycetota > Planctomycetia > Pirellulales > Lacipirellulaceae > JABDGM01. The sequence goes on along the minus strand of CAZJWY010000034.1, from coordinate 22,911 downwards.
CATAGAGCGAAGCAAATTACGGAGTGGCTGCTAGCAGCCGATCTGGCGATGAAAGGGCACAACTCGTCCGACGAGCGTGCCCGCATGGAAATCGAACGCCTTATCATTCGCCTTTCAACCGCTTGCCAAACAAGCCCCCCGAGCCGAGGTGGTGCGGGTGCCGCTCGGCTCGCGACACCTACATGAGCTTGCCAGCAAGCGCCGGTTTTTCTACGATTCGGCCCCGCATTGTCGGCCGTCTGCGACACTGGACAAACTCTGGCCTCTCGATCAAACGCATGTCGTTGAAGCAAGTCAACTTGATGTCGGCTGCGCTGGTATATGCCGGTACGCTCGTCCTTGGTGGTTGTGCGACGCCTTTCGCGACGCCCTTTGCCAAGCACGATGCTCCGAAGACCAGTACTGCCAGCGTGGCTAGTCGCACACCGCCCGCCCCGCCAAGCATGCCACAGGCGACCGACACGACTGAGCCCGACATGGTGGTCGTGCTCGACAAGCTCCAACAAGTACGTGCGATGGATCCGGCGGCAGAAGAACGCTTGCTAGCGGAGCTGAAGCGTGTGCCGCCCTCCACGTGGCCGCTCGTCGCCGAGCAGTTCCGGGCCTCGCTGGCCTACCATGAACAGCTCGCGGAGAAAAACCGCTCGGCCGCCAAAGAGAGCCAACCCGTGGTTGACCTGCGGCGCGCGCCCGCTGCGCAGCCGCTCTCTCCGCCCACCGCCCAATCGGCCGTGGCTGCGAACGTAACATACGACGAAAAGGTGGCCAGCAACGACAACCGTCCTTCCGCGCCGATCGGCTCGCTGGTTGATCCGCACCGCGCCAGCTCCGATTCGTCGCCGGTGCTCGCGCGTACGACGCCTTATTCGATGCCAATCCCGGTGGGCAGTCAGCCCGATGTTCCATCCGATCCGAATAGCCCGGCTCAATTTGCCAGCGACGGGCCGACCTACCCGATTGTCGATCAAAATGGCGATGACGCCGAAGTGGCTCCTGTCATGCCTGCGTCTTCGCAGCATAAGGTCTCGCAGGCGCTGGGGCAAATAACCACCGAACCTGCGGCTAAGCAGGCACGTGCGGTGGAGGTCGCCACACGTGCTCAGGCCGTTCGATTACCCGATACGCGAGCCGCCGCCGATCCAAATTGGCAGCAATCGTTGCAAAAGGCGATTACCGACCTGGAACGCCGCGTATCGCCTTCTCCGACGACAACCGCCGAAGTGCATCAGCATGTGAGCCTGCGAATGATGCGGCTGCTGGCGGGCGATACCGAAAAGGCGCTGGAGCCTATTCCCCACATCTCGCCGTCGGAGCAAGATTACTGGTCTCGCCAGTTGTTCTCGCTGGCCACTTATCTCGATCATCACAGCCAGCCAGACGACAAACGACGTGCGGCCGCCAGCGTCACCCATTTGGAAGAAGCCGTCTCCAGCTTGCGCGACCTGGGAGCCTTGTCGCTACGTAGTTTGGCGTTCTGCAAAAATGTCTACGGCTACGGTGCGATCGAATCCTATGAAACAGATACGTTCGCACCAGGGCAACATGTTTCGGTGTATGTCGAAGTGGAAAACTATCACAGCACATCGAGCGAAAAAGGGTTCAATACGTCGCTGGGCACTTCGTACGAAGTGCTCGACGAACATGGAAAACGAGTCACTAGCGGCGACTTTCCCGATGTGAACGATTGCTGCCGCAGCCGAAGACGCGACTTCCACCTTCAGCTAGGGCTCGCGTTGCCCGACAACATTCCCACCGGGCGTTATCAATTGCAGGTACTCGTGAAAGACCGCCAGAGCGACAAGATCGGCAATGCGAAGGTAGCGTTTGAAATTCGGGGAAAGAAGTAGGTGCCGCGAGCCGAGCAGCACCTCGCTTGGTTGTGCGAATTCATCTTATTGATACTTTCATTGATAATGAACAATCGGACGGGGGCGAGGACGCCCCGGCTCGCGCGAGATTGTTCAATACCAATATAAGCCTCGAGAAAAGGTCCGGCTCGGCTCGCCGGACCTACTTTCAAGCGGTTACACTGAACCGCTATGAAGCATTACGATGTGATCGTTCTTGGAGTCGGTGGCGTCGGCAGCGCTGCTCTCTATCACTTAGCCAGGCGTGGTGTTCATGCACTGGGAATCGATCGCTTCGATCCGCCGCATGATCGTGGGAGCACGCATGGTCATACAAGGGTGATTCGTCAGGCGTATTACGAGCATCCGAACTACGTGCCACTCCTACGTGAAAGTTATCGTGAGTGGTTTGATGTGGAGGCGAAAGTTGGCCGCAAGCTGTTCCACCAAATAGGTCTGTTGGAAGTTGGGCCGGCCGATGGGGCTGTCGTCCCCAATGTGCTTAAGGCGGCCAGCCAGTACCAGATTCCGGTCGAGGCTTTAACTCCGTCTCAAATTGAGGCTCGCTGGCCCGGCTTCAAGATCGACCGCAGCTTTGCGGGAGTCTTTGAGCCCGCGGCTGGTTATTTGCTTGTTGAGGACTGCGTGCGGGCACACCTCGATCTTGCGCAGGAAGCAGGTGCGGAGGTGCTCACCGAAACAGACGTCGTGGGCCTCACCGGGGATGGAGAGTCGGCCGTAGTGCGAACATCCAATGGACTGGAGATTGCTGCGAGCAAAGTGGTCGTGGCAGCCGGGGCATGGTCGCCCGATTCGTTCCTGAACCTAGGCCTGGCCTGCACCGTCCGCCGCAAGGCACTGTTTTGGTTCAACTGCAACGATCCACGGTATGAAGTCGGCAGCGGCTTTCCGGTTTTTCTCTTCGAGCTACCAACAGGAATCTTTTACGGATTTCCCAAGCTGGACGATCTCGGCCTGAAGTTTGCCGAACACACCGGGGGACACACGGTGAGCGATCCCCTCACGGTCGACCGCGAACTCGATTCTGCCGAGCAATCGCGATTAATCGAGGTGTTGTCGCGGCTTATGCCGGGCGTTTCCACGCGGGTGACTCACCATGCCGTGTGCATGTATACGATGTCGCCGGACGAGCATTTTATTATTGATCGGCATCCGGCGCTGCCCGGCGTGGTATTCGCAGCGGGGCTATCGGGTCACGGGTTCAAGTTTGCGCCAGTACTCGGTCGAGCCCTGGCCGATCTTGCGCTCGACGGAGGGACGGGCCTGCCGATCGATTTCTTATCGCTCAAGCGTTTTGCCAACAGCGCTCAAGAGGTGTAACTCGCCGCCCGCGCCCGCTATGCTAAAGGGATGAGTGCGAGTGAATATGAATACGATGTGATCGTCGTCGGCGCGGGTCACGCCGGCACCGAGGCCGCGTTGGCGGCTGCGCGTTTGGGCGCGAAGACCGTGCTGCTGACCACGAATTGCGACACTGTCGGCCAGATGAGCTGCAACCCGGCGATCGGCGGCGTCGGCAAGGGGCAGATCGTTCGTGAAATCGATGCCCTGGGCGGAGCGATGGGGCAAGCAATTGACGCCACGGGCATTCAGTTCCGCATGCTCAATCAAAGCAAAGGCCCGGCGATGCACAGTCCGCGTGCTCAGGCGGACAAAAAGGCGTATCAGGCGGAGATCAAGCGGCTTGTTGAAACGACTCCGAATCTCACGTTGCGCCAAGAGGTGGTTGAGGACTTGCTGACGGAAGGGAAAGGAAATGACCAATTCCGAATGACGAATGATGAATGCAACGATAATCCTAATTCGTCATTGCGCATCATCGGTGTCCGCGTCCGTGGCGATGCGGTTTATCGTGCCCGTGCCGTCGTTCTCACAACCGGAACCTTTTTGCAAGCGCTCATGCACACCGGCGAGACAAAAACGCCCGGCGGCCGAGCGGGCGAAGGCACAACCGGGGGCATCAGTGCGGCGCTCGCGCGGCTCGGCTTTCAATTGGAGCGGTTCAAAACCGGCACGCCGCCACGTCTTAACGGTCGCACGATCGACTACGATCAGCTCGAACTGCAGCCGGGCGATAGCGAACCAAAACCTTTTTCGTTTTTGACCGATCGGCTCTCCGTCGAGCAGCTTCCTTGTTTCATCACGTACACCAACGAGCGCGTTCATGATTTGATCCGCGCCAATCTGCATCGGGCCCCGATGTACAGTGGACAAATTTCTTCGAGTGGCCCACGGTATTGCCCTTCGATCGAAGACAAAGTCGTTCGATTTGCCGAAAAGGATCGGCACCAGTTGTTCCTTGAGCCCGAGGGACGGCAAACGCTCGAAGTGTATGTAAACGGTATTTCGACCAGTCTGCCGCGTGATGTGCAGGACGCGATCCTGCGCGAAATTCCCGGCCTCGAGCAGGCCTCAATCATGCGTTACGGCTATGCTGTCGAATACGACTATGCGCCGCCCGACCAGTTGCAGGCGACGTTGGAAACGAAGCGAGTGGCCGGACTCTACTTCGCCGGTCAGATCAACGGCACCACCGGTTATGAAGAAGCGGGCGCGCAGGGCCTGATCGCGGGAGCCAATGCCGGCCTCAAGCTGCTCGGTCGCGAGCCGCTGATTTTGGATCGTAACGAAGCCTACATCGGGGTGTTGATCGACGACCTGGTGACTTGCGGCGTCGACGAGCCCTACCGTATGTTCACCAGTCGCGCCGAATACCGCATCCTTCTGCGTCACGACAATGCCGACCGGCGCCTCACGCCGCTGGCTCACGAGCGCGGGCTGGTCGGCGATACTCGTTGGCGACGCCTGGAGAGTAAGCGGTCGGAGATCAACCGAGCCACGGCACTCCTCGATTCGACCTTCGTCGAAGGTGCCCCGCTTACCAAGCTTCTGCGGCGACCGGAGGCTGGCTGGGACGATGTTGTTGCTCGCATTCCGGAGCTTTCTGCCGTCGAGCCACTTGTGGCTGAACAGGTTGTGTGTGATCAGAAATACGCTGGATACGTTGCCCGGCAACAGACCGAGGTTGAACGCCAATCGCGGCTGGCCGAGAAGAGAATTCCGGACAGCTTCAGCTACGACAGGATCGCCCAGCTTCGCGCGGAAGCTCGCGAAAAGCTTTCTCGTGTGCGACCCCGCAACCTCTCGCAGGCAAGCCGCATTAGCGGCATCACACCGGCCGACGTTGCCCTGCTCATCGTACACCTCGACGGCAAGGGAAAATCTATCACTCCACGGTAGCTCGCCACTCCGGGCAGACTGGGGCGGAAGCCCCGGCTGCGTCCCTCCCGAAAAATAGCTAGGTTTCAGGGGAATACGGGCTTTCTCGTGGCCCCATTTGCATAGGTGTCTCTTTTATTTCGAGAGTTTCCGTTCCTGCCATAAAAAGTGGGTTCCATTCCTTTGATTTGATGCAAAGTATTTTCTAGAAAGAAGTTGCGTTCTGGATAACGATATTGACGTGGTCCTCTGCATAGATATAATTCGCTGGCACCTGGCAAAGCGGGTAAATTTGGCAGCCGTGGTTGAGACTGCGGGTTACGGCCTCCCCTAGAACTGTGGAAGCACAGTCAACTAAGGGTTCTGCGAATGCCTGGAGTTCAAGGGTAAATTACCGCACCGAGTGCTCACGCGAGTCGAACGGCGATTTCCACCAGATCGCCGAGGTTGGCACGTAACGGGCAAGGATTGTCTTACCATCAGCTATGGAGAGGGGTGGTTGAGCGCATGAAAACTGTATTTACAACCGGCGAAGCCGCTAAGATTTGCAAGGTTAGCCAACAAACGATTATCCGTTGTTTCGATTCCGGCCAGCTCAAAGGTTTCCGCGTTCCGGGCAGCCGGTTCCGCCGCATTCCTCGCGATCAGCTGTACGCGTTTATGCGCGACAACGGCATCCCGACCGATGCCCTTGATAGCGGCAAACGGAAGATTCTCGTCGTCGACGATGACGAAGATTTGGTCGAACTCATTGTCGATCAACTGGAGCGGGACGGCCGCTTCGAGGTCCGCAGTGTGAACAACGGCTTCGGTGCTGGCATGCTGATCAAAGAGTTTCGGCCAGACTTGGTCGTGCTCGATGTGATGCTCCCGGATATCAACGGCATTGAGGTTTGCCGTTTGGTCCGCAGCGACAAGACGATGGACGATGTGCGGGTGATCTGCATTTCGGGCATGGTCGAGGAAGACAAGATTCAACAGCTCCGCGATGCCGGCGCCAACGACTTCTTGAAGAAGCCGTTTGACGTTGAGAACTTGATTACGCACATTTGCCAGTTGCTCGATGTCGAATCGGTGCCGCACGCTTAGCCGGCACGTGCCATGCTTTTTTTGCAGCCTGCCGCCGACGGCTCGGCCAACGAGGCGCCACTACGACTACCGGTGGACGACGCGGTTGGGCTATGCCTTGAACGCGCGCTGCTTGCTGCGGATGACACCGTCCGGATTGCAGCGGTCGAGCATGCACTCGCGGCGGATCGCAACTTGGCCAACTGGGCGCTCGCCAGGGCCGAATTTGTGTTGGGGCGGACCGTCAATCATTATGTTGAGGCAGCCTCGTGGCTCGCTGAGCATCTCGTGTCCGAGTTGGCAGCGGCGCTGGGCGGAGAGGATGCCGATTCCGCCACCAATGCCATTGATTGGCGACTGCCGGCTCTGTTGAAGAAACTGGCCGAAACGCAGCGGCAACTTGCCGATTTCGACCGCCAGCTCGAACGAGAAAAGCTCGACGCCATGAAGGAGTTGGCCTACGGCGCGAGCCACGAAATCAACAATCCGCTGGCCAATATCGCCGCCCGCGCACAAACGTTGCTCAGCGATGAGCAGGATCCACAGCGTCAGCAAAAACTGATAGCTATCCACCGCCAGGCGATGCGGGCGCACGAGATGATCTCCGATCTCATGTTGTACGCCCGGCCGCCGAAGCTACAGCGATCGGAATTTGATCTCGCGGTGCTTGTGAACAAGCTCGTTGGCCAGCTTGGTCCGCTCGCGAAAGAAAAACAGATTCACCTAGAAGCCAAGGCATCGGAGGATCGCCTTCAAATTGTCGCCGATGAGACGCAACTCGGCGTGGCGATTCATGCGGTGCTGAAGAACGCCATCGAAGCCGTCGACGACGGTGGCATGGTGGCGATCTTGGTCGAGCGATGCGAAGTTGCGGGCCACCCCTGGGCGAAGGTCGCCGTGACGGACGACGGCCCCGGCGTATCGGCCGAGGTTCGACGGCACATTTTTGACCCGTTTTTCAGTGGCCGCGAGGCTGGCCGCGGCCTGGGCTTCGGCTTCTCGAAATGTTGGCGGATTGTGACCGAGCATGGCGGGCAGGTATCTATTCAAAGTCCAGCTCGCGGTGGGGCTGAAGTAGCTATTCTCTTACCACTCGCGATCAGCGTGGCGAACGAACCGCCGCGTGCGTGCTAGCACTGCTGTCGGTGTGCGGCCATGCACTTGTGATCGGCCTGTGGGCTGTCGTAAGTTGGCTTCGTCCGGTGAGCCGGACAACGCAAATCACGGAAGACCGCAAGGACGCGAGTATCGCGAGTGTGTTATGAACTCGACGGAGCTAGTTCGTTTCCCCATTCGGGGCGTTCGCCCTCTTGAACGGCCGAAAAAAAAGTCGCCGCCGCTGGTCGCAGAGCTGGTTGGGCCCGCTCGAAACGCCATTGTCCGTGCACGGCATTCGCTCGTCTCTCAGCAGAAATACGACGGCACGTGGGTGGCACGTCAACCGGGAGACGTGTCGCTGCTAAGCCAACTGGTGCTGCTCGCGGCTTACTCGGAACGCGAAAACTTGGAGCTCGCTCAACAATGTGCTGCGACGATCGAGCACTACCAGCAGCCTGAGGGGGCTTGGTCCACGATGCCGGGCGGCGCAGCCGATGTTAGCACGAGTGTCCAGGCCTACTTCGCGCTCAAGCTCGCGGGGCACGATCCGACCGATGAGCGGATGCACCTGGCACGAAAGGTGATTCGACAATTCGGCGGAGCCGATGCCGCCGATGCCGAAACACGTTATCTGCTCGCTTTGTTCGGGCAAATCGATTACGACCAATGCCAGCCGATGCCGCCGCATAGCGCCCTCCAGGGAGCACAAAAGTCGTCACAAGATATTCCGATGTCGATCATCTGGTCGCATCGGCCCGTATGCCGGATTGCGGTGGAGCGAGGGATTCGCGAGTTATTTCTAACGTCACCGTGCGACTGGCCGGTAGCGAACGCAACCGAGTCGACAAGAAAGTTCTCCCGGCGGATCAATCAATCATTTGAAAAATTCATCCACGTTGCGGTACGGCGAAATACGACCGTCGCGCAGCGCCGAGCCTTGGAGCGTTGCCAGACGCAACTGTTGAGCAATGTGCATCCAACTCAAGTTTCGCAATTTGATCTTCACGAACTGATTTGGCACACCCTTGCTTTGCATGCAATTGGCTATTCGCTCGATAGTGACGAACAGGCAAGCTGCGCGGCAGCATTGGAAAAACTTGTGGAAATCGATCATGAATCGGAACTCGTTTGCCCCAGCCTGAAGACGGCTGCACTTGCGGGTACCGCGATTGCCATTCGAGCATTGGCCGAAAGCGGCATGTCGACCAATCACCCGGCAATCGAAGATGGGCTGAACTACCTTCAGCAGGCAGCCACTGCCCCCTCGCCCACGGCGACATCCGACGTCAGCGCATGGACCAACAGCTTGCTCTCGTTCAGCACGATTGGAGCAAAGCCCTCTACTGCCTTGCCGCCAAACATCGACATTCGTTGGGATTGGCAATACTCGGCAGGCGATGCAGATTCGACTTCTGAGAGCCATCGCGACGAATTTTCTCGCGCGACCGCTTCCTGCCAGTTTCGATTGTGGGAAGCTCAGAACAGCGACGGCGGCTGGGCCTCGATGCGAGCAGGCTGGCATTCACGGCTTTTGAGCGAAGCCGGCGCTACCGGCGAGGCACTCGAGTCATTCGCACGGAGTGACAACGAACAATTAAATGTTGCGTGCGAGCTTGGTCGTCAGTTCTTGCTCACGTGCCAGCATGGCGATGGTAGCTGGGCCATGCCGGATGGTTCGCAGTCGGTGCCAACCACTTCAGCGGCAATCCGTGGATTATTGGCCGCCGGCCAGACGCCTAGCGACGACTGCATCGCCGCTGCCGTCCATTGGCTCATCATCGAACAGCAATCGAATGGAACTTGGTGCGACAACGTGTCTCAAACGGCGCAGGCAGTTCTCGGCCTCGTCGCGGCCGGCCATGTTGACCATTCATCTTGCCGGCGTGCTATTCAGTTCTTGGTAAAAGCACAGCACGAAGAGGGCACCTGGACGGAAACGATCGTTTCGGAATCGAGCGTTACACTGGACGGTGCGCTGGAAAGCACCTGTTGGCCGCTTTTGGCTCTATCGCGGTATGCCGTGGCTGCAACCTCTTCCCAATCGGAAATCTTGGATCACCAATCGCTGCGTTTGGTGGCAACCGCCGACGAGATTTGAGGCGGTTTATTTGTCGCGACCCTAACGGCGCTGTATCCTTCCAATAGGTGGCATGGAAGGGATCTTTAACCGGAGCGAACTATCATGGGGCGCGTCAACGACACGATCTCGAACGTCAACTCGGCGATGAGGAATGTGCTTTTACTCGTGCTGGTCGGCGGCGCGGGTTACGGCGGGTATATCGCCTACGACTTGTACAACGAGCCTAAAAAACTGCTTGCCGAAAAAGATCAACTGTTGGCTGAGAAAGAGGGGAAGTTGCAAACGGCGCTAACCGACCTCTCATCGGCAAAGACGCTCAATGCCGAGCTGACGACCAAAAACACGGAGCTTGCCAACGAGGTCGACCGCTTGGACGTCGCGATGAAGCTGCTGAAGGTGCGGCATCGGCTTGCACGGCTGACGGTTCTGGACCAGCGCGAGGTGGCCTCGCTGATTCCCGCCACGCCGACCACCGGCACCGGGGTCGGTGTTTCGCGGCCTAATTTGATTACTCAGATCGAGTTCGTCGAGATCAATGAGCTAGGTCAGCCGCTCGGTATGCCCAAGTCGTTTGAAATTCAGGGCGACATGATCTACGTCGATTTCCTGACGGTAAACTTCGAAGACAAGTACATCGAATCCTCCGACCTTGATCGCTCGACCGCGATTGTTTTGTTCCAACGGGTATTTGGCGAACACCAGGAACCGGCCAAGGGATTTCAACTGGATACGGTTGGTACACGCCCGACGGCCTATGCCCGCGGTACGTTGATGTCTGACTTCGAGAAGCGAATTTGGAACGACTTCTGGCTCATCGCCAACGATAGTCAGCGAGCCAAGGAGCTGGGAATCGACGCGATCCAGGGGAAAGCCGTCGCGATTCGCGCCCAGCCCGGCAAGAGCTACGAGATCGAGCTGCGTTCGACGGGCGATGTCACGCTCCGACCGGTCGAGCCTAAGTCATCCGCCGCCGAAGCTAAGGGTAGTACTTAAGCATTATTCGTCGTCAATAAGATCTTCGGCGTAGCCGGGTGGAAAAGGATTATCGATAGGTTTCTTTCGAGCCCGTTTGCTTTTGGGCTTTTCTGCGGTTGCCCCGCCGAATTGAGCGAGCCAGTAGTTAAGCTCATCGGGCGTTAGGTCGCCGGCCGGTTTGACGGCGGCCTCATCGGCCGCTGCTCGGCGTTTGCGGCTTAGCGCAAGTCGCTCTGAGTACCAGACGTCACTATCCAAAAAGCCAGCCCCCACGCGCCGGGCTGCTCGTTGTACACGGTGGTCGCTAGAAACGACGAGCAACGACCGCGGAGTGCGATGCGCTTCCAACAACTCCTCGATCATTTCATCGGCGTTTGGATATTGCTGAGCAAAGTGGACCGTGATGCTCTCATGGTGAACCGTAGGCGGCAGCCCTGGCGGGGCGCCGGCCGCGTCGAAAACGATCGTTGTTTGCTTACGCTCGCGTGGCTCGATCGACGCCGCGAGAAAGTTCAATAGCGCAAGGCGGATGCGGTGCAACTCCGTACCCGGGCCATCTTCGGCGAAGATTCCGGTAACGTTGAGCAGGTTGTAGCCGTCGATCAGGAGCGCCATGCTGAATTGTAGCACGCGCCACGCGGACGATGGTACGTGGACTTTTGACCTTTGAGGACAGGAAAAAGATGACCACAGAGACACAGAGGACACGGAGAAGAAATCGCAGGAACCGCAGATGAACACAGATAAACGCGGATAAGAGCAGGAAATTGCCTCAAATTACTATCTGCGTCCATCTGCGTTTATCTGCGGATAAATATCTTCTCTGTGACCTCTGTGTCTCTGTGGTGAGTCTTTCTTAGATTCGCGCGGAGGAACCGCTTCGTAGGCTTTCGGATTGTTTCTCACAGAGCCGAATGGCATCTTGGGCAAGGGCAGCGCCGAGAATCTCCGATGGCTTTCCTTCCTCTACGCTGCGTGTCGCCTCATGCAGTTCGGCGACGAAGCCGTCGATCGGGTCACCGCCGGGAAGTGTGGGGCGAACGACCTGACCGTTGGAGTCGAGGAGCATCGGCTCGCACAGGTACCGCCCTTCTCCGCCGATGACGGCGAAGTCGAACGCCAATGTCGCGCGCTCCAGATGAATTTCGAACGCATGGGTGAACGGCCGGCCCTGCTGGGCGATCGTGCCGCTGGTGGCTTCGACGACCAGACTGGGATCGACGAAGCGGAACTGCGAGTGCCAGAACTTGGGGAGACCGTCACGCAGGCGCCCCGCGGAGGTAACTTCGGTGGGCATGCCGAACAGCAGCCGGAGGAAGTGGGCGTCGTGAATATGCAAGTCGAGCATCGGCCCGCCGCCGTGCGACGGAGACCAATAGTCTTTCATCCAGATTGGATCGGAAATGACGCGACGGAACGCCCCGCCCTGCACTCGCCCGTACTGACCGCTCGCAATCACGCCACGAGCCCAGGCATACTCGGGAAAAAATGGCAACACGTGGGCGACCATCAACAGCCGATCAGCTTTCTTGGCGGCGGCCACCATCCGCTCGCAATCGGCGAGCGTCATGGCCATGGGCTTCTCGCACAGGACGTGCTTGCCTGCTTCCAGTGCCTGGATCGCAATATCCGCATGCAGCGAATTGGGAAGCGTGATGTCGATCAGGTCGACATTGGGATCGGCCAGAAGCGACTCGAGTTTGGCGTGGGCCGAAACGCCCGTCATGTCGATCTGCTCGCCGGGCGGGCCGAAGTTGCCCTGGATGCCGCGCCAATCGCCGGCCAACCGTTGCGGATTGCGCGTGCTGATGGCTGCCACCTTAGCGCCACTCAGCCGCTGATAAGCGAGCCAGTGGATCCACCCCATGAAACCGACACCGACAATTCCAACGCGGATCACTTGGGGGCCTCCTCGGTTCGCAAGCTACTTTCGTCGACGCGTCCGTCATCCTTTTCATGGAACAAGAGCAAGAATACCACGAAGATCGCCGCTGCCATTCCGGCCGGCAGCAGCCAGAACTGCTTCCATTGCATCATCGTTGTCGAGAGTAGCTCTGAATCGATCCCTTCGGGTAGCGACACCGACACCATCCGCCCCAGCGATTGGGCAAACGTCAACGTCGACTCGGGCCGCGCCGCATCGATCGCCGCGGTGAGTTGGTCGTAGTTGGTCACGGTGCTGGCAAAGCGATTGAAAGCCAGCATATAGCCGAAGTACATGCCGATGCCCTGCGTGAAGAACACCAAGAGGCTCTGCGCCTGGCCACGGATGTCTTTCGGGGCTTTCTTATCCGTGTACATGAAGCCGGTAACGAAGAAGAAGTCGTAGCAAACGCCGTGCAGAACGACCGCGAGCAGGATCATCCAAATCACCTGATCCCGCGCACCGAAGGCGAACAGCAGGTAGCGGACCAGCCACGCAGCCATGCCGATGAGAATCATCTTCTTCACGCCGAGCCGCCGGAAGAAGAACGGAATCAGCAGCATGAAAAAGATTTCGCTCATCTGGCCGAGCGTCATCGTCGCGGCCGGCGCTTCGAATCCGACCTGGCTGAGCAGGTTCGAGGTCAGGCCGTAGTAGTAGGCCAGTGGAATGCAGATCAGGCCTGAGCAGATGATGAACACGGCAAAGGGTAAGTCCTTCATCATGCTGAACGCATCGAGCATGAACAGCGTTCGCAGGCTGATCGGCTTGCCACGCGCCGGAGGTGGAGTGTGGGGCAGCGTGAAGCAATACACGCCTAAGAGGAACGAACACGCACTCGCCAGGTAGAAAATATTGAAGCTCGCCGACCAGCCCAGAAAGCCGACCGCGAGTCCGGCCACAATCCAGCCGATCGTGCCCCACACACGAATTTGCGGGAATACATTCTGATCGTGGATGTTGGTAAAGGTAATCGTGTTGGACAATCCCAGCGTCGGCATGTAGCAGAGCATGTGGGCGGTGAAGAGCCATACGAGCGTGTTGCCGTCGCCAGCCTGTGCATACTTGGGGGCGAGATACATAAAAACACCGCCTAGAAGTAGCAGGCTTCCCATGACCCGCTCGGAGGCAAAGAAGCGATCCGCTACGAGGCCGAGAAACAACGGTGCGAAAATCGCGGCGATCGGTGCGCTGCCATAAGCGCCGCCGCCGAAGTCTTTCAACCCGTTGTTTGCCAGGCACTGGCCCAGCGTTGCGAACCAGGATCCCCATAGGAAGAACTGGAGGAACATCATCACCGAGAGTCGCGTACGAACGAACATGGGCTAGCCTGGGGTTGGAGCGTGATCGGAGATTGGCCCTATGATAATGCAACAGGGGGAGAGTAGGAGATAGGGAAGACAGGAGAATTTCCAATCAGCGCCGCTCACGCTGCCTCCCCCTCTCCTTCTCTCCCCCGTCTCCCAATCTAAACGCCATCTCTGTTTGGCGAACCTACAGATTCTCTTTTTTGAGCCGCTCCAAGAGCTCGATCGCGCCGCCGATTTCGACCTTTTGCCGTGTCGGTTCTTCGGGGATTTCCCGTTCGATCGTCAACGGTCCCGCGTAGCCGATCTTTTTTAGCGTGCGGATGTAGGCCTCCATATCGACGTCGCCCTCGCCCAGCGGCACTTCGCGGCCCCAGGTTTCGCCTGGCTTGTCGGACCAGGTGGCGTCCTTGCAATGCACGCTATGGACGCGCGAGCCGAGCTTTTCGAGCGCCGGGATAGGCTCCCCTGCCCCGTAAAGGATCATGTTGGCCGGGTCGAAATTAACGAAGATATTGTCGCGCTCGACATCGTTCAAAAATTCAATAAGAACGTCGACCGGTTCCTGACCTGTTTCGAGATGGAGCGATTGAGAGTTCTGCTGGCAGTGGTCGCAGACGCCGCGCGTCAATTCGATCATCGTGCGGTAATCGGGATCTGATTTTTCATGCGGCACGAAACCTAAATGGATGCCGACCACATCCACGCCCAACTGGCGGGCAAAATCGGCAATTTCTTTAAGCTCCTTAGTCCGCGCGGCACGGGTCTCCAACGGCATCAGACCCACGGTGCGTTGGACTGTCGGAATATCGGCGTAGCTTTCACCTTCGAAGCCTGCGAAGACGCAGGTGATTTTGATGTCCAGGTCGGCAAGCCGCTGATTGAACTCGACGGCCCGCTGCGGTGTGCGTGAGCTGGCGTGAGGCGTGTGAAGATGGATCGTATGCACGCCTAAATCGCGGGCAACTTCAAGCTTCACGCCCAGTCCGGCATCAATGCTCGCGAACACGCCGATCGGCCATTTGTCATTCATCGTCGAGACTTTCCTGCAATAGGTGAAAGGGATGTCGCAGGCTAGTCTAGCAAAATGGGCGAGGGTGTCCAACTCATCGACGTCAGCGAATTTCGAGCACCAAGTAAAGCTGCGAGCGCTCTGTGCCATTCCCTTCGTCATGCGCACCAGTCGTGCTGGGCATGTGAGTCATCCCGCCGACGACCACGGGCTTGCCAAGGGGCATCCGTAGCGTGGTGGCCAGCTCAAGCGTATCAACCGCGATGCGATCGACCGCAGGTGCAATCGCATCCGTTGCCGCGTTGCTTTTCGATGCAGAGGAATTCTCGGCGGGAGCGGTCAACGTCGACCTGAGATCGACGATTGCCCAGTTACTGCTGCCGATCAATGTCGGTCGAATCTCTAGCAACGCGCCCAAATTCGAGCTTCCGGTAATAGGCTGATAGCCAACATGACCGCCGGGCCTGGCTGACGAAGTCTCGGCAACGAAGCGAAATTGCGGCTTGCCGTGGACGGCGACTAGCGATGCCGCGCCGTCGCCGGTTTCGATCGCACCGACCACGGGAATCCAGCCGGAGACGACATTACGATTAGCGCCGCTTCTGAGAAAAACCAACTGGCTGCTGAAGCAGTTGATTAACCCGCGGATGCTACTACCGCGGCGCGTAAATTCCGCGAGCGGCTTGCGATCGGCTTCGGGAAGGCCGGTGGAATCTTTCGTCAGCAAGGCGTCAAGATCGTCGGATGACAACATCAGCCAGCGAGCGTCGATCGTCATTGTTTTGCGACGGCCCGAGGAATTGCGGATCTCATCGAGCAGTCCCGAGATCAGGCGATGAACGGACGGAGTTTGGTAGATGACGAGGGCGGTGCCAAACGGCTCGACTTTACCCTCTCCGCCGCCGTTTTCCTCCCAAGAATTATACGCGACAGTTCCAATGAGCACACGAACGAGGTCGTCCATCGAGGCACCGGCCGTGCTCGTACCCGCGGCGCTTTCTTTTACTGCACCGCCGCCCATGCCGCCCCCACCGCCGCCCATGCCTCCTCCGAATTGACACAGGAGAATTGGAGCAGACTTTTTCGCAATCGTGGAATGGTGCTGTGTTTGGCGATCCTGGCCCACGGGGACGCTAAAAAACCCGCCTCCCATGCCTTGGCCACCCGCACCTCCGCCGTTGTTCGATTTGGGAGACTCCCGCAGCAATTGGTTGGTATAGGGATGGTCCTGCACGCTAATGATGAGATCACCGACTTCATAGGTTCGCAGCGTGTAGGTTTCGTTCGCGTCGTCTGGCTGCCTCGCCGGTTGCGCCTCCGCGTTATTCTTTTGAGACTGCGGCTTGGCTTGCTGCTGGGCGCTTACGGGAGCGATCGCCAAAACGAGTAATAGCCAGATGGCTGTAAATGAATTACTTGTTTGCTTAATAACAGACATTGCGTTGTCTCCTTTGCAGCTAGTCTCAATGCGACAGATAGTCGAGTTCAGGGAATCATTTGGGCCCAATGGACGCGGGCGCTGTTGTAATAGCCGAGCAGTTGAGGTCGCCGCGTAGCGTAGGCGAGAAAGTCGCGCGCCATGTCGCCGCGGCAAGCCATGAGTGCGATCCATGCTTCTGGAGAATTCGCCGGCTGCTCGGTCACGCGGGCGATCAGCAGTCGAGTGGTTTTCGGTCCGTTGACATAGCCCAGCGTAATCGCCGCGGCCAGTCGTACCTGCTCCTCTTTATGATCGAGCAGCGTGATCAGCTCCGAGAGCGGAATCTCAGGCGTATCTTTCGCAATGGCCAGCGCCTCCGCGCAAGTAGACTCATTGCGGACAACCGACAGAAAGCCAATCAATCTTTCCTGCGGGCCTGTCGTCAACAGATGACGCATGAGATCGGTTCGCACCATCGGGGATTTCGAGCTTGCCACGATTTGTGCTAGGCCGCTTATGCCAACGATTTTTTCCATGGCGGCGAGAGCGCCGGTGGGGGCCACTTCGTTTTCGTAAATTCGCAATAGCGCGGGTACCGAACGCCGAGAACCACATTCGGCCAAGAGCTTTACAATGGCTTGCCGATCGCGTGGGGTCGCGTTTGGCAACCGCCGCAGCAGGATATTCTCGGCGTTCGCTGACTTCACTCTCAACGATGCGACGATAACCCGGGCGTCGGCATTTGCACTCGTGGCCATGCGCTCGATCGCCGCATCAACCGCCGCCTTAGTAGCCGCCGGGCGCACTTCGGTCCGTGAGCGCGAAGCGAATATCAATTGCTCATAAGCCGTGGCCGGGCGGCCGGCAGACGGCGATGGTTTCATTTCTTGCGGGTTAACGTCTGGCGAGTTATCAGTCGTCCGTGACGGTAAAATTGGGTCACGAATAGCAACCTCTTGGGGTACTTCTTCGACAGCCTGGGCGACATCCGGCTCACGCTCACGAAATCGGACAAATAGCAACGCTACAGCAATGGCAACGGTTGCCGCCGCGGCCGTACATAGCTGCAACACATTGCGTCGCCATTTTTCTCGCCGCAGCTCTGCATGCCAATACTGCTCTAAGCACGCGACTTCGTGCTCGTCCGCTTCGACCCGCAGTGCGTCGCGAATCGCATGATCGAGCGAATCGAAGGCCGGGGTATCGTCATTACAGTTCATGTCAGTTTCGTCGAGATAAGTCGTAGCCAATCGCCAGGGCGATGCGTCGTCGTGCTAAATGAATACAGGTATGAACGTTTGCTTCGGTAGTTTGCAGAACATACGCGACTTCGCTCACGCTCAATCCTTCGCCAAAACTCAGTACAGCAACCTCGCGCTGACGATCAGGCAAGTTACTGATCGCGATTCGGATCGCTTCGCCAAGTTCGGCCGCCGCGACCTGATCGTTCGGCTCCACCGTTCTGGCTGCGATGTCGTCGGGAGGTGGCCCGAATGGGTCGGGACGCCGACGCCGATCGCGATCGACGTTGAGCACGATCTGCATCAGCCACGTGCTGAACGAGGCTTCACCCCGAAAAGTCTTCCACCGCTTCAATACGCGGCAGAGCGCTTCCTGCACGATTTCGCCGGCTGTATCCGGATCGTTGGTAAGCCGGTGGGCAAAGCGAAGTGCCGCCGGCAGGTGTTCCACCACCAATTGATCGACCGTATGTCTATCAATCGGTCCAGACATCGCCTACCTCGGTTCTCTATTCACGTGAGACGCCAATCATGGTCGCGACTTAAAAAGAAAATCGGTTTTTTGTAAAGGATTACAGAAACAGGCCTCGTTGGCCCGGGTGGCGGCCAAAATCGTCGGCTCAAGGACCAAAAAATGCGTGGAGATACGTACCGACCGCTGGGGTTAACAGTCGAATCGCAATGTGAATTGATATGCTCGGCTAGATAACGCTGAGCTACCTACTTTAGCTCGCCCAACAATTTCTTCCACCGTGCAAACGCCTCATTCCGAGCGATACGATTGGGGTCGTTGGCGTCCGGCAACATTTCACCCTGGCGCATGAACGCATGTTTGGCATTTTTATAGATGACCGGTTCGTACTTTTTGCCGAGGGCTTTCATCCGCTCTTCAACTTTCGGAACTTCGAGAGTGATCCGGGCGTCATCGCCGCCGTAGAAGCCGTATACCGGCGATTGAATGTTCTTATACGATGCTTCCTCTTTTGGCGCCGATCCGTAGAAAACGAACGACGCGGCAACTTTCGGGTTGTGAGTGGCGTATTCAAACGCCTTGCCGCCTCCCCAGCAGAAGCCGGCCACGGCAACCACTTTGTTGCCCGCGCCGATCTCGCTGGCGTGTTTGAAGACGGCGTCCAGGTCGGCCGTCACTTGGTCTGGCTTGAGACTGTAAACGGCCTGAATCGCCTTGTCCTCCGAGCCATACTCGGCTGTAGCGCCGCCGTTGGGACCAGTGCCGCTCAAGAGGTCTGGGGCCACCGCCACGAAGCCTGCCTCGGCCACCTCGTCGGCCAGCGCGCGAACCCAGTCGGTCAAACCGCGATTTTCATGGATCAACACAACGACGGTCGCCGGGTGATCGACTTCCGGGTAGACGACCCAGGTTTTGACTTTTCGCCCGCCGGCCGATTCGATCTCGGCCCACTCGTGATGGCGAGTCGAAGTCTGCAGCCGATCGAGCGGGCCAGGCGTCTTGATAGTAAGAGGAGGTCTGCCAGTCCTCGCTCGCTCTTTTGGAGCAGGGGTCTGAGCAAACACCATGACTGCACTGAGTGCAATCCAAACAAAGCCGAACGATCCAATGATTCGCTTCATGGCTCTCCCTCCTGTGAAGATTTTTACCACGACGGCACTACGGTCACAACGAAGTTTATGATTCGCTCAGCGCAAAGCTTGATCGTTGTGCTCGTCGCGCCGTCATGGTTTATCTATTTCGTCGACATGTGCCTTACGTCGTTGCTTTCCACGAGTATTTATCACGCCGCGGCCGCGACATGAGCGTGATCGCTTGGTCGTCTCCCTCGAAGGTTTCCTTCTCCGGATCCCACTTCAGCTCGCGGCCGAGCATCAGGGCGATGTTGCACAAGTGGCAACTGGTCATCGTTCGATGGTGAGTTTCCACATCGGAGACCGGCGTCTTGCGGCTCACAATGCAATCGAAGAAGTTGTTCATGTGGTGCGTGGGCTCGCCGCCGTACAACTTTACAACCTGCTCGCGCTGCTTCTCCTTGTCTTCCTTGGTCATTTCCTCGACGGGCTTGCCTTCCAGCTTGCCGCGGTTGACGAAGATTCGACCATCTTCGCCTTCGAATAAGATACCGTTGTCGAACTTCGTTTTGCCATCGGGCGACTGGTAGTGGTCGTGGACGGTAATGGTCGAGCCATCAGCAAACTCCAACACAATCTTGAACGTGGTGGCGGTTTGATAGCCGTTCTTCAAATTTGCCTTGCCATTGAAGTAATCGATCCAATTGAAGCCATCGGGCACAATCGGACCAAACTTGCCATCTGCCTTGACGCGTACCGGACCAGTGTGCGAGTGGCCGAGCGCCCATTGGGCGATGTCCATGTGGTGAGCGCCCCAGTCGGTCATCTTGCCGCCAGAGTAGTCGAAGAACCAGCGGAACTCCTTGCGGCGTTCCGTCGAATAATCGGCGGCTTGGGCCGCGCCTACCCAGAAGTCCCAATCGAGGCCGGCTGGCGGTGGCGAGGTGGCAAAAGGACCGCCCTCTGGGCTGCCGCCGATGGCGATGTCGGCATTCACTTTCTTGCCCAAGCGGCCGCTCTGCACAATGGCGATGGCTTGCAAGAACATGGGCGATTCGAGACTGCGCTGCTGCGTGCCGACTTGAAAGACCTTGCCGGTCTCCTTCACGACCTTGCAGATTTCCTTTCCTTCGTCGATGGTGAGCGTCAGCGGCTTTTCGCAGTACACGTCGCAACCCGCGTGCATCGCCGCGATCGAGATCGGCACGTGCCAATGGTCGGGCGTGCCGATTGTCACCACATGCGGTTGCTCGCGTTCGAGCATCCGGCGGTAATCACCGTACATCGCCAGCTTGTTGTCGTATTTGGCGTTGAACTCGGCGCAATGGATGGCATCGACATCGCACACCGCGACCAGTCGACCCAGCTCGCCGGCTCGTCGGGCAATGCCGCCACCTTGTGAAAAGGCGCCGCGACTACCGCCGACGCCAATCGCCGCGACGGTCGGCTTGCCGTCTTCCTTCGGGATGGCCTTTTCCGCGGCGTTGGCAAATACATACGGGACAGTGACCAATGCACTAGCGGCAGCCGACCGCTTGAAAAATTCACGACGATTCTGATCCATAGTTGATTGTCTCCGCTGGGATTTATGCGAACTTCAGATTGAACCCCACGTCATTCGCTGCAGGTCTTTTAATCTGCTGCAAATGAAACGAGGACAGTTCAAGTATTGGGAAGGAAGGTGGGAGTGAGGTAACGGGAAGTGGAGGGTTAAGGAGTAATTTGATAGATGCAAGTATGCCTATACGTCTGGCCTGGTTCCAGGATAGTGCTGGGAAACTTCGCCTCGTTGACCGAATTGGGGAAGTGTTGCGTCTCGAGGCAGAAGCCGCTGCGATAATTGTACGATTTGCCCCCCTTCCCTTTCACGCCATTGAGAAAGTTGCCGCCATAAAACTGAACGCCGGGCTCAGTCGTGTAAACGGTCAGCACCCGGCCAGATTTCGGATCGCGTACTTTAGCCGCCAACGCCAAATTGCCCGTTTTGTTATTCAGCACGAAGTTATGGTCGTAGCCTTTGCCGGGCTTGTCGTTGAGTTGATCGACGCGCTCGCCGATCTTGTGAAATTCACGGAAGTCCAGGGGAGTGCCTTCTACAGATGCGATTTCACCCGTGGGAATGAGCGTATCGTCGACCGGCGTGTAGTGGTCTGCGGCAAGCATTAATTCATGGTCGAGGATCGTCGGCGAGCCGGCACCCGATAAATTGAAGTACGCGTGATTCGTCAGATTGATCGGTGTTGCCTTGGTGGTCATCGCTTCATAGTCGATCCGCAACTCGTTTTTGTCGTTAAGCGTGTAGGTCACCCGGGCGGTCAACTCGCCGGGAAAACCCTCTTCGCCATCGGGGCTGGTGTACTTGAAAACGACGCCCTGCGAGCCGCCGTTGTCGAACGGCTCGCCTTTCCAGATCACTTTGTCGAGACTGTTCTTTCCGCCGCCGTGCAGCGTGTTCTTTCCATCATTCTGCGTCAGCGTGTACTCCTTGCCGCCCAGCTCAAACTTGCCACTGGCGATGCGATTTCCCACGCGACCAACCGTCGCGCCAAAGTAGCCGTTCCCCTTCGATTCGTAGCCGGCCACGTCATCGAACCCAAATACGTAATCGGCCAGCTTGCCGTTCTTATCTGGCACGAGCCATTCGGCGAGCGTCGCGCCACGCGAGAGCAACTTCACCTGAACGCCGTCCTTGCCCGTGATTGTAAATGCTTGAACTTCCTTCCCGTCCGCCGTCTTGCCGAAATGAGACACTTTCACCTCCGCGAATGTGCATCGTGCCAAACCGAGTGCCAAAATGCCGACGACCAATTGCCCCGCCAGCCGCGGAACGCGGTTTCGCCTTAGTGGAGAAGCTTCGCCTGGGAACAAGCTCATGAACGTTGTCTCCTGAGAATGTCGTTGCTGCACAAAGGTTGGACAAATGACATGGACCGAACCGAATGTCCAAGCCGTTGATTCTAGCCGCCCGAAATGGCGTCTACCACTCATTCCGGCCGGTTTGGGCCGGGCGGGCATGCGTATTTCGCCCGGTCTGGTTGCATCACCTATGCCGAGTAGTCGGAAGATGCCGTGCTGCGCCCGAACTTTCAGGCTCCCACCGCCCCCAGCAGCGACTCGCCTCCAAATTGCAAACCCCGCAGTGCTAGGGTTACTTATCCACTAGGTACATACCCACGTCTCCACATCGGAAAAACGCCTATGCGCCGCAAATATCTCTATTTGCTCGTGGTTGCAGCAGCGGACCTGGTTGCAGGTTCAGCAGTCGGCGCTCCCCTGGTCCTATGGCTTCCGCTCGACGAAACCACCGAAACCGCGGCCGTCGATTCCTCTGGCAATGCCAACAATGGCACCTACACGGGCGGCCCCACGCTCGCCGCCGCCGCGCCCTTTAATCTCGGCGTCTACTTCCCATCCGATAACAAGTATGTGATTGTCCCGGCTTCCACTTCGCTCAACTCGCTCGGTGTGAGCAACGCCGATTTCAGCGTAGCCTTCTGGATCAAACCGGCCACTGCATCTGGCGGCTGGCGACCCCTGCTACACAAAGGTGGCGCCGACTTTGATCGAGGTCCTGGTATCTGGTTAAACTCCGGTAGTAATCGCGTCCACTTCCGCGTCAGCACCACAGCGAATAACAACGAAGGCACCGACTCGGTGGCTGATCTGCCGACGGGCGCCTGGTCCCACATCGCCTGCGTAAAAGCCGGCAATAAGTGGCGATTGTATGTCAACGGAGCCCTCGACACCGAGTTCACACTTTCGGGAGGCACCACCGGCAACAACGGCCCCCTCTACGTTGGCGACGATCCCTGGTACGGCGGGTCGAACGTCTACATGGACGATGTGCGGCTTTACAGCGGCGCATTGTCCGATGCGGAAATAAAATATCTCTACGGTTTTGTTGGCCATTGGAAATTTGCCGAGGGAAGCGGCACCACAGCCGCTGACAGCTCCGGTCTTGCGAATACGGCCACTCTGTCTGGCGGATCTACCTGGGAGACCACGTGTGCCGGCAACAATGCGCTCACAACGGATGGAGCCGGCGGTATCGCACAAACAAACACCGCCTTTACGCCCCCCTCGGTCGGCACCGTGACCTTCTGGATGCGCGGCGCAGGCGATCCCGGCAGGACTGCTCAAATCATGGGATTGGG
>CAZJWY010000033.1:26611-36115 GCA_964549545.1 uncultured Planctomycetaceae bacterium | reverse complement strand
AGCCGGAACGCGCTAGCGTCCGGTTCCCCCATTTCGGTTTTGTTAGAGTTCCTTAATGTGCTGGGGATTGTGACTTCGCCGATTTCGTTGTCAGACCGTCCGATCCATTGGTTGTCTGGATTATTGTTGCATCGTTTGCGTCATGCATACTTGGGTCCCGATTAGTTTTCCGCTCGGTCAGTTTCCGCACGACTGCGTAGAACACGGGCGTAAAGAAGATGCCGAATGCCGTCACGCCAAGCATGCCGCTGAACACGGTGATGCCAAGTGTCCGGCGCATCTCGGCTCCTGCGCCCGTGGCCAACACTAATGGCACGACGCCGAGAATAAAGGCAAACGAAGTCATCAGGATTGGCCGCAGGCGAAGACGGCAAGCTTCAATTGTCGCTTCCCGACGTGGTTTTCCCTGATCTTGAAGTTGCTTGGCAACTTCCACAATAAGGATTGCATTTTTCGCGGCCAAGCCGATCAAAACAACTAAGCCAATCTGCGTGAAAATGTCATTGTTCAATTTTGCCAGCCAGATGCCAGTGATCGCCGCCAACAAGCACATCGGCACGATAAGGATGATCGACAGCGGCAATGACCAGCTTTCATATTGTGCGGCCAGCACCAAGAACACGAAAACAACGGCCAGTGGAAACGCTAACTTGGTGAGCAAATCCTTGCTGGCGAGGATTTGCTGAAGGGTGAGCTCCGTCCATTCAAATCCCATCGTGTCGGGGAGCGCCGTCTCGGCGAGGCCATCGATGATACTGATTGCCTGACCGGAACTGACGCCGGGAGCCGTGCCGCCATTGATTTCTGCCGACGGGAAGAGGTTGTAATGGTTGACGATCGCCGGGCCGCTATCGTATTTCACGTTGATCAGAGTGCGCAACGGCACTCGGTTGCCTTTTCCATTTCGCACTTCCAGGTTGCCAATATCGTCGATCTTCATCCGGTACCGTGGCGCTGCCTGCAAGTTGACCTGCCAATTGCGGTTTTGAAAGAAGAAGTCGTTCACGTAGAACGAGCCCAGATAGGACTGCAGCGTGGTGTCGAGATCCTTGAGGTTGATCCCTTGAGCCTTGGCTTTTTCCACATCGACATCAACGTACAGCTGCGGCTGGGTAACACTAAAGCTCGTGAACAAACCAGCCAAGCGAGGATCGCGGTTTCCTTGTTCGGCAAGATTTTCAACCGAACCCTGAAGGGCTCGTAGACCAGCGCTCTTTTTGTCCTGCACCTGTAACTTGAATCCACCGGTCGTCCCCAGGCCTTCCACCGGCGGCGCGCCGAAGACGCCAACGCGTGCCTCGGTAATCGCGTTAAACTTCTCGCGCAGCCGCTTCATGATTGTCGGGGCGCCAAGCTCCGACTTTCCCGCGCGCTCTTCAAAAGGATCGAGAATGACGAACATGCCGCCCACGTTGCTGATGTTCGTGCCCAACACGGCCGAATAGCCGGGCAGGTCGATGGTATGAGCAACGCCGGGAACTTCGCGGGCGATTTTGCTCATTTCACGGACAATTTTGTCGGTGCGATCGAGCGCGGCACCGTCCGGAAGTTGTGCATTGAGAACCAGATAGCCCTTGTCTTGCTCCGGAATAAATCCGACAGGCACGGCCCGGAAGCCAAAGAAAGTCAAAACCATCAAGCCGGCATAGACGAGCAGCGCAATGGCACTGACACGGAGCAGCCCGCCGACCATCCGGCCGTAAATATTGATGGTGACGTCAAAGAACCAATTGAACCCGCGGAAGAATGCGCCGAGCAGGCGGTTAATAACGATGCCTGCGAACCATCCCACGACGGCTCCGCCCACAAACACGGCGGCCCGCAATGCCCACAAGACTGCGGCGCTGGTGTGGGCAGCTCCTTCTGCATCGCCGTGGCCACCGGTCTCGATACCAACCAAGTGGGCAATCGGCGCCAACAAGAAGAAATAAGCCAAGAGACCGCCGATGATCGCGACACCCGCGCGGGGCAACGCTTCTTGTTGGACATGACCGTGCTCGCCGTGTCCGTGCGGTTTGAGCAACAACGCGGCCAGGGCGGGACTCAACGTTAGGGAATTGAACGCACTGATAACGGTCGATGCGGCAATGGTGAGAGCAAACTGCTTAAAGAATTGTCCGCTGATGCCGGCCATAAATGCCGTCGGTACGAACACGGCACAGAGAACCAATGAAATTGCGATCACCGGCCCCGTGACTTCGTCCATTGCCTTGCGAGCAGCATCGCGCGGCGATAGTCCTTCTGCGAGCAAGCGTTCGACATTCTCGACCACGACGATGGCATCATCGACGACGATGCCAATCGCCAAAACGAGGCCAAACAGCGACAGATTATTCAGCGAAAAGCCCAGTAGCGCCATGACCGCAAATGTGCCGATGAGCGAAACCGGTACGGCGACCATGGGAATGATCGTTGCCCGCCAGTTCTGCAGGAATACGAGCACCACGATAAAGACCAAGATGAAGGCTTCAATCAGCGTATGAATGACGCTGTGAATCGACTCGTTGACGAATACCGTCGTGTCGTAATAAATGCGGTAATCGACCCCTTCTGGAAAGCGGGTTTTAAGTTCGTCCATCTTCGAACGAATCGCTTCGGCCGTGTCGAGGGCGTTTGAGCCGGGCAATTGAAACACGGCCAGCGTTGCGGACGGTTCGCCGTCAAGATAGCTGTTGACGTCGTAATTTTTCGCGCCGAGCTCGATGCCCTTGCCAATGATGCGACCGTCGGCGTCTTGGATAGATTCGCGCACTATATCCTTGAAATGAACCACTCCACCGTCAGAGCTTGTCTTGAGTACGATGTCTTCAAATTGCTGTTCAGAGGTTAGTCGCCCCGCCGCGTTGATCGGCAGTTGAAACTGCACAGATTGTCCGGTGGGCACGGGCGGTTGACCAAGCCGACCGGCAGCGACCTGACGGTTTTGCTCGCGGACGGCATTGATCACGTCGTTGGCCGTAAGGTCGCGGGCTGCGAGCTTATCCGGATCGAGCCAAACCCGCATGCTGTAATCTCTGGGGCCAAGAAATGCGACATCGCCGACGCCTTTGATTCGCGCGAGATCGTCTTTGACGCTAAGCGTCGCGTAGTTGCTTAAGTACAGCTGATCATAGTAAAAGCTGCCATCGGATCGCTTTGCCGACACCAGGTTGACGCATAGCAAAATGCTGGGCGACTTCTTTTTGGTCGTGACGCCAATCCGCTTAACTTCTTCGGGCAGTTTCGCCTCGGCAACCGCAACGCGGTTCTGGACAAGGACTTGAGCGGTGTCCAGGTTTGTACCCAATTCGAACGTGACGTCGAGGTTCATCTGCCCGTCGTTCGTACACTTCGACGACATGTAGAGCATCCGCTCAACGCCGTTGACTTCCTGCTCGATGGGAGTCGCTACGTTATCCGCGGTCGTCCTGGCATTAGCTCCCGGATACGTCGCCGTGACTTGCACGGTGGGCGGCGCGACGTCGGGGTATTGTGCGACCGGCAACTGCGTGACCGCCACAACGCCGACAATCACGATCACGACCGAAAGCACGGTGGCAAAGATCGGCCGGTCGATGAAAAAGTGAGAAATCATGAAAGAGCTTCTGCGAATGCCGACTTGTATAAATTAACGCTGTGCCACCGAAGTACCGGGCGTGCTAACTTCAACTGGATAGTTGAGCCGTACCCGCTGCAGGTTATCCACGATCACTTCCCACTTGGAGATATCATCACCTTCCGTGACCTTGTCGGCGGGGACGATCGCTCGCATACCATCATCTGTAATTGCTCCGAGCGTAACATTTCGGCGTCGGGCGGTTTTCTTGTCATCAACAACTAGGACGAATCGCTTGTCCTGATCGGCCAGAATGGCCGTGTCGGGCACGAGCGACGCCTTATACGGCTTGCCAATTGTCAGCCGCACCCGCACCCTCGAGCCGGGAACGAATGTTCCTTTATCGTTCGACACAATGCCGTACGCTTGCACGGTACCGGTGCTGGGATCAACGCGGTTGTCGCCGAATTGCAAGATGCCTTCGTGCGTGAAACCAGTTTCGCCGTCCAGGGCAAAGTGGAACGTCGTCTTTTGGTCCTTCAAATTCGCTAGTAGATCGACGAAACTCCCGCCTTGAGCGCCGATGCTCACCGCATACCGCTGCAACGACCGCTCGTCGATGTTGAAATAAATGCGAATTGGATTGACCGACACGATCGTCGTCAGCAAGGGATCGCTGCCGCCAGCGTTCACTAAATTGCCCTCGGTCATTTCTGCCCGGCCGACTCGGCCATCGATATCGGCCGTGATTCGCGAATACTCGAGGTCCAGTTTGACGCGTTCCACTTCGTTCTTCGAAGCGGCGATTTCGGCGTCCAGCGATGCTGCAGTCGCCACTGCTTTGTCCAGATCCTTCATGCTCGCGGCGCGTTGCGGCACAAGTTCTCGATAGCGATCGACGTCGCGATCGGCAGCGGTCTTCTGTGCTTCATAAATTCGAATCTTGTCTTGCGCCTTGCCGATCTCCGTCTGGAACGGGCGCGGGTCGAGTTCGAACAGCACGTCGCCTTTCTTCACGTATTGCCCATCGGCAAAGTCCACCTTTTGAATGTGACCCCGGACTCGCGCGCGGACTTCGACTGACTTGTCCGCGGCCATCCATCCATTGAACTCTTCGCGATCGGAAAGCTCTCGTTGCTCGGGGTGCATGACCGATACGATCGGCGCTTGCGGCGCAACGACGGTCGGAGCCTCGCTGCATCCCGCGACACTTAGCAGTGCGGTTGCCCCAAACAAGCAAGTCACAGTGACAATTTTGAGACGCATCATGTGGTTCACTTCAATTTGTCCGGCTTACCGAGCCGGGGAGCGCTATCGCCCTGACTGCCCCGCTTAGAAAAGAAATCACCGCCGCACTGTTATAGGGAATGAGTCCGTACGCGGCTGCTCGACCCGATATTGCATTCTCTCATGTCCAGGGAAGCAAATGCAAGCAACTACGAGCTTTTAGTGCGAAAAAAGGCATCAATGGGCGAACCCGATCACGTGTAGGTCAGGCTGTGCCTGACAATACCATCGCACCCCATGAAGAGCATAAAGAGGCCGCGAGGCACAGCCTGACCTACCGAGCCCGATCATCAAGTTAGCGAGTCAATGGGTTTCAGTTCCCGGTTGAATTGCAATGAGATCGGCCGCATACTATGACGGCGAAGCAGACGGCTCCCATCGGTCTGTTGCCCAGGCGCTTACATCATGAAAACCTACTTGCTTCTTGTTGCGTTCACACTGCTTTCAATTGTTGTTCCAGCGTATGCGGCCGAGCCTCCTAAACCGGTTCGCATGGGCTGCGGAGCGATGACATTCGATACAGTGCCCGGTTGGGGCCTATTGCCGAGCGGGAATTCTGCGCTGGGTCCGACGCATGGCGGCGTGGTCGTCGGCAAGACGGGCGATATCTATGTGAGCGCGAATAAGGGTGTCGTCGTGTTCTCGCCAGAGGGTGAAGTGGTGCGAACGTTTGTTCGGCCGGAGTACACCGAAATCCACGACATGAAAATCCGCGACGAAGATGGCATCGAGTTCATCTACGGCGCACGCAACAACGCCGCCGAAGGAATCAAGTTCAACGCCGAAACGGGTGAGATCGTGTTGAAGCTGCCCTTCCCCAAGGAATCGGGACTGCAGCCAAAGGCATTTCATCCCACCGCGATCGACGTCGGTCCCAATGGCGACATCTTCCTTTCGGACGGTTACGCGAGCGACCACATCTTCAAGTTCGACAAGACCGGTAAGTACCTCAAGTACTTTGGCTCTCAGGGCAACGATCTCAAGCAGTTCCACACAGCTCATGGCTTGGTACTCGATACGCGCTATAATCCGCCACGCCTGTTGGTCTGTGATCGCAATCATGAGCCGAAGGGGCGACTGCTCCACTACGATCTGGACGGCAACTTCATCGCCGAGGTCGCCACCGGCCTGGGCATGCCGACATCGGCCGCGGTCCATGGCGACTTCGTCTCAGTGCCCGATTTGCATGGCCGGCTTTACATCCTCGACAAGAACAACACGATCATTGCGGTGCTGGGCAACAATCCCGATCCGGCCAAGGGCGCGAACTACAATATCCCACAAGACCAATGGGTCGAAGGGGCCTTTAGCGGCACCCATGGCTCGTATTGGGACAAAGATGGTAACCTCTACGTCCAGGATTGGAACGTATCCGGCCGCATCATGAAGCTCGTGCGAGTAAAACTCGACTGAGCGACTATACGCACCACGGCGAGCGGCGGGGTTTATCCCCGCTGTTCGGGAACCCGCCGGGATAAACCCGGCGGCTCGCTGGTTTCTGATGGTGCCTCAGCCTCAATTTTCGCCCGGCACTCGCTGCGATCGATTTATCGAAGCCTGCGCTCGCGCTCACTCATAATCCCGATTCGGTCGATCTCCCGGGCTGGGACGGCTATTCGGGGTGGATTCTATGTGGCCACACGCATGGCGGCCAATGCAAGCCGCCGTTTCTGCCGTCGCCGCTCCTGCCCGTGAAAAATCGCCGCTACACATGCGGCGAATTCGAGCTCCCAGGCGGACGCCGCATGTACATCAACCGCGGCATCGGCCACTTGCGGCAGGTGCGCATCAATGTGCGGCCAGAGGTCACGCTGTTTCAACTGGCAAAAGCATAAGACGCAAAGCTGCTCTTGACGCTCAACTGCGGCCACAACGAAGCGAAGTCGCTATCTTAGCGAAATCTTGATGCTCCGACCCTGCATGGTAAACACCAGCTTGTGCTCGCGCGCGAGCCAGCCAATCGCCGCCATGACAACGTCGCCCGGGGCGGTGACTCCCTTCTTGATGGCGGCGATCGTCAGCTCGCCGTCGCGCGCCAAAACTCCCCACACCTCGCCCGCCACGTGGCCAATCTCGACATCCGTCAACGCGCCCGCCACCCGCGGTGCCGCTGGCTCCGGCTTGCCGCCGTGGCCGACTTTCGACGATTTCACCACTTTCGGCTTCTCGGCTTTCGTCGCTTTCTGTTTGACCGTCTTCGTCGGTTTACTCTTGGCCATGGCTTGGGTCTCGCTCTCGAACGCGAACAAGATGCAGACGCTGTACCGACGAAATGATACTACGTGGGGAAACGCTGTCCAACCATAGGTCAGGCTTTAGCCTAACAATGTGCCCCGACCAGCCTCGGCTGCCTAAATAGCCGACCCATCTTGGGTAGGTCGGCTGCTCGGTCAATAGATGGAAGTTCGCCGGCGAGAACCGACCCAAGATGGGTCGGCTATGTGATTTGTAAGTCAGGCACGGCCTGATCTACAAAGCTGCTACTCGTCTTCGCCGAACAGTCGTTCGCGCGGGTCTTCCATGCTGCTAGCCATTTTGTCGAGTGCTTCGGTCTCGATCTGGCGCACCCGTTCGCGCGTCAGGCCAAGCTGCTCGCCGATCTCTTTCAGCGTGCGCGGCTCGTGACTATCTAGACCGAAACGCATGCGGAGCACCGTGGCTTCGCGCTGGTCCATCGTCGTGAGCATATCCATCACGTGATGCAGGCAATCGCTTTCAACAAGCGCATCATCCGGCGAGAGCTGACGCTCGTCCATCACCATGTCGCCTAGCGTCCAGCCGGCTTCGCTTTGGTCGGTCTGCGGCGTGGCGTTGTAGATCTTGATCGCCTTCTTGATGATCGGCAGCTTCTTCTTGGCGAGGCCCAGGACGCGAGCGATTTCTTCGGGAGTCGGCGTGCGGCCAAGCTCTTCGGTGAGGCGAGCCGTTGCTCGGCGCCACTTCGAGAGCAGCTCGACCATGTAGGCCGGAATGCGAATCGTCTTGCCGGTGTTGATCAAGGCCCGCTTGATCGATTGCTTGATCCAGTAACTGGCGTACGTGCTGAAGCGAGTGCCCATCGCCGGGTCGAAGCCTTCGACGGCCCGCAACAAGCCCAGGTTGCCCTCCTCGATCAGGTCTTGCAGACCGAGCCCCTTGCCCGAGTAGCCGCGGGCGATGTTCACCACCAGTCGCAAGTTGGCGCGGACCATGCGGTCGCGTGCCATGGTGTCGCCCTGGCCGATCGCGGTGGCCAGCTCTTTCTCGTCCTTCGCCGTGAGCAGCGCGGTTTCATTGATCTCACGGAGATACGTTTCGAGCGGCGTCTGGACAGCGGAGCCTGTCTTGCGCTTCTTGGAAGTAGTCGTTGCCATCGGTGGGAGAGTCGGCAGGAGGGAGGGAGTGAGCGGGAAGCTGGGAGTGGGGAGCTAGGAGTAAGAAGACGAAAAATCTGTCTCCCTGCTCCGAGCTCCACGCTCCCTGCTTTCTCCATCGGCCCCCGAACGCTAGCATCTACATGCCGGGCAAGATACGTGGAAGTGCGCCGAATGTACGCCACATGCGGGCCATGCCAAAGAAAACGGCGCGGCGGGTTGCGATCACCCACCGCGCCGGTTGTAGTAATTTGAATCCTTGCATTTAGCCCCCGGTCACTGACCGGGGGCTAATTGGCCTGACTAACCGTTACAAGCTCAACAATCCGCCCTAGCCCGCATCCGACGAATCGTCCGCCGAGGGTGCCTTGAACAACGGGCCCGAGCCGGAGCCCACGCCCCCTTTCAGCTCCACATTGCTGCTCGAACCGATGCCCGCCTCGGCCAGGATGCTTTCGTCGACGCTTAGATCGTCATCCGCCCAATCGACGCGCTTCCGAGACAGGCCGATCTTCCGCTCGTCCGCATCGACGCGCAGAATCTTCACCTCGATCTCGTCGCCAACCTTGACCACGTCCTCCGGGTTCTCGACCTTATGATCGGCCAGCTCCGAGATATGTAGTAATCCCTCGAGGCCGTCCTCCAAACCGACAAAAACGCCAAAGTTCGTGATCTTCGTCACCTTGCCTTTGACCAGTTGGCCTGGCTGATAACGGTTCGGAATATCGGTCGCCCACGGATCATCATCAAGCTGCTTGAGGCCCAGCGCGATCCGGCGGCGCTCCTGATCGACGCTCACCACCTTGCACTCGACTTCCTGGCCCTTTTCCACGACTTCGCTCGGATGGCCGATCTTGCGGGTCCAGCTCATGTCGCTCACATGCAACAGGCCGTCGATCCCTTCCTCGATCTCGATGAACGCGCCGTAGTTCGTCAGGTTGCGAACCTTGCCTTTGACCATCGCCCCCGGCGGGTAGCGGTCGGCCACCTTGTCCCACGGGTTCGACTGCGTCTGCTTCATGCCCAGCGAAATCTCTTGCTTCTCCTGGTTGATGTCCAGGACCATCACTTCGACCTCCTGGTCGATGTGAACCAGCTCGTTCGGATGGCTGATCCGCTTCGTCCAGCTCATCTCGCTGATATGCACCAGGCCTTCGATGCCGTCTTCCAGCTTCACGAACGCCCCGTAGCTCATCACATTCACGACCGTTCCCTTCACGGTCGAGCCGACCGGGTACTTGGCCGGCACGTGTTCCCACGGGCTCGCGCTCTTCTGCTTCAGGCCCAGCGCGATCTTTTCCTTCTCGTAGTCGATGTGCAGCACCATCA
>CAZJWY010000033.1:0-26601 GCA_964549545.1 uncultured Planctomycetaceae bacterium | reverse complement strand
CACTTCGATCTGGTCGTCGATCTTCACCATCTCGCTCGGATGGCTGATGCGGCCCCAGCTCATGTCAGTGATGTGGAGCAAACCATCGATCCCGCCCAGGTCGACGAACGCGCCGAAGTCGGCGATGTTCTTCACGACGCCCTTGCGAAGTTGGCCAACCTCAAGCTGCTTGAGCAATTCGCTCTTCTTCTGGGCCCGCTCGGCCTCGATCAGGCTGCGGCGACTGACCACGATGTTGCGGCGGGCTTCGTCGATCTTCAGCACCAGGCACTTGATCTCTTTGCCGATGTACTCGCCAATGTCGTGCGGACGACGAATGTCGACCTGCGACGCCGGCAGAAACACATTCACGCCAATGTCCACGAGCAAACCGCCCTTGATCTTCCGCGTGACCATGCCAGTGACGGTGTCCCCTTCGTGGACCGTCTCCATCACTTTGAGCCACTTCTCGATCTTCTCAGCCTTCCGCTTGCTGAGAACGATCATGCCGCGATCGTCTTGCCGGCCCGGAGCGACGTCCTCGGTATCTTCGACCAGTACGCGAACTGTCTCGCCGACCTGCGGCAGCTCTTCGCCTTCTTCCCACTCGTTGCGGGGAATGATGCCTTCGCTCTTGTAACCGACGTCGACCAGCACGAAGTCGTCGTCGATGCGAAGGACCTTGCCTTCGACGATTTGATTCGGCCCGACGTCACCGCCAACCAACCAGCCAGCATCTTCGGGCAGAATGTCGCCAATAGCGGCAGCCCAATCTTCATCGGAAACGTCGAACTCACGAACTAGATTGCGATTAACCATGAATAAAAAATGACCAGTCCTGACGGAAGCAAGCTTGTAGGTCAGGCTATGCCTGACAAAAGAAGCGCCAGTCCTCGCCTGACGCATGCGGCCGAAGCGGCCAAGGAGCGAAACAATGCTCCGCCAGAGGGTTAAGGGTTTGATTCCCGATCAAGCCGAACCGGCGTACGCAGCCGATCTGGAAAAGCCTTGGGGAAACCTTACATGGTAGCGGATTAGGGAATTTGGGGAAAGGGGCGATTGCGACGGCCTGTGCCCGCCTACCAACGAATAACTTGCTCGCCACTCGCCGCGGCGAGCACAGTAGCGGTAGGGTGGGTGCTTCGTGCATCCACCATTTCTTTTCGCCTACCAGAGACCACGCGGTACGACTCGATCCACCGCCGCCCTCGCAGGACACCAGCCGCAGCTCGTGGGTGCGAGCACCCACGTTACTTCTGGCCTGCTACGGGGCAGCGTGTGTACGTGGTCGATGCAAAGAATATCGGGCCCGTATGGGCGAATCACAAAGCCAAAGGGAATTAATCAGGAACGGCAACCGCTGGGGAGTGTACCGTAGTCGCTAGACGGCCCAGAAACGAATGAAGCCCGGCATTGGCTCAACCAGTGTCGGGCTATTTCGTTCCATGCAGCAATCGCTCAACTTCTCTCTCCACGTCAATTGCGTGGGAACCACCCATCGTGGCAATCGTTCCATCCTGCGAAACGATTATCAGCAATGGCAAAACCCGTACACCGATGGCGTCGAGATTGTTGGGATCGATGGCGACATTTGTAGTTTGATTCCATTTCTTATCATTGATGATTTTGGATGCTTTTTCACGTTCGGAATCGACCGAAACTGCCAACAAATCAACGCGGTCTTTCCACTGCGGATGCGAACGCGAAATTTTCTGTAAGTCCTCAACTGGTTGATAACACGCACCGCACCAAGTTGCCCAAAAATCCAAAACCACGATTCTTCCGCGATATTTGTCGAGCTTCACTTTTGCGGAACCGTCCAAAAGCACGAATTCGAATTCCGGTGCTGGCTTGCCGATGAATTCTCGATAGGTCAATTCTGAAACGCCTTCGAGCCGAATTGCCTCCCTGATGAGAGGCACCTTTACGCTCAACTTTTGCTGCTTTGGTCGCACTTCGAGCGTAACCTTTGACCCAACTGGCCCGCGTATCAAACTCACGACTTCCCCGACGGACTTTCCTTCCACGACCACGAGTTTGTCGCCATTTTGGACGGAAAGAATTTGATCGCCCTCGCGGATAGCTTTGGATTTTGCCGCAATCGAATCGGGAAGCACTTTGAAAACGCAGATAGAGCCGTCGGAAATCCGCAATGCTAAACCGACGCCAGACAGAACCGGATAACTGACGGGGGCAGTCTCTTTCGCAAGTGGTTCCTGAGCGAATGTTGGAGCAGCCAAAGCAACAATGAAAAGTAAGGCTTGTCGCATTGGGCCATTCTAACGCGAATTCGGACGTGTCCAAGGTCAAGTTGCCCCGTCGGAACGATTCTGGGGCATTCTGTGCGACCAATTTTGGGCCACGGCGAACGATACTCGCCGTATCCGGCCAGTTGGTCCCCACAACTACCGCGATGCAACCGCGATAAGCCCCAGCAGGACCGCGATAAGCGTGGTAGCTATAAAAAATGTGTGGAGGTTAAAGTGCCATTGAACCCAAACGCTGGCGGCTAGGGCGGCGGGAACCAGTGCTAGGAACCAATAAGCCGCAGTTCGCGGGTGCGAGCACCCACGCTACGGGTTCTATGAGCGAACGTTCAGGTCCACTTGAACGGATTCACGATCTGCACACTGGCGTAGCGGAAGTCGGCGGCGTTGCCGGTGGCCACGGTCAGGCCGTGCTGCTTGGCCGTGGCCGCGATCAGGCTATCTTTAATCGGCATCGCGCGGCCCTTGCGCTTCAGGTCGGCTAGCAATTTCGCCCACACACCCGCAGTCGCGGTATCGATCTCGATCACATTCAATTGGCCGATGCCACCTTCGAACCAGTCGAGCAGCTTCTTACGACGCCGCCCGGCGGGCAACAGGAGGATTCCATATTCCAACTCGCCCAGGACAATCGGGTTTACGACGAGGTCGCGATCGTGTTTTCGGAGCCAATCAACGACGTGCTGCGATGGCGCCGGCTTGGTGGCCTCGCTCAACACATCGGCATCGACGAGATATTTCACGGCTTGCGCGTCGCGAGTGTGTCGGTCGATTCTGATTCGAGAGGCCGGAACCAATTCTTTTCCGGGCAGGCCGCGAGCCAATCGGCCAAGCCGGGCTGGCCGATTCCAGGTGCTTTCTTGAGCAGATATGCACCCGATTCCAACCGTTCGATCGAAAACTGCTGACCGGGGCGAATGCGATCTTGCTCACGCAACTCGGCCGGCAAGACGATCTGGCCTTTGGAGGAGAGAGTAGTATGCATATAAGTAAGATAGCGTCTTACCTACCGTTCGTCAAGGAAATATAGAGCCCACTCCAGAACGTGATGAGAAAAGCATCTACGGCCTGAGCGAAGATTCAGCGCCCATTTGGCGGCCGGCAGCCGAGGTAATAGACTGAGGCTTCACGCAAGCATCGAGGCAACCATGAATCGACGACAGTTTCTTAGCCAGGCCGGCACGTGTGCGGCCGTAGTCACCTTGGGCAAACATCTTCCAGCCGCCGACGAGGCGAACCCGCTGCCTCCACTCATCGCGCGGCTCCTCGACGAATTCGTGAAGGAAACACTGCCCAACGGCGGTGGCGTCGACCGGGCGAAGAGCCTCTGGCAAGCGCCGGGACGCGGGGCGGCGGCCGGAAGCCAGATGTTTGCCGGCCAGATTGATCCGCGCTATTTCCGGTTCGAGGTCGAGGCCCTTTATCGCTTCGCCGCCATGCCCAACGCGAACCCGCGACTTCGCCCCACGGCCGATTCGCACGTCGCTTACATGGCTCGCAATGTCCACGCCACGCATCCCACCTGGGCACTCGGCAACGCGCTGGAAATGCTAGGCGTGTCGCACCACTATAAGGGATCGCTCAAAGACCCGGCGACAGTCGTGAAGCCGCTCGTCGAGGCGGCCCGAGCCCGGACGGTCGAAGTGACCACCGCCGACGGCGTGAAGTTTCGCCACTTCCCAGCCGGTTACGGCGCGCTGGAGTCGAAAGACGCCGGCTGGACGAACGATCTCAGCATGTTCGGTTCCGGCTTGGTGCATGCCTATGAGATCACGCGCGACCCCACGATCCTGGCCGACGCGGTGAGCTTCGCCGAGTACTTCGTCCAGCCGTGGCGGCCCAACTCACTCGGCAAAGACGGCTACTGGCAATGCGGCACCTGGCACGAGAAGCTCGGCTCGTGGGTCATCGGCCCGTCGCACTACACTGGCTTCGAAAGCACCGATGCCTACGGCGACGAAGCATCGTGGGTCTTCTCGACCATGACCTGCGTCGACTTCCTCACGCGGCTCCATCGCCACAAGCCCGACCCGCGTTACCTCGACCGCTGCGTGAAAGCCACGCAGTGGACGCTGCGCGAGTGCCAGTTCGAAGATGGGGCCGTCGGCATGTGCGGTCGCGATGACAAGTGGCTCGGCTTCACAGCCGACGCCGTGTCGCAAGTCGCGATGATCAAGCAGCAACTCCCGGCCGGCCACCCCGCCCTGCCCGAGCTGCTCTCCGGCGCGAAGCGAGCATCGTCGTACATCGACAAACAAGTCGAGGTGGCCAAGGTCGAAGACCACGGCGTCGAGTGGATCACTCACAAAACATCGATCGACCCGCTCTGCAACGTCGCGATGCTCTGGGCCAGCTTGCTGCTCGGATGGCTAAACAGACGAGACATGTTACTACCGACCTAGCGAACTCGATCACCAACCCCACATAGCCGACCCATCCTGGGTCGGTGGATCATTAAATTCACTGACAGGAACCGACCCAAAATGGGTCGGCTATATGGTGTATCCAAAGCGGAAATGTCAGGCACAGCCCGACCCGCGAAGCAGGCATCACTTCGCCAACTCGGCAATCGCATCGACAATCGTGCGTTCCACGCCTTCGGTGAAGAAGCCAGCACGCTCGGCCAAGTGGTTGCCCCACAGCCAGACGGTGACGCCGATCGTTTCGTGCCCCCCTTCGCGGACGATTTGAGCCGTCGGCAGATAGCCGAAGCAGTCGTTGTTGTAGCTCGAAATCCACAGCGGCCGGCCTTTGAGCCGCTCTTGAATGAGCGACACGTAGCCCGCCACGCCTTCGCCCGGCAGTGCGACGAGCGTCAGCCCGTCGCCGAAGCGCCACACGGCGACCGGCGCCGCGTACGTCTCGGGCAGCTTGCCGCCGCCGTCGACGACTTGCTTCATATGCTCGGCCATCATCGACTGCACGTTGCTCAAAGCGATGTACCGGGCGATGCCGTCTTTCGTGAGCCGCTGGAGCGGCAGGTCGACGAGTTTGTAAGCAGTGTGAAGCGGGCCGTGAACCGCCGTGAGTTTGCCGTCGAGGGCGTGGAACACCGCGTCGGCCAACTCTGCCCCATGCTGCCGGACCTGATCCAGCCCGCCGCGCGGCTCGGGGTTGGCATCGGCGCCGCAGCCGCTCATGAATAGCGCGACCGTCCCGGGGTACTTGCGCTGCAACAGTTCCTGGGCAGCTCCCGCGTAATCGCCTGAGATGAGGTTGTGATCGGGCGTGAGCGTCGTGTTGTGGCATGCACAGCCGAACAGCACAGCTCGGAGTGTGCCATCGGGCGACGCCACCTTGAGCACCGGCACCGTGCGATCGACCACGCCCTGCGGATTGGCGGCCATCGAGATCGCACCAGGTTTCCCCACGCGACGGTTCATCACGAAGCTCACTTCAGCCGTGCCCCACGACAGCTCCGCCGGACGCAGATTGGCCAACGCATCGTCCACGAGCTTTACGATTTTATCCTGCAACTCGCGGCTGTACTCAATCGTTCGCTCGGCCTCGGCCTCGGTCAGGCTGCCATGAGCCAGATTGCCCTGCTTCATCGGGTCGAGGCTCACGAGCGGCCCAGTGTGATTGTGCGAGGCGTTGAGTATGATCTGCCCCCGCTCAAGCTTCGTGCGCTGGCAAATCCGGTCGCAGATCGCGGCGGCGTACGCATCCTGAAAGCCAACGAGATCCGACGTCACGATCACCCCACGATGGCCCTCCCCATCTTCGATCGCGAGCGCCTTGGCAAAGATATCTTGATCGACCGATTCGAACGGCTTCACGCGATTTGGATAACCAAGCAGATGCACGGGTTCTTTCGGCGTGATGACAACTGACGCAACGCCCGCCTTCCACTCCCCTGCCCCGGCGAGTGTGGCAAACATGCTGAGCAGAACGAGGAGAAATGGTTTCAAAAAACGCATGAAATACCTTCGGGTTGGAGGCCACGCTTTAGCCTGGCGATGAAGCAGGGGGCGAGGAGTAAGAGTACAGGCTCCCTGCTCCCTGCTTCGTCAGGCTAAAGCCTGACCTACGAAACTAGAAGTACCCCAATATCCACGGTTCGCCGAGGATAGTGTCGATTCGCCCTTCGGCAAGGAGTGTCCAAAGTTCGAGTACTTTCGTTCGACTGACATGGAGCATGTGGCAGGCGACGTCTTCTTCGGCGTTTTCCCAGATCACAAGCCCATCGGGAAAAGCCGAGATGCTCCATTCGGAGTCATGCACGAGCGAAACGCTGGGATGCTCGGCATCTTCACCGGCATCGAGTTCAGTGAGGATCTCGCGCATGCGGTCGACCGAGGGCATCGACTCGCTGCCGCTCCAGCGCGTGTTGATTTGATACGTCATATTGATGGAAAACGAAGTTCGCCGCCCACAATCGTGTAGACGGCTTGCCGTCAATATAAACGCAGCGGACAAAAATGCGTAGTCGCTTGAGAATGTGTCTTGAAATTATGGTCTCACGCGAAGGCGCGAAAGCGCAAAGAGTAAGAATTTCGATCTAGTTGAACCCCAGATTTGGATTCGAGGATTTTCAAATAGCTTTGAGGCTGCCGCTTTCTTAACGCCCCGGCGTGAGTCTTTTCAGGATGGAGTAGCCACGAGAAACACGAAAAGCCATCAAAAAATTTTCGTGCCTTTTCGTGTTTCTCGTGGCCATTGCATCGAAAAGGTTCAGCGGCGGTGGCTCCGCCCGCCGCTCTCAGGCATTCAGTCGCTCCTGAGTGGTCGCCGCCGAATCGTGGCAGGCCTGCTCTTCACTGCTGGCGGGGATCACAAGGTCTTCCACCGTTTTCGCGCCGCGATTGTTAGCCATCGCGGCGTACTCTTGCTGGACGGCCGTCGCGATATGGCCTGCGTATTGGCCGATGCTGTGATCGGAGAGAAAATCGACCCTCCACTTCCACAAGCCGCCGATGACGCCTCGCCAGCGGTCGCGGCTGCGGAAGATGCCGGTCAGCTTGCGGATGCGGCCATGGCGATCGAGATAGACTTCGTGGCCGCCATGCCTGTAGCCCATCCACGCGGTTGGTACGCGCGTGACGATGTCGTTGTTGTGAACCCAGCGGTAGTGCTTTACCGGCGCGTGGCGAATGTACCGCTTACAGCCGACGCGCGGCGACCCGAACGTATGCAGCTCTTGCGGATCTTTGACGATCGACGACGCTACGCAGCGATACGCGCAGATCGTGGCCATCGCCGCGCCGAGCGAATGGCCACAAAACCAAACTGGTTGGCGAACGCCTCGCAGCAGTTCTTCCAACCTCGGCCAGAGATCGTCGACTTCGCGGTTGAAGCCGCTATGAACATTGCCGAACGCACCGAGCACCGCCATGATGGCGTTGGCATCGGCGCGAATATCGTTCCAGTCGGTCAGCTCGGTCCCGCGACAGGCGAGTACGACGTCGTGCTCGTTGCGAAAACGGTACGCCTCGGAGCCATCATTCGCAAATAGCTCAGCTTCGGGAAACCCAATCGCGAGGGCAGCCCGCTGGGCTTCCGCCTCGTCGTTGTACGCGATCATCGCAAGCTCGGCCATCGCGAGCGCGCGCTGCAGAAACGTCAGGCTAGCGAGCGGCGCGCGAACATCCGAATGAAGGATGAGTGGGGCTTCGCCTGGATCTTGGATGATCTTTGGCGCTCCCTGCTGAACTTGCGCTTCCTTCGTTTCACTCACCGCGATTGTCTCCGCTGCGCCTGACTGGTCATTCACTGGATGCGTGTGCCACTAGCTATGCCAGTGCCAGTTGGAGGTTTGTCATCTATCCATGTATTGATTCACTTGCATCACGCAAACTACACCAAATCAAACTAGGCAGCACTCGCTTGCAAATGGCCAGCCCCATTAGAGAGCGTGGGAAAAGCTTAGTGCCGCAAGCCATTGGTTGAGAAGACACTGGCAGAGCCAGTGGCACCCCGCACCCAATACGCCATTTTAGCTCCTGTTGTACCATTTGTACCGATTGATGCAGGCGCAAGCAGCGTTAGAGCGGCCCGCAGTTGCCCCAGCCGCCCTATTTTCTTGGTGTCCAGCCAGTTTGCTGCCTAGCATGAAAGCTGAGGGCAAATTAGGTCGAAATTAGTGGGGATACCGTGTTGATCCGCTTGTCGTTTTGTAGTGTGCTGCTTGCGGGAGCGGCTCTTGTCGTGGGAACCTGGACCGGTGCGCGAGCTTCTGCGCAAGGCTGGTCGGGCGGCTCTGGCCCCTCGCGTGGAGGATCGCCCGTCTATCAGCCCTACCCGATCGACGGGAATCGGCATGACTATCGCCGAGACAAACGGTGGGACCGGCGCGACATGCGTTACCAAACGCCCGAGATCAACGCCGGCACGTTTCAGCGGCCATACCCTTATCACCTGGACTACTACAAGATGCGCTACGGCGGCAGCTACGCGCCGTACTTTGGGAACCTATATGGCACGCCGTTTGGAACGCCGCAGGTTGTCAACTATCCGCCTTACTATGGACCTTATTACACCGGCAATGGAAATGGAATGATGCAGCCGAGCGATGGAGGCGCGGTCGAGTACCCGGCCGATCCGGCGGCAACGATTACGACGGAACCAGTTACAAAGCCAAACGGCGAATCGCTGCCGACACCGAAGCGGTAAGTAGGTCGGGCTTTAGCCTGACAACGCATCACGTCGTGGTAGGCCGTCAGGCTAAAGCCTGACCTACAACAAATGCAGGGAGGCATTTATGGGTTGGTGCATTTCTCAATGCTTGGCTCGGCGAGTTTTGAAACTTGTCGGTGCGCTTAGCATCTGCGTGGGCTTGGCGGCCATTGCGATCGATTGCCGCGCGGAATGTCCAGACGACAGCGATCCACCGCCGCGAATGACCACTCAGCCGGAGATTCGCTCCG
Source organism: uncultured Planctomycetaceae bacterium (assembly GCA_964549545.1). Taxonomy (GTDB): domain Bacteria; phylum Planctomycetota; class Planctomycetia; order Pirellulales; family Lacipirellulaceae; genus JABDGM01. Next base: position 17,489 of record CAZJWY010000033.1, on the reverse strand, counting down.
GAGGTGTGATCGAGCAATCGTATTTGTACCATCGACAGCCGCCGGCCCAGGTGGTGTCTGCTCCGCGAAGCGTTGTGCCGGCCAGCGGTTGGTATGGTTATGGTTTCCCAGTGTCGACATTCCGCTGGGGCTGGTTTGGCGCGGCCCACTATTACCCGACCCACTTCTGGCACGACGGCTATTATGGCGACTGCTGCCGGTATGGCTATCGCAGAGGGTATTAGCAGGGAGCGAGGAGCAAGGGAGCCTGAAGATTGTAGGCCAACCTATGCCCGGCCTACGACTATATAGCCGACCCATCCTGGGTCGGTTGCTTCGGCAATCAGAGCGATAAGAACCGACCCAAGATGGGTCGGCTATATGGCCTTTCATCGTCAGGCTAAAGCCCAACCTACGAATTTCGGGCTCCACGCTCCCAGTTCCCCGCTTATCGTTGCAAGCCAACGCTGAAGCTGAACACCTGCGTATCGTCCGTGTCGTCTTTGGTCACGGGGAAGGCAAAGTCGAGGGCGATCGGCGCCGGGCCCATCGCCGGGACGGTGATTCTCAAACCCAAGCCGGGCGCCACGCGGAAGTTCTTGAGCGTGACGTTTTCATTCACCGTGCCGAAGTCACAGAACGCCACGCCGTGGATCATGTCGTCGGCCGTGAGTGGGAATAGGTACTCAACGGTGTTGAGGAACTCGAAGTCACCACCGACCTGAACGTTCTGCACGACGGGCGAAGCCCCGCGGAAATCGAAGCCGCGGAGCGTCGTGAAACCGCCCGCGTAGAACGTGTCATAGATAGGCGTATTGTCGCCGGTGAAGCCGACCTTGGTGGCCAGCGTGAGCACGTGGCGACCCGAATAGTCTGGTCGTTGATTGAGCAGCACATATTGACGGGCATCAAAAATTGCCCGCGGATATTGGAAGCTGCCGACGACCTGCTCAAGTTCCATTTGCAGGAAGTGACCTTCGGTGGCCAGGAACGCGCTGTCGCGAGTGTCGTTGGCGATGGTCCACTTGAAGCCGTGGACCGCGTTGTGGCCGAGCACTTCGGCCAACTGCGGCAGAGCCGGGTTCGAGGGGTTGTCGACGAGGACATCCTCGCCGCGGTAGGCAATGCTGGTCGAAAGGTCGTTTTCGACCCATTGATAACCAATCGACCCTCGGCCACCTACGCGTTGCTCGTCCCAGTCGCGGTAGCGGCGCGTGAAGTACGAGCCACTCAGGCCCAAGCTGTAGGGTGAGTCAAATAGGTAGGGTTCAGCGAAGCTGACCAGGTAGCGTTGCACCTGGGTACCCGGGGCCGCTTCCATGCGGAACCGCTGACCACCGCCGCGCCATGCTTTGCCATCGACGATGTCCTGCCAGCTCGTCGGATAGCGGCCGATGTCGAAGCTCTGCTCATCAAACAAGATCTGGCCTACGAGACCGGCGTCGGAGTTCACGGCTACGCCGAGCATGAGCCGGCCCGTTTGTCCTTCGCTGAGGACGACATCCATGTCGACGGCTGGATCTTGCCACATTTGGCTGGGCGTGAAGGGATCGGTGGGATAGGGCGTCGTGGAGATCGGCGGCACGGGCGTGATGCGCCCGTCGGGACCAAGTTGAACCGGCGCGGGACCGCCGGGCATCGGGGCCCCCTGTGGGACCGGGGCATATTGTTGTGTGGGCATCGGAGCATACTGCGGCGCGCCAGGCGGGGCTGGCAGGGGCTCGGCGACGGGCGCTGTCAGCGGTGGCGGGCCAAACGCGGGTGCCGGGCCCGATGGCGGCAACTGGGGCTCGGTGATGGCGACTTGCTTGACAGCGTAGGGATTACTGCCGACGGCGGTTGCATCGGGACCAGTGCCGCCGACTTGCTGTCCGCCGTAAGTCGGCGAGGTGGATTGAGACGCTGGTGTTGTGGCCGGTTGGTAAGGGCTCTGCGTGCGAACGACGAGCTTGCCGTACGGAGTTGCGCTGCTGCTGGCCGGTGCGGGAGCAGTCGCGGGATACGCAGGAGCCGTGGCGGCTGGATAGGTTGGATACGCTTGGGGATAACCTGTTTGCGGCGCGGCAGCGTATTGAGCGTTTTGATATTGGTTGTTCGGCGCGCTCGCATCGTCGTACGGCGGCCGGCGCGCTTCATAACGCACGGGGCCAGTCGCGGGGGTGGCTGGCGGCGCTGGTTCCGTGGCTATGGTGACGGCCGCGGCGGTGGTTTCCGTGTCTTCGATGTACATGTGGACGTCGACCAACTCGTCGCTCGGCGCGGCGACCGGCGCGGCTTCCACTTTGTAAGTGACTTGTGGCTGCGGTTGTGTGGCGAACGCCGAGTTTGGCGGCGCGATCAGCGGCGGGCCAATGGGCGCTTGGAGAGTTGGCGCCGCAGCCGGCAAATCGGGCGCCGGCAGTAGCTGAATTCCCCGCTCCCCACTCCCCACTCCCCGCTGCGCATCCGGGCTTTGGCCACGGAAGCCATTGTCGCCCTTGGCGATTTCCGTTTTGCTGCCATCGGGGATGTGATAGACGATCTTGGGCATGACGCCGCGGGCCGGGTCGGCCATGAACAGGCCGCTCGCCTGCAAGCGGCGCTCGCTCGCGCGAATCTCGCGGATATCGGCGACCTGGCCCGATTTGAACGACAGCCGATTGAGCGCCGTTTGAATTTTCGTGTGCGGGTTGTCACCCGCGATGTGAACGTAGATGTTGCCGACGCGCCACCGCTTGCCTTCGTCGATGTGGTACATCAGCTTGAGCTTGCCCTGCTCTTCCAAGAAGATCGGCTCGGCCTTGATGTCGGCAAACACGTAGCCTTGGCTGCCGTACAGCTCTTTGAGCCAGGCTACGTCGGCGTTCATCTTGTCTTGCTCGAACGGACGTGGGCCAGGGGGCAGCGGCACGATCTTGTGGTAGGCCCTTTGAAGCGGTGGTTCTTGCGTGGAATCAGGCTTCAGCTCGACGCCCGAGGCGAGCGACTCGCTGGCGAACAGCTTGTTGCCAATGAAGGCGACGCTATCGACCTGGTAGCGGACGCCCTCGTGGATGATGAACCGGAGCGTAAGCCATTTGTTCTTCTCGTCGAATTCGAATTGCTTGCCGATCTTGGCGTCGAAGTAGCCGAACGAGCGGTAGTAGGCAGTGAGCTTGTTGGCGTCGGCGTCGATCTGATCGCGATCGACGTAGCCCTTGAAGAGGTAAGCGATGGGCGGCTTCGAGTCGATCTTGGTTTTGAGCCGGCTGGAGCTGACGAACTCGTTGCCGACGAACTCGACCTTCCAAATCTTTTGGGCAAGCCCCTCGTTGATGACAAACACGATGCCGTCGTCGGTCGGCTTGTCGCCTTCGAGGATGCTGATTTGGACATTGTTGTACCCATTGCGATGGTACAGATCGACCAGGCGGCGGCGAGCTTCTTGCACCGCGTACGGGTCGACGGGGCCGCCGACTTTGAGATCGGTTTCCTTGGCCAGCTTTTTCTCCCGCAGGCCGGAGTTGCCGAGGTACTCGACGTACCGCACGACCGGGCGCTCGACGACCTTGAAGATCACAATGCGGCCATCTGGCGCTTGCTCGTAGGTGGGCTGCACATCGACAAACCAGCCGCGGCCGGCGAGCTTGCGCACGTCGCGTTGCACGAGGGCTGGATCGAACGGCCGGCCAACGCGCGTTTGCAGTTGATTGAGAACCTGATCGGTCGGGATCGTGGTGTTGCCGACGACGCGAATGGCGGAGACGTTTTCATCGGTGGCCGAGAGGGAGGGGCCAATCGGCTCGCGGTTGTCTTGCTTTTTGCCGAACATCGACTGCGGCAACGACGGCAGCCCGCCGCCCGGCATGCCTTGCGCGAGGACGAGCGCGGGCATGCTGACCAGCGCTCCGACGAGCGTGGACCAGGCGATGAAGTTGCGAAGGTAAAGAACGCGCTGGGACAAATGCGATTTCCGAGTGATTGGGACGGTTCGCCGCGGGAGGACGTTACGCGTACTGGCCGAGTCGGCTGCTGGGATAAGTAGTCGCCCAGGCGCACGCGATATAAACGGGCGGACACCACATCTGGTGCCCAAATCGCGATGCGCAAAGGCCGCGTAGAAATAGCGAAACGGCGAGAGAACAGCAAGGCGGGTTCTCTTAGCCGCGACCTACGATGGTTGGCTACGTATTTCCTCGGGGAATAGACACCACGGGCGGGACCAGAACGATTGCTAGCGGAGAAAGCGCAAGCACGAGATTTAGATTTAGCGGCGGCGGCCACGCCGTCCACCACCAGTTAGTCCCGCCCCCGCAACAAGCCGCACGGCACTCCTGCCGCCAGTCATCAAAAGTCCGTCGGACCGAAATCCTGAAACTCGCTGTACTCCGGCTGCTGGAAGTTCTCGAAGCGGCCGAACTCATGGAGCCAAGTCAGCTTCACGTCGCCGGTGGGGCCGTTGCGTTGCTTGCGAATCATTAGCTCTGCCTGGCCTTTGACTTGCTCGCGGTCTGCCTCGCTGTTTTGGTAATATTCTTCGCGATGGATGAATGCCACCACGTCGGCGTCTTGCTCGATCGCTCCCGATTCGCGCAAGTGGCTCAGTTGCGGCTTGTTGTCGCGCGTCGATTCCACCTGCCGATTCACCTGGGCGAGGCAGACGACCGGGACAGAGAGCTCGCGCGCCAAGCCTTTCAGCCGGCGCGAAATTCGCGAGACCTGCTCCTGCCGCGAGTCTCGGGGGTTGTCCGGCTCGATCAACTGCAAGTAGTCGACGACGATTAGCGCTAAACTATCTTGCCGCTTGAGCCGGCGGGCGGTGGCCGCGATTTCGGTCATGTTGCGGCCGGGCGTATCGTCGACAAACAGCGGCGCGTTGTAGTAGTCGCTGGCGGCCTTCAATAAGTCGCGGTGCTCCTGCTCGGAGAAATGGCCGGTGCGAACCTTGAGGCCGTTCACGCGTGCGCGGGCACAGAGCAAGCGGTCGCCCAATTCCATCGCCGCCATTTCCAGGCTGACCACCAGGACGGGCTTTTGTAGTTCGACCGCGACATGCTCGACAATGTTTAAGGCCATCGCGGTTTTGCCCATACTGGGGCGCGCGGCAAGAATCGTCAGCTCGGAATTTTGCAGGCCGCCCGTGAGATCGTCGTAATCCATGAAGCCGGTTTCGAGGCCGCCGGCGGCGTGCTTGTTGTCGCGGCGGGCGTCGATCCGCTTGAAGCAATCGAAGAGGATATCGCGGATGCTGGCCGATTGGGTTTCGCCCTTGGTATCGAGGATGCGGAAGACGCGTTCCTCGGCGCGGGCGAGCATCTCGCGCGCGTTGATGCCGGTTTCATAGGCCTCTTGGATGATGTCGGTGCTGGCGTGGATGAGCGAGCGGAGCACGGCTTTGTCGCGGACGATGCGGGCGTAATGCTCGGCATGAGCAGCGGTGGCTACTTCCTGGCTCAGCTCGATCAGGAAGGCGGCGCCGCCGACCGATTCGTACTGGCCAGCATCGCGAAGCATCTGGCTGAGGAGCAGCGGCTCGATTTGCCGGCCGCCTTCGTGAAGGGCCAGCATGTGCGTGAAGATCGAGCGGTGAGCGCCGTCGTAGAAGTCTTCGGGACGGATCAAGAGGGCGACTTCATCGCAGGCTTCAGGCAGTAGCAGCAGGCTGCCCAGAACGGCCCGTTCGGCCTCGACGCTACGGGGCGGTTGGCGATCGAGCAACTCGCCGACGCTGCTGGTGCTGGAATTGCGCGGCTGTTTTTCTACCGTGGCCACAGGTCGATCCGTCTGTTGAGGTAGAGTGGGAGAGGGGGAGAATGGGAGATGGGGAGGAAGGCGGCAAAAGCGTTGCCCTTGAATCTCCCCGTCTCCCTATCTCCCACTCTCCCCTTCTTAATTTCGTCAGGCGTTGTCGGTCGCCACTGTCGGCACGACCCACACCTTGAGCTCGCCTTCGACTTCGCTCGAGTAGCGAACCCGAACGGTGTACAAACCGAGTTCCTTGAGCGGGCCTTCGAGGCGAATCTGATCGGTCGACAGATGGACTTCGTTGGCCTTGAGCGCCGCGACGATTTCTATCGCGCCAACGCTTCCGTACAGGTGGCCATCTTCAGTGGCGTTGGCCTCGATCGTGATGCTCTGCTTGGCCAGTTCGGCGGCTTGCTTGCGCAGCTCGGCCTGACGGGCCAACTCGATCTGTTGCAGCTTGGCCTTGTGCTTTTCGACCATCCGCTTGTGATGATCGCTCGCCTGGATCGCCAAGCCTTGTGGAATGAGGTAGTTGTAGGCGTAGCCTTTCTTCACCTCGACGACCTGGCCCTGCTTGCCAACATGCTCGACATTGTGGATGAGCAACAGCTCGACGCCACCCCGCTCGCCCTTAGGGAGCGGCTTGAAAGGAGTGAGGGGCTTGTGGCGGAGTTTGCGGTGTTTCGTTCTCATGGCTACGTAAGTGTTCGATGAAGGATAGTGATGTTCGTTGCAGGTGTGGTTTATTTAGAAGGGAATATCGTCGACCGGCGGCGGGCCGCCTGCCGGCATGTAGTCGGAGTCGTCGTATTGCGACGAATCGCCGCCACCTCCGCCGCCACTGCTGCGTCGGCTGCCTGCGCCGCCACCGCCACGAGCGCCTTCCTTGGAACCAAGCATTTGCAGCTTGTCGGCAGTAACCCTCAGCTTGGAGTGCTTTTGGCCGTCCTTTTCCCAGCGGTCGAGCTTCAAGCGTCCCTCGATCAAAACGGGCGAGCCCTTGCTGAGATATTCGTTGGCGATTTCGGCCGTCCGGCCCCACAGCGTGACGTCGACGAACGTTACTTCATCGACCCACTGATCGCCCTTTTTCACACGATCGTTCACCGCGAGGCCGATGTCCGATACGGCCGTGCCGCTGGGAATGTACCGCAGCTCGGGATCGCGGGTTAAATTTCCAACCAGGATAACTCGGTTAAAGCTCGCCATGACTGTCTTCTTTCCAATCGAGCGAGGTTCCACAGAACCGCCTCTCGATTGATTACACTAGGGTACTGAACACTCGTTCCGGTAATCTTGAAAATATCAAAACAGCAAAGGCCAGGCAACCAAAGTCTTCTAGGGCTGATAAACCCGCGGAAAATAACGACGAAGTTGGGGAAAGTGCGTCGATTTTTCTGCGACTAGTTGTTCAAGTCGATATCTGGAACTTCCACATCCACTGTCCGGCCAGCGGGCGCGGCAACCGCGGCAGGGGCCGCCGGAGCAGGGCCGGCCTTGGCGTGTTCGAGCACGACGTCGACCAGATGTGGGTGGACCTTCAACACGAGGTGTCGCAGGATGCCGTCGTGGATTTCCCATTCCCGATTGAGGCCCGTCAGGATCGAACTGGGGCCGCGGAAATAGATCAACCAGTAGGTTCCTTTGCGCTGGCCATTGATCGGGTACGCCAAGCGACGTTCTTCCCAGAGCCGGCTGACGAGCACTTCGCCGCCGCCGGCCTGGATCATCTTTTCGACTTCGGCCGGCAGGCCCGCTCGCTCGCGCGCGTACCGGTTCGAATCGAAAATGATCATCGTTTCATAAACGTTTGATCGGACTTCCAAGTGAAAACTCCTGTGTGGGAAAGCGATTAGCTATTAGCCGTTAGCTATTAGCCCATTCCTTTCCGGCTAATAGCTGATAGCTAAGAGCTAACAGCTTTTAATTAAATCGATTCATCGCAACCGCGATTCCATTTCCTATCCAACATTCGACCGCATCCACCGCCCGGTCGATCGACTCATTGACGATTGCCCGGTCGGACGAGCCGAACTTTCCCAATACAAAGTCGGCGGCATCCCAGGCGTCGGGCACGGGCCCGATGCCGATTCTCAAGCGGCTGAACTCACCCGTTCCGAGCCGCTTGATGATGTCGTCCAATCCCTTTTGTCCGCCGGCCGAGCCGCTGCTGCGAAGACGCAACTTGCCCAGCGGCAGGTTGAAGTCGTCGCAGATGACCAACAAATCTGCCGGCAGCAACTGATAAAAATCGGCTGCAGCCCGCACGCTCTGGCCACTCTGATTCATCAGAGTATGTGGCCACAACAGGAGCGACCGCTGGCCAGCGACCGTCGCGTCCATTATCCGGCCGTCGAACTTCTCTTTCGCACTCGCGTCCGGCGAGCGGGCGGCGAGTGCTTCGAGCACTTCGAAGCCGATGTTGTGCCTTGTTTTTTCGTAACTTCTCCCAACGTTGCCTAAGCCGACGATTAGTTTCATGACAGCGAGGAACAGGGAATTGATGACTCGGTATTCCCGGCTCCATGCTCCCTGCTCGACTGCTATTCTTTTCCTTCGGCTTCTTCCTCTTCGTCGTCCTTGCCCTTGCCGATGACTTCCGGCTCGGCTGCTTCGCCTTGCTCGCCAGTCGCTTCTTCTTCCTCGGACGGCTTCACGCAGTGAACGACCATTTCCTCTTCGTCGCCGACGATCGTCGCTCCTGGCGGCAGGTCGCTGATGTCCTTCAAAGTGAGGTGACCACCGACTTGCAGGTTCTTGACGCTGATGTGGAGCTTTTCAGGAATCACATCCAGCGCGACTTCGATTTCGACCGAGTGCAGCACTTGCTCGAGGATGCCGCCTTCGCGAACGCCAGTCGCTTCGCCGCGGAGCTCGATGGGCACCTCGACCGTTACCTTTTCGCCGGCATGGACGCGGAGCAAATCGACGTGCAACACGTTTTGATAGAACGTATCCCACTGCACATCTTGCAGCAGGGCTTTGCCGTCGGCATCGCCGTTGAGATCGACCACCTTGGCGCCATGCCGCAACGACGCTTCGACCTGGTCCGAGACCAGCGAGAGGCTTACCGATTCTTCGCCGTGGCCGTAGAGGACAGCCGGTAACCGGCCCGCGCGGCGGAGCCGTTCGTTGTTCCGTTTTCCCAGGGACTTACGCTTTTCGACTTTCAATGAATCGGCCATGACCATGCGACTCGCAAATGCGGAGATATTTGTACGGTAGCTGCCTCAGCAGGCCCGATTGGCCGCGAGGCAGGGAACCAATCATTGTGCCCTTCTAATAGCTGGCGTTCAAGCCCAAGTAGGCCGTGGTTGACAGGTCATTAGCAGAGAGGGCAAGTCACCCGAAAAACGCCCGGAAAACGCCTTTTTCCGCGATTCAGGTGGGTTTTGCATCGGCGGTTTCGGGGTTTCGCGTCGTAAGTGCTTGGGAGGCATCGCGTTAAATTCCGTGCGCGGCCAAAGGGGTCCCAGTCGGCGGCGCAAAACCCGGGGGTATTGCCCGCACCGATTGCGGAAAGGGTCGGTAAATTCCGTCTCGGCGCTCGAGGCCAGCACGCACAAATAAGGCATTTATGCGAATTGTTGCGCGCATTCAAGCGACTGTCGGTCTCGGTGGTCCGATTGCGTTTCGGAAGGCGTGCCTCTGGAAGTGCGCGCAGCATTCGCGCGGAATCTGGTTGAGATGCACATGGATAACTTTTCAAAGAACGATCCACTGCGACTCGACGGTGAGTGGAGCCGTCGAGGCGCTAGAGGCTTTACGCTGAAATCGAGCCAAACCGCCAGCGATGGGGCTACCATTTACTTTACTGGTGGCTCGGGTTCGACTTGAATTCAGGCGTGTGGCCTAGTGATGCATATACATTAGTATATGTAATGCCCTAGCATATCAGGTTGGGATGGAATTGCAACCGAAATTTTTGGCCACTTGGAAGACGAGCTTAATTCGGCCTGGCGGCCGACGCTAAACTGCGTTTGTTCTTTGATCTACTGCGGAACGCAATTTGGTAAGTTGCTCTAGCGGAACAACCGGCTGACCGATTCGTTGCGGTGAATTCGCTTGATCGCCTCGCCCAGTAGTTGGGCGACCGACAGCACACGAGTTTGCGGCAGGATCTGCTCCTCGCTGAGCGGGATCGAGTCGGTGACCACGAGGCTGGCGAGGTTGGCTGCCTTGAGCCGTTCGATCGCCGGGCCGCAAAGCACGGCATGCGAAGCGCCGACGTGAATTTCCTTCACGCCTTGCTCATGCAGCACCCGCGCAGCGCCCGTGATCGAGCCGGCGGTGCTGATCATGTCGTCGAACATCAGGGCGACCTTGCCTTTGACTTCGCCGCCCAGGATGTGTGCCTGCACGGTTTTGTCGGGGCTAGTCCGGCGTTTATCGATGATCGCCAGAGTGCCGCCGATTCGCTTGGCGTGTCCGAGAGCGCGCTTGATGCTTCCTTCGTCGGGGCTCACAACGACCGCGTTTGATAAATCGATTCCCGAATGCAGAAAGTAATCGTTTAACACCGGGGCGGCGTACAAATGATCCACTGGCACGTCGAAAAAGCCTTGAATCTGGGCGGCGTGCAGATCCATCGTCAATACGCGATTGGCGCCAGCCCGCGTAATCAGGTTCGCCACCAGTTTGGCCGTGATCGGCACGCGGCCTTCGTCCTTGCGGTCCTGCCGCGCGTAGCCGAAGTAGGGAATCACGGCGGTGATGCGATCGGCGCTGGCTCGCAACGCGCTGTCGATCATCACCAGCAGTTGCATGATGTTCTCATTGACCGGCGGGCAGGTCGGCTGGATGAGAAACACGTCGCGCCCGCGAATATCTTCGTTGATCTTGCAGGAGATTTCGCCGTCGGGAAATTTGCCGAGCGCGATGTCTCCCAGCGGCACTCCCAAATAATCCGTAATCCGCTTGGCCAGCGACTGATTCGCGGTGCCGCTAAAAATCTTGAGGTCGTTCATTTCGTCTTCTTGCGGATGGAGGATTTGGGCTTGGCCGCGCGAGCTGCCTTGGCGCTTGCAGGGCTGCTGGGGTTGTCCGGTTCTGGGGGCGGCGAGGCGGCCAGTTTTTGCATTTCGGCTTCGACGATCGCCAGCTCTTCCTTGGTATTGATGCTTAGCGCTTCGATCGGTTGCAGCACGCACAGGGCGTCGACCCCCTGGCCGTCTGCCTTCAAGACACTAGGACAATCCGTCAGGTAATACTCACCTTGAGCATTGTTGGCGGTCAGTTGTTGCAGTGACGACAAGAGGGCCTCGGGGCGAAAGACGTAGGTGCTGAGATTGACCTCGGTAATTGCCCGTTGTTCGGGCGTGGCGTCTTTCTCTTCGACGATCGCCGCGAACTCGCCATTTTTGTCACGAACGATGCGGCCTAATCCAGTCGGATTCTCTTTTTTACCCGTGCCCATCAGGCAAGCTCGGCGGCGCGAGGCGAAATCGGCCAGGAGCGAGCGGAGCGACGATACCTGCACCATCGGCGAATCGCCGGCGAGGATCAGCACCGGCCCTTCGTGACCTTCCAGCCTGTCGCTACACATCTTCACGGCGTGCCCGGTCCCCAGTTGCTCGGTTTGCACAACGAACTCCAGCCCCGGTTCGTTGGCCAACTCGCGTCGCACCAGGTCGGCACGGAAGCCCACGACGACCAAAATGCGCTCGATGCCAGCCCCACGCACGGCGTCGATCACATAGCGAATCATCGCCCGCCCGTCGACCGGCACGAGCACTTTGGGCAAATCCGACCCCATGCGCTTCCCTTGGCCGGCCGCGAGAATGATCGCCAGTGGTTTGTGCATGGTAGATTTGCGAGCGGTTGAACAAAACGAAGTGCCTGCGACTCATCTTCCCACGAACAGGCGTTTTGCTCTAGTGGCGGCGGCATGAGGGTGTGGTAAAGATTCGTGGTCGAGCGGCGCTATTGGCAGCACTCGGAACGATCCGAGACGGATCGGCTATATAGCCTGGCCGTTTCGGCCGGGAGAATAACGCATTCCCCTTTCACTTCACGACCGTATCCGCTGCCGCCAAAATCCATTGCTGCACCGGGGCAGGACGTGGCTCGTTGACCCTGGTAGCAGCCGTTTTTAGAATGGATTTTCTCGAAAAAACGCGGATGGAAGTCGGATCGGTAGCGAACCTCGCGATGCGACTTGCGTCCTTTCTTTCTCTAGCAAAGCAAATGAACAGCCCGTGGTCCAAGACGCGATTGAAAAAGCCGACCTGTTAATCGAAGCGATGGGTTGGATTCGCCAGTTTCGCGAGAAGATCACGGTCATCAAGCTTGGCGGCAGCGTGATGGAAGACGTCGACGCGCTGCGGCATCTGCTCATTGACATCGTGTTCATGGAAACCGTCGGCATGCGGCCGATCGTGGTCCATGGCGGCGGGGCCGCGATTACCCGAGCGATGGCCGAGGCCAAGATCGAGCCGCGATTCATCCTTGGCCGGCGGTACACCGACGATGCGACGCTGAAGATCGTCGAGCGAGTGCTGGCTGGCGAAATCAATGAAAGCATCGCCGCGCACATCGAAGATCTCGGCGGTCGGGCGATGCCGTTGAACTTTGCCGGCGAGCAGAACAACAACGTCTTGTTTGGCGAACGACTGGCACTACCCGGCGAAGACGGCCAGCCGATCGATCTGGGGCACGTAGGCCGCGTGACGCGAGTGGATCGAGACACGATCGAAAATCTGTGCTACGCCGGCCAGGTGCCTATCATCCCTTCGATGTGTGAAACTGAAACAGGCGAGCGGCTCAACGTCAATGCCGACACCGCGGCCACCGCCGTGGCCCAGGCGCTTGGAGCGGAGAAGTTGGTTTTTCTCAGCGATGTCAACGGCGTGCGCCACGACAAAAACGACCCAGATTCCTTGATTCACTCCCTGACCGCGAAGGACGCCCACCGCTTAATTGCCGAAGGAGCGATCGAGTCGGGCATGATACCGAAAGTCGAGGCCTGCCTCGAAACCTTGCAAAAGGGCGTGCGGAAGATTCACATTATCGACGGCCGAATTCGTCACTCGCTGATGCTCGAGATTTACACGAACCAGGGCATCGGTACTGAGATTATTGCTTCGTGAAGATGTTGTGCGGGGCGGATTGCGGCGTAATCGCTGCCTTATTGCTACTCGACATTGGCTGGCACCAGGCGAAGCTGCACTTCCAGATGAAGAGCCGCGGCGATGCGCTCCAACATGGCAAGCGATTGTCCCTCGTAGTCGGCACTCTCTAGTTGTGATACGACAGGTTGCTTCGTGCCAATCAGATCGGCAAGTTGCTGTTGGGTGAGTCCCGCTGTTGTTCGGGCGTCGTAAATCATTTGCGCAATTTCGAATGACCTGCGGTAAGCCTGTACGTTCGAATCCGTACGTGGGTCGACGCCTGTTTCGCTGCGAATAATGTCGAGCGCGTTAGTCGTTCTCTTGGGCATCGATGATTTTCCTTATTGCTGTGTGTTTTTGCGGTGATTGACGAACCAATTGGATACGACTTGCCGCAAGATCAATGTCTCGGTCCGGCACTTTTGCTTCTTTTGTCAATCCGTGCGAGACGATGACGATATCCTTGCCTACGAATCCATACAGCAATCGGTAGTGAACGTTTCGAACTTCCGTACGCAGTTCGTAAACACCGTCCCGCAACAAGTCGGCTCTGGGCCGCCGCAAGTCGCGCCCAAACTCTTCCAGCAAGTTGAGCAAGAACAAACATTTTTCGAAGGCCTTGCGATTTGTCTGCTGAAGTTCTTTCAACCATTGGAGGACCGGAATGGCGCCATCCAAATCTTGATAAAGTCGAACTTCGGTGGAAGGCATTCTCGTCCCCACTCGATGTGATATAATAATTTTATTATATTCCCTTGATCTGTCAAATTCTTGCTGCAGCACTGGGTCAGCCAGGCAATTACTTCGTGAACCTTACCGAACGGGGCGTCGTCTATCGGCAACAAGGCTTAATTTTCAGGCGCTTTCGGGATAGAGTAACAAATTACCAGTTTTTTGAGCATCTCTGCCTTTGTAAGGAAGAACCTCTTGGCCGCCACCGCAACGAATACGATGAATCCTCAAACGGCGGAGTTGTTCGCCAAATACGTGGTGCCGAATTACACGCGCTTTCCCGTGAGCTTGGTGCGCGGCGAGGGTTCGCTGGTTTGGGACGACCAGGGACGGCAGTATCTCGACTTCTTTCCTGGCTGGGGTTGCAACTTGCTGGGCCACTGTCCGCCGCGGGTCGTGGAGGCTGTTCAGCAACAGGTAGCCGAGCTGATTCACGCGCCGAATACATGGTACATGGAAGCCCAAGGCCGCTGGGCTCAGTTGCTCTCGCAGCATAGCTTTGGCGGCAAGGCGTTTTTCTGTAACTCGGGCGCGGAAGCCAACGAGGCGGCGATCAAGCTGGCCCGGCTTCATGCGCCGGCCAACCGAACCAAGATCATCACGTTCCGCGGCGGGTTTCATGGCCGCACGTATGGCGCCACAAGCGCAACGGCCCAGCCAAAGTACCATGAGGGAATCGGGCCCCTGCTGCCGGGCTTCGCCTATGCTCCGTTCGGTGATTTGGACGCGGTAAAGAAACTCGTCGACGGCGAAACATGCGCCATTATGATCGAGCCGATCCAAGGCGAAGGCGGTATTCGAATTCCGCCACCTGGGTTTCTCAAAGGTTTGCGCCAACTAGCCGATGAAAACGAGTTGTTGCTCATCTTCGACGAAGTGCAAAGCGGCTGCGGTCGCACTGGAAAGTGGTTTGCCTATCAGCACTCGGGCGTTGTGCCGGATATCATGACGCTTGCCAAGAGCCTGTGTGGAGGCATCGCCGGAGCGGCGCTGTTGACCACGGCCGAAATTGCCCCGAGCTTGCGGCCAGGAATGCATGCCGCCACATTCGGCGGCAACCCGATCGCCGCCCGGGCCGGCATCGCCACGATCGAAACCATCGAAGACGAAGGGTTGCTCGATCGCGCCGTCGAAATCGGCGAGCGATTCCGTCAGCGGCTGGCGCCGCTGGTCGACGAATTGCCAATTGTCAAAGAACTGCGCGTGTGCGGCCTCATGATCGGCTTGGAGCTAACGATCGATGGTGGTCCGTTGGTGCAGAAATGTCTGGATCAGGGCCTGCTGATCAACTGCACCCAGCAAACCGTGATTCGCCTATTGCCGGCAATGACACTAAGCGACGAGCAGGTGGACGAAGGATGCGAAATCCTGGCGAATGTTTTACGAACGAGCAGGGAACAATAAGCAAGGAGTGAATTCCACTGCTTCTCTTTTTCCCCACTCCCCCTTCCTCATTCCCAACTATTACTATGCGGCATTTGATTACGCTCGCCGACGTTTCCGCTGCCGAGATTCAGCGGATTTTCTCGATTACCGAAGACCTGAAAACTAAATTTGGCCAGGGCCTGCGTGAGCCGTTGTTGCCGGGCCGCATGTTGGCGCTGTTGTTCGAAAAGCAATCGCTTCGGACCCGCGTCAGCTTCGAGGCCGGGATGGCTCACCTGGGCGGCAGCAGCATGATGCTCGGCGACGACGCCGGCTTCGGCAAACGGGAAAGCATGGCCGACTTCTCGCGCGTGCTTAGCGAGATGGTCGATGTCGTCGTGATTCGCTCGAAGCGCCACTCGACCGTTGTCGACTTCGCGAAGTATTCGTCCTGCTCGGTCATCAACGGACTGACCGATCTCGCGCATCCCTGCCAAGCGCTGGCCGATCTGTACACGCTCCAGGAAAATCACGGAACGCTCGCCGGCCTGACTTTGGCCTGGGTCGGCGATGGCAACAATGTGCTTCGTAGCTTGGTCGAGGGTTGTGGCCACCTGGGCATTCGAGTGTCGGTTTGCACGCCTCCTGGCTACGAGTTGGATGCCGAGTTCATCCAGCAAGCGCGGCGCGATTACCCCAGCCTCGAGATCACGACGACGCACGACCCCGTGGCTGCTGTTCGCGGGGCTTCAGCCATCTATACCGATGTCTGGGCCAGCATGGGCCAGGAAGGCGAAAAGGAGAAACGCAAACGCGACTTCGCCGATTACCAGGTGAACGCGAAGCTCATGTCGGCCGCCCCGAAAGATGCCCTCTTCCTCCACTGCCTTCCCGCCAACCGCGGCGAAGAAGTCACCGACGAAGTGATGGACGGGCCCAATAGCGTGATTGTCGAACAAGCCGCCAATCGGATGCACGTGCAGAAGGGCATCCTGGTTTGGCTGCTCGCTTCGCAGGCCTAAGCGCGGTTACGGCGTTGTTCCAGTACCGGTACCGGTGCCAGTCCCCGTTCCGTTACCATTGCCATTGTTCTGTTGTGCCTGGCCGGCAAATGTAAAGGTTTGCACATTTCCGACCGTGTTGAACGAGGGCGACGCCGCGATCCGCACATAACGACGATCAGCCGATACGACGGCGCTGGCCATCAAAGTCGGGCCGTCGTTCAACGTCTGGATAATCGGCTGGTAACCAACGCTGCCGCGCAGCCCATTAAAGAAGGCCGCGCGCCGAGCGAAGGCATTCAATGCCCGGTTGCCGCCAACACCAGCCGCCGCACTGGGATCGGCACTATCCGCCATCTCCTGAGCCAGCACGCTGCGGCTGAGAACTTCCTGTCGCTGAACGGCGCCGGCCAGTTGTGCCGATTCCAGCGGCTCACTGCGGCGGCCATGATTCAGATCGAACACGACCATCGTGTCCTTATCGCTAATTTCAAGTTGTTGTCGCTCGTGTTGCATGTCGCCAGAGCGCAGGTGAGTGTACACGTCGACCGTCACTTTACCGGCAGTTACCTCACCCCACACTTTATGAATTCGTACACGGTACTTTCCACCAAAGCCTTTCGGGCAAACGTAAACCTCGCTCGAGCCTTCGTCCGAGTTGCCTTCGAGCGAATAGGAGTCGCCAAGGCTGACGCCGCCGCCGAGGGTGCGCGGCTCGCTTGCCGAGCAGATTGTGCCCGTCGGCTCTTCTACCGACACATCGATATCAGCGTCACCCGTCCAAGAAACCTGCACCACGCAATCACGAACCACCGCTTCTTGCAGCTCTTTGAAGAATTCTTTCTGCTCGTCTTTACGGCCTTCGCTGGCGAGCCGCTCGAGCGTCGCCTTGGCGGTGCGCGAGGCCGTTTTCTCGATCTCGACCATGTTGTTTGGCCAGGCCTGACTCAAAATGCCGACCGTCGCCCAGCGAATTCCCGCGACATCGTCGCACCGCTCGGCCGCCCGCAAACCAAGCGCATACGCTTCGCTTCGGAGCGGCTCGATTTTGACTACCTGCTGATAAAGCAGCATCGACCGCCGGTCGAGCCCGATGCGCGACGTGTACTTGGCGATGTACATCAACTCATCGGCCGAGTTGCTGAAGTCGGCCGCCGACATGACGGCCCGCTCGATTTCGCTCTTCGACCGTCCCGCTAGTTCCATCGCGATGCCCAGCGACTCGTACATCCACGGTTGAACCTGCCCGTTGCGTAAAGCCGCCTGGATGAGCGCGATCACCTGGTCCAACTGCTTATCGCCCATCAGTTGCCGGACGCTCTCGCGAACTACGGCTGGGTCCGCTTGCTGCTTACTGAAGTAGGCGTTCCAGAAGTCATCGGGCTTTTGTGAAACATCGACCGCAACCGCAGCCACTTTAGACGGCTCGCTCTTCACGACGTTGTCCGACTCGGTGCTGCTCACAGGCTGCGCTTTGGTGGTCGCGGCCGACGGATTCGTGGCCTCGGTTGCCGGGCGTTCTTCTTCGGGCACGCTGAACATGCCGCCACCGCCACCCATACCGCCCATTCCACCACCCATGCCGCCCATGCCGCCGCCC
>CAZJWY010000032.1:16327-36155 GCA_964549545.1 uncultured Planctomycetaceae bacterium | reverse complement strand
GATATCGCGGACCAGATCGCAGCCACGAAAGGCGTGGATTGGCTCTTCGTGGGTCCGGCCGATCTATCTGTTACGTTTGGCGTACCGGGGGATTATCTACACCCCAAGTGCATCGAAGCGTTGAAGAAGGTGGCGGCAGCCACGAAGAAAGCAGGTAAGGCCTGGGGAATATTGTCGCGTGATCCGGAACATGCGCGGGTTTGCCGCGAATTGGGCTGTCAACTATTCAGCATTTTCGGCGATATTGATTGCATTCGCGTAGGGCTGGAAACATTAGAAACCAGATTCGCCGCTCTGGCTGATTGATACAATATTTAACACACGGCACGCGTCCGTATCTTACGCACAGCACTAGCGGCTCGCGTATCGAATATTTCGCTTAATATTAACGGGAAGGAATTTACCATGACCAAGAAATCGGCAATGAAGAATATTGTTGAAGTGAAAACCGCACTTGCGGACAAGTACAAACGATTGGCAGGCACGCGTCGCAGCAAGCCCGCCAAAGCGCGGCTTCTGCGGCATTCGGAGCGATTCCGTGCCCAGGCTGAAAACGCGGCGAAGAGCAGCTCGAAATGAACACCTTTGGCGCCCCGGCCGCGCCGCAGTCTGAAAAACCTGGACCGAAGTTCACCGACTCGGTGGACTATGTCGATACGCGGCAGCTCACTCCATCGACCGCGGTGCTTAAGCCGCCCGAACACCAGAGCTTCTGGCTCTGGGTGATGTGCCTGACCGGCGTGGACTATTTCAGCACGCTCGGGTATCAGCCATCGATCGCATTCGCGGCCGTCGGCCTGCTTGCGCCACTCGCCACTATTGTGTTGATCCTGGTCACACTTGGCTGCGCGGTGCCGGTGTATTGCCGCGTGGCGGAGGAATCGCCGCTGGGGCACGGTTCGATTTCGATGCTCGAGCGGCTGCTCCACGGTTGGACAGCCAAGTTCCTGGTGCTCATTCTGCTCGGCTTCGCGGCAACAGATTTCGTGATCACGCAAACCCTGTCTGCCGCCGATGCCGCAGAGCACTTGGTTCATAATCCTTTTTGGATAAACACGCCGCCCCTCTTGCACAGTCAGATGCTGCTGACGGCATTCCTACTTGTGTTGCTGGGCGGCATGTTCCTGCGCGGCTTCAAGGAAGTCATTGCGATCGCGGTTGGAATCGTCGCCGTTTATTTGGCGCTAAACGCGATCGTGCTCACCAGTGGGCTCGTCTATCTTCTCGGCCACCCGAGTCTTATCGCGACCTGGTATCGGGATGTGATGGACGGCAACTGGCACATCGAGCACGAAGGCAAAGGCGCGCTGGCGGTGATTGCCGCTTGTTTGATTTTCTTTCCCAAACTCGCGTTAGGGCTCAGCGGTTTCGAAACAAGCGTGGCCGTGATGCCGCTCGTACGCGGAGACCACGGCGACGACCCGCATCGCCCGAGGGGTCGCATCCGTAACGCGAAAAAGCTGTTGGTCACCGCCGCGATCATTATGTCGTTCATGCTGTTTGGTTCGAGCGTCGTAACGGCGATGCTCATCGATCCGCATTCGCTGGAGCCCAACGGCGAAGCGGCCAACCGCGCGTTGGCTTACGTGGCGCACGGCGAGGGCGCGTACCGTATCAATCCGTTGCTCTTTGGCAGCGTGTTTGGAACGATCTACGACATTAGCACTGTAGCGATTCTGTGGTTTGCCGGCGCGGCAGCGATGTCGGGGCTGCTCAATCTGGTGCCGCGTTACTTGCCTCGCTTCGGCATGGCCCCACGGTGGGCCGAGGCCGTGCGATGGCTCGTCATCGTGTTCACGGGAATCAATTTATTCGTCACTTGGATTTTCGATGCGAACGTCGCCAAACAGGGCGGTGCTTACGCGACCGGGGTGATGGTATTGATGTCCGGTGGCGCGATCGCCGTGACCATCGACGACTATCGCAAGCGGAATGGCAACGCCTGGCAACGGCTCAACAAAGGATTCTTGCTCGCCGTGTTCGTGTTCCTTTACACCACCGTCGCCATCGTGATCGAAAAACCGGACGGCATCAAAATCGCCGGAACCTTCGTGCTCGCGACGCTCGTGTTCTCGATCGTCTCGCGCACGCGGCGAAGCACCGAGCTACGCTTCGAGAAATTCGATTTCGTCGACGAAACCTCGCGATTTCTTTGGGACGCGCTGCGACACCTCGAGTTCCCCGTGCTCGTGCCACATCGCCCGGGCCACCACACCATCGCAGAAAAAGAAGAGAAAATCCGGCGCGTTCACCGCCTCGAACGCAATGTGCCGATCGTTTTCGTGGAAGCCACCGTGGGCGACCCCAGTGAGTTTCATCACAACCCGATGATCGAGGTCACCGAAGAGAACGAGCGATTCCTCTTGCGGCTTACGCGGTGTGCGTCGGTAGCGCACGCGGTCGCGACCGTGGCACTCGAGTTGTCGAAAACAGGAAAACCACCGGAAATTCACTTCGGATGGTCGGGCGAAAGTCCCCTCGCGGCCAACCTGAGCTTCCTGCTATTCGGCGAAGGGAATGTTCCCTGGCTCGTTCGCGAACTAATTCTCAAGGCCGAGCCGGATCCCACCAGACAGCCACGCGTGATCATCGGGTAAGATAGTTGTCGTCATTTTTGCCGAGGCGCATGCCACCGCTTTATAGAAACAAGCCGGCACGTGGTGCCCACCACCTTCGCCACAACGTCGCTCTCTGCTAGAATGCTGGCTCGCGTTTCTCGTGAGGCTAATCTTTCGGCAAGCAATTGGCAGGCGATTCATGGCGAATTCTCAACGGCTGACGCCGATACAGTGGACGATCTGCATCATCGCTGCGATTGGTTTTGCGTTTGATACGTATGAACTGTTGGTGTTGCCTTTGATCCTGCGCCCGGCACTGCTGGAGTTGATGAACGCGCCGCCGGGTTCGCCGGCGTTCAATCTGTGGCGTGGCCTGTTGTTTTTTATTCCCGCGCTCGTAGGCGGCGTTTTTGGTTTGCTCGGCGGCTACCTGACGGATCGACTCGGGCGGCGGCGCATCCTCACCTGGAGCATCTTGTTATATGCATTTTCCGCGTTCGCGGCCGGATTTTCGACGTCGATCTGGATGCTGCTCTTTTTCCGATGCACGACGTTCGTCGGCGTGTGTGTCGAGTTCGTGGCGGCCACGGCGTGGCTGGCCGAGCTATTTCCGGAGCGGCAGCAACGCGAACGAGTGTTAGGCTATACACAATTCTTTTCATCGTTCGGTGGAATCATGGTCGCCATGGCCAATCACTGGATCGTGACCCACGCCGCGGGTTTTCCTGCGATTGAGCTCCCCCAATGGCTTTCGTCGCTCGGCAATATCCACGATCCGCATGCAGCCTGGCGCTACACGCTGATGTCCGGTCTCGTCCCCGCGATCCCGCTTATACTCGTTCGACCGTTTTTGCCTGAGTCTCCGGCGTGGCAGGCCAAACGAGCGGCCGGCACGTTGCGGCGGCCCAGCATCGCCGAATTGTTTGCCCCAGGCTTGCGGCGCACCACAATCATTACAACGCTCATGATGGCCTGCAGCTTTGGCGTGGCTTTCGGAGCGATCCAGCAGATCCCGCAGATCGTACCTGCACTTTCCGACGTGCAGGCGCGAATCAAGGATGCAACGAAAGGCCTGGACGAAAAGAAAATCAAAAGCACAACGGGCGAAATCGTCCAGAAAACCGCTGCCGAAGTCTCGAAGAATCAAGAGTGGGGCGGTCTGGCCGGGCGACTCGTGCTGGCCATCCTCGTAACCACGGTTGTTAGCCAGCGGCGCTTGATCCGCATCTTCCTGGTCCCTGGTCTGATACTGCTCCCGATCGTATTCATCTATCTCGTGACTCAGGGCCAAACGGCGCTGTCGATTGGCATCTTCCTGGTCGGCCTGTTCACTGTCGCCCAGTTCAGCTTCTGGGGGAATTATCTGCCGCGCGTGTACCCGCTGCATTTGCGCGGGACCGGCGAGAGCTTTGCAGCCAATATCGGCGGTCGAATGATCGGCACCTCATTCGCGCTCGTAGCCACGGGGCTCGCGCTGGTGATGCCGGGCAAGACCGACGGTGTGAAGATGGCAGCCGCGGCGGCGGCCGTCGGCACGTTTTTGTACCTTGCGAATCTTATCCTGTCATTCTGGCTGCCCGAGCCCGAGCACGCCGAACTAACCAACGAGTAATGCGGAATGATCGAGGAACGCCAACGCTGGACTCACGAGCTGACAGGCTATCATTGGTTCGTCTTTTTGGTTGCGAGCGGCGCGTGGTTGTTTGATTGTTTGGATCAGCGGCTGTTTTCATTGGCACGAGTCCCCGCGTTGACTACGTTGCTGGAAGGCGCGCCAGAAGGTGCGGTCCAAGCAGCTGGGAAGCAAGTCACCGCGATATTTCTCATCGGTTGGGGCATCGGCGGCCTGATCTTCGGCGCGCTCGGCGATCGCTGGGGCAGAGCACGCATGCTCAACATCACCGTGTTGATCTACTCGGTGTTTACCGGGCTGACATTTTTCAGTCATTCGTATTGGGATTTTGCGGCTTGCCGCTTTTTAACCGGCCTGGGCGTCGGCGGCGTGTTTGGACTGGCTGTGGCGTTGCTGGCGGAAACATTGCCGGATTCGGCCCGCGCCGGCGCGCTGGGAATGTTGCAAATCTTATCAACTGTTGGCAACGTTTCGGCGGGTTTATTCTTGCCAATCTCCTCTGCGCTGCCGAACAATCAATTTGTTCCGCCTGGACAGGGGTGGAGATACATGTTTCTCGTCGGCGCGGTGCCGGCGTTGTTGGTTATCGTCACTGGTCGCTACTTGCGCGAGCCGCCGCGCTGGCTCCAGGCCAAAGCAGAAGGCAGACTGCCAAAGGGAAGTATCCTCGCACCTTATCGCGATCTGCTGTCTGAGGACCGCTGGCGCCGAAATCTGATCATCGGCTCGCTCATCGCCTCGACGGGCGTCGTCGGTCTGTGGGCCATTGGCGAGTACGCTCCTGACTTGCAGCGCAACATTTTCACTACCTATTTCACGGCGAAAGCGCCGCCGGACACTGCCCCGGCAGAAATCAAAAAGCAAGTCGACTCCGCCATTTCGTGGGCCTACATCTGCAACATGCTAGGTGCTGGTTTCGGTATGTGGATCTTCACCAAGCTGGCCATCGGGCTCGGACGCCGGCCTGCCTTTGCAATCGGTTTCTCCGCCGCCTTGGTCACCACTTTCCTGGTCTACTGGAAGATGGAAACGCCGGGGCAAGCCTACTGGATGGTCGCACTCATGGGCGGGGCGCAGCTATCGGTCTTCGCGGGCTTCGCGATTTATCTGCCCGAGTTGTTCCCCAGCCAAGTGCGCAGCACCGGCACGTCGTTTTGTTACAACCTGGGACGATTCGCAGCGGCAGCTGGCAGCTTCTTTTCGGCCCTCCTGTCAACCAAGGTCTTTGCTGCGTCGACCCCACCAGCCAATTTGCGCTATTCGGCGATGGCAATGTGCGCGATCTTTCTAGTCGGCCTCGCAACGTTACCGTTCGCTCCCGAGACGAAGGACAAGCCACTGCCGGAATAAACCCATCTTGCCCCGGATTGAAGCCCGCAGCGCAAGCAAGGCGAATTTGTTGACCGCGACACCAAGCACCCTTGCTTGCGCTGCGGGCTCCGATCCAAAACTTTATAGCACGCCAGCTACAATAATGAGCGTGACACCAAATGGTGAACGAGTTCATCGCGTCGTCATAGTCGGAGGCGGCTTCGGCGGCTTGAACGCGGCGCTCACCCTGCGTCGTGCCGATGTCCAGATCACGCTCATCGACCGTCGCAACTTCCACCTCTTCCAACCGCTCCTCTATCAAGTGGCAACCGGAGGCCTTTCACCGGCGAACATCGCGATGCCCTTGCGCGCGATCGTCGCCAGACAGGCAAATTGCGACGTGCTGCTAGGCACGGTACACAACTTCGACTTAAAGAAACGAATCGTTTACCTCGACAATGGCCAAATCAGCTACGACACACTGATTGTCGCTGCCGGGTCCCAAGACAGCTATTTCGGCCGCCTGGACTGGGAGAAGTTTGCTCCCGGCCTCAAAACAATCGAAGACGCGACCGAGATTCGTCGACGTATCCTCACTGCCTTCGAGTTGGCCGAACACGCCGCCGAAATTGACGAACGTCACAAGCTACTGACCTTCGTCGTGGTAGGCGGCGGCCCAACCGGCGTGGAGCTAGCCGGCACCATGGCCGAAATCGCGCGGCACACGCTCAAGCATGAGTTCCGCCACATCAACCCTGCCGATTCGCGGATCATCTTAGTGGAAGCCGGCGGCCGCATACTCCCTGCCTACCCAGCGGATCTATCGGCAAAAGCGCAGCAGTCGCTCGAACGACTGGGGGTCATTGTGCGCACCAACACGCTGGTCACCAATATTGCCGAGGACTTCGTCGCGCTAAAGTTTGCGGGCGCCGAAGAACAATTGGCAACGAACACTGTCATTTGGGCAGCAGGGGTGGAAGCTTCTCCCTTGGCCAGATTGCTAGCCGAAGCAACTGGCGCCAAGCTCGACCGGGCCGGGCGCATCTTCGTCGAGCCCGATCTTTCCCTTCCCGGACATCCTGAAGCCTTCGTTTTAGGAGACATGGCCAGCTATACTCACGAAAGCGGCCAGCCGCTGCCAGGAGTCGCGCCAGTCGCCATTCAACAAGGACGATTTGTTGCGCAGCTAATCCGGGCGCGCCTTCAACACCGCCCCTTGCCAACGTTTCATTACCGCAATCTGGGCAACTTGGCCACCATCGGCCGATCGGCTGCCGTCGCCGACTTCGGCAAATGGCGATTCAGCGGCTTTCCGGCATGGGTCACGTGGGTCTTCATCCATTTGATGAAGTTGATCGGGTTTCGTAATCGATTGCTCGTATTGGTCCAATGGGCTTGGAATTATTTCACGTTTGATCGATCTGCTCGGCTGATCACCGGAGTTGAAACCGATGAAGCGAACGAGCCACGTGCCGACGTAAAGTCGGGATCATCCGCCCGAAAATCGGAATAGTTACGAGGCCGCGAACCGGTGTTACAATGTTGATTGGTCTATCCTTTCCCCGCAGGAGCCTTTTGCGATGTCCAGGCAATCGCGTCGTACATTTTTGAAGCAAGCGGCCGGCGCAGCGGCAGCGTTCAGCGTCCTGCCAATGAGCGCACGGGCGGATGTAAACAGCCAAATCCGTATGGCGGTCGTGGGCTTCAATGGCCGTGGCAAGAGCCATATTGATGGATTCCAAGATCACCTTGTGGCTTTATGCGATTGCGACTCCAAAGTTCTTGGCCAAACAGCCGAAGCGTTCCAAAAGAAACACGGACGCAAGCTCGATCAATTCGTCGATTATCGCAAGTTGCTCGACCGGAACGACATCGACGCCATTTCGATCGCCACTCCAAACCATACCCATTCGCTAATCGCCATCGCCGCCGCGGAAGCCGGCAAGGATGTGTACGTCGAAAAGCCAGTTAGCCAGCGCGTTTGGGAAGGCCGGCAACTCGTCAACGCGGCGGATAAATATCAGCGCATGATCCAGTGCGGCACGCAAAGCCGGTCGCATGAAGCGATTCGGCAAGCCGTCGACTACGTCCACAATGGCAAGCTGGGAAAGATCGAATACATCGTAGGCACTTGCTTTAAACCACGCATGTCGATTGGCAAGAGTGACAAAGCGCTAATTATTCCTGAGCAACTCGACTACGAATTGTGGTGCGGGCCAGCGGCAAAAGTTGAGCTATTTCGCCCAGAGCGGAACTCGCAAGGCAGCTACAACCCCCACTACGATTGGCACTGGGATTACAACACCGGTTGTGGCGACATGGGTAACCAAGGTATCCACCAGATGGATATTGCGCGCTGGTTCCTGGGAGCGCCGGCCTTGTCGCCGCGCATCGTCAGCTTCGGCGGCCGTTTCGGCTACGAGGACGCCGGCAACACCGCCAATACGCAAGTCGTCCTACATGACTACTCAGAGGCCCCGATCATCTTCGAAACCCGCGGCCTGCCGAGCTCCAAGGCCGGGCAAAAAGATCCCAGCACCTGGTCCAACTCGATGGACGACTATCACGGTTCGCGGGTAGGCGTGGTCGTGCATTGCGAGCACGGCATGGTAGTTTGCACCAGCAAGTACGACGAAGTCAAAGCATTCGGCCCGAACGGCGAGGAGATCGAAACGTTCCACGGCGGCGGCGAACGCGAACACTTCCAGAATTTCCTCGCGGCTGTCCGCTCGCGCAAACGCAGCGATCTGCACGCAGACATTCTGGACGGCCATATCTCCAGCGCCCTCTGCCACACAGGCACGATCTCGCATCAATTAGGTGAGCCGCATACGGCTAAGGAAATCCTGGCCTCGGCCGACAAGCACCTGCGCTTGCGCGAGTCGCTCGAACGAATGTTCGCCCATCTTCGTGCGAACGAGGTGGATGTCGACAAGCCAGCCATCACAGCAGGAGCTTGGCTGGAAATGGATCCCACGACCGAGCGATTCACCAACAACACCGCGGCAAACGAATTATTGCGACGCGAAGACCGCAAGCCTTTCGTAGTTCCGGAAATCACGTAAGCCACACTTTGCGATTGCGAATTAAAGTGAGGATGTCCGGGAATTTAAACTTGCGGGGCACGCCCTGAGTCTTCGAAGGGCGTGGATCATACGATCTGCCGAACCACGCCCTTCCTAAAGCGTCAGGGCGTGCCACGCGGCATTCCCGGACATCCTCTATTAAAGTACTACTGTGCCCTCCCACGGGTACAGCGATCCTCGCCGGTTGCACATGCCACTGGACGTTACTGCTACTCCGCATCAATAGGTAACAATCTATGAGTTTTCAACAGGTTGGCTATTTCGTAGTTATGGCTTGGACAATTTTCACATCGGCTGCGATGGCCGAGGTAACGGCTGAACGAAACAAGCGTGGCGTTACCATCAAGGTCGACGGCAAGCCCTTTACGGAATACCTTACGCTAGCTGGCCATTCACCGGCGCTGTGGCCGGTAATCGGCCCAACCGGCAAACCAATCACCCGCTCGTACCCTTTCGTTCCCGCGACCAAAGAAGGCACGAAGGACCACGCGCATCATCAATCGATTTGGTTCACTCACGATAAGGTGAACGGAGCAAACTACTGGGCCGCCAACAAGAACGACAACAAGGAAGATAGCGGCGCCCACATTGCCCACCGCGAGTTCGTCGATGTCTCTAGCGGCGACACAGCGCGAGTAGTGACTCGCAACGACTGGATGGACGGCGACAAGCGAATTTGTGAAGACGAGCGCACGGTCGTTTTTGGAAAAGGAGCGGACGACAGTCGGTGGATCGACTTCGCGATTACGCTCAAAGCCACCGATGGCGATGTCTCATTCGGCGACACCAAGGAAGGCACGTTCGCCGTGCGGGTGGCCGACTCGATGCGCGTCGACGCCAAGCAGGGTGGCCATATCGTGAATAGCGACGGCAAAGAAAACGGCGATGCCTGGGGCTTGCCGGCTCGCTGGGTCGATTACACCGGGCCGATTGAAGGCGAAACGGTCGGCATCGCTATCATGTGCCATCCGAAAAGCTTCCGTCCGCTGCCTCGCTGGCACGTGCGCACCTACGGTTTGTTTGCCGCAAACCCCTTCGGCGAGGCAGAATTTCCACCGTCGGACGTAGCCAAGCAGGGCACATTCACGCTGAAAAAGGGGGAGTCGATTACGCTCCGCTATCGCATTCTGCTCCATCACGGCAAGACGGCCCCCGCCGCAATCGAGGAAGCCTTCCGCGCATTCGCCGCATAGAGCCGAGCGGGACCTCAAAAGGCGCCAAATACCAGGGACTCTTTTCAGCAGAAAGGCCCCAGCCGCCCCTGCTATATCCTGCCATATAGTCACGCCGCCGCGCCACGGATTGCGGCCCATCAACACGTCGCAATGACTGCATGCTATCACTGCTATTTCTTTAATTTTTCCCGGGATTCCGAGAAATTGTTGCTATGGTTTTCGGCCCGTAGTGCCGATAACATCTGCCGCGACGCCTTTGTGTGCGCGCACTTGTCACCATCTCGTCGTTGGTTTTGCAGGTAATTCATCGTGACGGCAAGATTATTTGCGTCCAATTTCCCGCGACTTTGAGCAATTGAAGTTTGTTCGCGCATCGAGGCAAAATCAGTCACAGCAGGCGGCTTCAGGCCAGGCGAATCTCGATCAACAAACTACATGCCGAAAGTTGCAGTGGACCCGGTAATCAACGTGCTGAAAGCGATGCAACACCAATCAGCTTCCCAAGGTATTGGGTTGCTGCACGATTGCCATCGTGAGTTGGTCGCGGCCCGGGGAGGGGCAGTGATATGAAAGCTGCTGCTGTAATCATTAGCACGTACAACTCGCCCCGCGCACTTGAAAAAGTGCTTTGGGGGTATGCGTCGCAATCGTTCCACGATTTTGAATTGATCGTGGCCGACGATGGATCGTCCAACGAAACCAAACAGCTCATTGAACGATTCTCAGCGCAGGCGGTGCCGGTCAACCATGTCTGGCATGCGGACAAAGGCTTTCGTAAATGCACGATTCTCAATCGAGCGATCGCTTCAGCCGAGGCAGAATACTTGATCCTTTCGGATGGTGACTGCATTCCGCGCAACGACTTCGTCAGCACCCACATGAGCCTCCGCGAGCCAGGCCGCTTCTTGTCCGGAGGCACTGTCTGGCTTCCCAAGGAACTAAGCCAACAAATCAGCATCGACGACGTCACCTCCGGTCGAGCTACCGATCCGCAATGGTTGCGGGCAAACGGGCTCGTGCAAAGCTTCAAAAGCCGAACTCGGCTGGGACGCCATCCACGTTTGCAAGGCTTGTGGGATCGTTTGACGTTCACCCATCCCACGCTCAATGGCCACAATACCTCGGCCTGGCGGGCAGATATCCTGGCCGCCAACGGCTTCGACGAGCGAATGGGCTACGGCGGCTTGGATCGTGAGTTAGGCGAACGCCTGGAAAATGCTGGCATTCGCGGCAAGCAGGTTCGTCATCGCGCCGTATGCGTCCATCTCTTCCACAAGCGAGGCTATGAATCCGATCGCATGTGGCAACACAACTACGCGATTCGACGCGAAACACAAAAGCAACGGCTTACGTTCACTTCTTACGGCATCTCGCAGCTGCCGGTCATTCTCCCGTTCGCTTTTCCACAGGCAGAGAGCCAACCGGCCGAAGACGTTCAAGTCGTCCGCAAGGCAGCATAGAAGCGATCTGCCATTACCTTGCTCTCCTGCGGTTCCGTCTGGCGCCTTGTTGTCTAACTATATGGCGATTTGTCGCCGCATAGCGCAGCATGCGCCGCTATCGATCGCGCTCAGCGAATAGTATTTCCAGTTGCTGAGATCGTCTGGGAATTGACCTCCTAAATACTACCTTCGTCGTATCTTCACATTCCGATGGACAAAGTTTGACCTACCCCATATGACTGGACGAAGAATTACGTACCCATGCGGGGTGGGTATTCTTTTCATCTTTCCGTCGAAGTTCCGACAACTCGCTAGCACACAAGTGCGATCGTCGTGAGAACTCTCGGGGACGAGGGGACCGTGGAACTTAGTCTGCCAGCCGATGTGCGGATCGAGAACCTGCTCGGCGAGGGGCAACGGTGCGTCGTTTACTCCGGCACGTACCAAGGCGAGCCGGTGGCAATCAAAGTCTACCGTGCCAGCATGATGGAAAAATGCCGGCGCCGTTACGGAATTACCCGCTCGGCGTTTGAGTTCCGCCGCAATTGCGACATCTACGCGATTGAAGATGTCCGCCCCTTCGTCGCACGGCCGATCGCCCTATTCGGCGAAGGAGACGGCTTCAGCCACCTCTTCATCCAGCAACGGATCGAAGGCATCCGCCTGCGGACGCTGATTGAACGATTAGGCGCGGTACCGCCCGAGACGCTGAACTCTCTCCGAATGATTGTGAAGGCTGCCCACGGCGCCGGGTTGTATGACCTGGACCTTTGCGCTAATAACATCCGGGTGCGGCATACGCACGACGGCTGGCAGCCTATATTGTTCGACTTCAATATGCTGCCTCTTTACCTGTTCAGTCGCAGCCCATTGACCATACTGCTCTATAAGTCTGGGCTGCGCAAGCCCTGGGGGCGTGATCTTCGGCATCTCGCGGATTTCGCCGATTGGCCCAACCGGGTGCGCCGCTACAAGATTCCCTTGCTGGGGTTAAAGATACGCACCCATCGCTTGAATCGCTATGAGTTCTTTGCTCGTCGTGCCTTGGATGCGCAGCCTAGTGTTTACGACCATGACCAAGCAGAAAACGAGACGTTGTTACTTCCCACAGCTCATAAAACAAGCTGGGAAATCTCCACTTCGAAGTTATCACACGCCTCATAAGCAACAAAAGAAGCCGCGTGCAAATTAGGCTGCCTTGCGACTTGGCACGCTCGGCTTTCGCAACTCGGCAATGGTCGCTTTAATCTCGTCCAATCGCTCGGGCATGCACAACTCCAGGCAATACCAAGCCTCTCCACCGAAGTCTGTGGAGTGAATGGCGCTGAACTCTTGGTCGGGTTTAACCTGGGCGTTGATCGCCTTGCGCACCTCATACTTCACCAACTGCCGAGCATTGACGATGTTTGGATCTTTCTTTCGCTGGGCTCTCGTGGGTTTGATGGGCTGTAAATCGTAACCAACCGCGATGACAGACGGCGGACCGCCGGAAGTGGGAAAGACACCTTTATCCCAAGTGCCGCCACGCAGATGGGTAGCAGTCCGTTTGGACTCCTCATCACTAAGTTTTTTCACGGCAACGATATTCCATCCGCCACGCTTTAAGACTTCGATCGCTAGGTCATCCAGGCCTAGCTCGGCAGCCCTTTGACGAATGCAGAACACCGTCAAGCTATGGTCGTTGACCTCTTCGCCCAGCTTGCCGGAGAGTGTTTTGAGCCAAGGATTTCGCGTATAGTGGGCAGCCATTCGTGCCAGCATGTCTGGCCGTGGTGCCCAACCCACGGTCATCAAGTATTCATGCAACCCTTCGAGAGTCAGCTCCACCTGAATGCCGAGCTTCGCAGCCAGCTCGTTGAGGATACGAATGTAATCGTGAGCGGGTTTCGCTTCTGGCTTGATCGCTTGATCTCGACTTGGCAGCCCCGAGCGAGGTCCGTTGTGGTAGATCGCGTGGTAGACCAACATGTTGAAGTGGTCGAGCGGGGCCGGCACTTGGCAATAGTCACTATGGCGACGTGTGCGAGTAAGCGCCTGGCGAGCATTTTCCGTGGGGTAATAGGGCGTGCCAAAATAATCCGACTTGGGCAGCCCGCTCGGAGTATAGATATCTGCCAGCTCGATGCCCGGCTGCGAATTCAGCAACGCCCGGACCTCTTCGAACCTCGCGTCCTCCACAAGCAAATCAATGTCGCGACCTTCACGATGGTTCGGCAATCCTTCGAACCAGCGCAGCACCGCATATGAAACGCCCATTCGCTCCAGCGCCTTGAAGAAGCCGCCTAGACCGAGCGAGTGAGGAATATAATGGCGAGCCGCCAGGTGATGCGGCTTACGGCGCAGAACTCGGCTCACAAACAGTTGCTGAGACTTTCCATCGACTGTGCGACACTCGACGCAGATCGGGCGGCTAAACCTGCGGAAAAACAGCGCCGATACAAGCCAACCGATCATCCCCAAGTATGTAAGGACATTCAAATTGGCCGACCAGGCAATCGCTTCGGCATGCCTCAAAGCACGATAACGCCACAAGTACAGCACCGTGAAACCAGACAAAATCACGACCTGCGCATTGTTCATTTCCACGCTGCGGCGCCAGGGCGCATGCGTGATGTGGCTGGCCAACTCGGGATGCTGCGATCGAATCCGTGCAACTCGCTGGCGATCCGACGACAAACCGAGGTAGTTCGATAGGCCAGCTCGGAGCAAGCTGGCCGCGATTCGGCCGTCGCGCATTCCGGTTTCGACAAAAACGGTATTCGGAGGCCACAGATCCGACGATTGCATTCGATCGTTTCCTTATATGAATGGAATGGCGCCGTGGATGGCGGACCATTCTGGAACCCGACTGCGACCGTCGCGGTTTCGACGAGGCCTAGTAGGCGTAATTGAAAAACTCGATTTCTTGCTCACATTTCTTGCGGATAAATTCCGCCTGCTTCGGCGACAGCAGATCGGTATAGTGCCGCTTATCGACGCGCGACTTGGCCTTGGTCCGCGGCAACCAGCCATCGAAAGGCAGATTCAGCCGCTCGTAGATCTTTTGCAAATCTTCTTTCATGTTCTCGAACTTGCCCACAAAGTCGACCGCCAACTTGCCGTCGATGGAATAGATATCGAAGTTCGAGTTCGGGTCGTTTTTACGTAGCGACTTTTCGAGGTCGCTCATCCGGGAATCGCGCGATAAGTTCCAGTAGTAGCGCGAGATTGCCCGGTCCCAGGGGTTCCGCACAAAGCAAAACTTGAAATAAGAATCCCACACAGGCTGCGTAACCTTGTCTCTCACCTGCTTGGCCGTCATATGATTCCAGAACAGTTTCTTCTCAGCCTTCTGCTTGTACAGCAGGTAACGAGCGATGTCCTTCGGGCGATACTCCCACGGCTTGCGCGGCCGGGAGTAGTTCTGCGGAAAAATTCCTAGCTCGTTGCGAACCGGCTCGTCTTCCGGATTGATGGGAGTGACTACGTCTTCGGGACCACAGAAGCGAGACAAGGCGATCTCCATGCTCGTGCTGGCGGTTTTCGTCGTCCGCATGAAGATGAATTTGTGCCGATGCGAAATAATCATGGGATAGCTTCCGGTATTTCCAGTAAGCGAGAAGTGAGCACTAGGCCCGCAACGGGGGCCGAAATTTGCCAAAACTCACGGTTTGGGAACAGAGCAGTTTTTTTCAAGGGGTGCGCAAGCCGCCCGAGTGCTAGCTGAAACGCATCGCCCTCAACGAGCGCTTCTTCACGCGCCCTACCGACAATTCGCCGGTCCCGCTATGCTCTCCTGCTTCTTTTTTCGGCCGTAACATGCGTCCTAGCCCAATGACCACACAAGAACCCACGCCATCAAACGGCTTGCAAAACTTCCATACGCGCCGCTCGCTGCGCCGCCGGATGACCTGGCATCGCGATTTGCCCGCCGAACTGGCGGCCGCACTGTGGAAAAGCCCGGAGAACGTGCTGCGAGCAGGCGCCTGCTTGCAAACCAAATCGCGAACCACGGTCGCGCGCATTGACCTGCCGTCTGGCAAGTACCTATTAAAATTCCATCATTGGGCTGGTGCTGGCAAAACGCTGACCAAGTCTCTGGCCATCTCCCCGAATCGCCGCAGCTTTGACGACGGCGTGCGACTTACGGCTGCGGGTGTGCCGACGCCCCTGCCGCTGGCTTGCGTCGATGTACGGCGGGGACCGTTCAATGTTTGCTCGTACTTACTGACCGAATTTGTCGAAGGCACGTCGCTCTACCAGCTCATGCGATACGGCCAACCAGACGAAGCCACCATCGATCATCTGGCCCAACAGATCGCCAACATCTGGCAATCGTTAGACGACCTACGGTTCTGTCACAACGACTTGAAGCCGGAAAACCTGATGATCGATCACAATGATCGATTGTGGGTCATCGATTTGGAAAACGGCCGCTGGTACGACGCTCAAAAATCGCTCCGTCGCGCGCAAACCGAAGATGCCCAGCGTCTCTTGCATGTGAGAAGCTGGCACTCAAATCTGCAGGGAGCGGAAAGATTCCGGCGCCGCCTCGCCACCACGGCAGCGGCACAATCACTCGGCAAAGATAACCCCTTTGATTCTTTAATCACTGGGCCTGTCACGCCGCGAAGCAAGTGCGGCCTGTCTGTGATCATTCCGTGCTACCAGCCTAACTCACATCTCCTACACGCAGTGGAAGCGGCCCGTGACTTTGCCGACGAAGTCGTGATCGTAGACTTCACGTCGGATGGTGAAATACAGAAAACGTTGATGCATCTCGCCCATTGCCGCGTGGTCCCCAGCAACTTATTGGAACCGCAGCCCCTGCAACGCGCCGCCCTAGAGGCCAACTACCCCTGGGTCTTACAACTCGAAGCCACCGAACGAGCATCTTCCGATTTAGCCAAGGAAATTCAGTTCTTGCTTGTCAGCAATCCCTCCGAAAACGGCTTTCGGATCGAACGCCGCAGCCTGTTTTGCGGACATGTCATTCGCTTCGGAAGCATTCAGGGCGATGCGCCATTGCGGCTTGTCCATCGCGACCGAAGGCTACCCCTCGAAACCGCGCAAAGTAACGGCCAAGAAGAACCATCGCAAAAGATCGGCCAAACACGCTGCACGATTGAACATCGTATCGAGACGATCGATCAACTCACGACAGTCCTGGGACAATCCGCTTCCTATGCAGCCCAAGAGCTGTACGCAAGAGGCCGCCGCCCTTCATTGATACGTATCCTACTTCACGCGCCGCTAAACTTCTTGAATTCCTACTTCATCAAGCTCGGCTGCCTCGATGGCTGGGCCGGGCTTCATCTCGCGCTACTGTCGGCCATCTTCGTCTACGTTCGATACGCCCGGCTTTGGCAATTGACGCACGAATTGCCACATCCCACGGTAGACATCGACAGCCCCGTCCTGCTTAAGCTCATCAATCCAGACGCTTCCCCAGCGTCGCAAGAGCACGCCACGGCCATTCGCCGCAAAGCCGCCTAGAAACAGGCCGCTGGTCGCATCAACCAAATGCTTGAAACAGCCACTCGATTCTGCGAGAATCAAGTGCGCCCTCCCATTTCTCCCCGCCATCTCGGGCCGCTGACCAACCGTCACGCCGCCCGCTCGGTTCAACCCGCTGGTCCCTTTGCCATGACCATCAGTCGCCGCGAGTTCGTCGGGATTTCGAGTTCGCTGCTCGCGAGCGCTGCCTTGGGAATCTCCACATCGCAGTCGCTGGCGTTCAAGAACGACGCGACTGCGTCAAAAGACTATCCCGGCAAGGGCCGAATCTACAAAGCCGTCAAATGGGGAATGATCGAAACGGGCGGCAGCGTGCTGGACAAGTTTCGCCTCCAAAAAGAGTTAGGCTACGACGGCATGGAGCTCGTCAGCCCCTGGGATGGCGACGTCACTGAAGTCCGCCGCGCGAGCGAAGCCACTGGAATGCCGGTCCACGCGCTCGTCGACATGAAGCACTGGGAAATTCGCCTCTCCTCTCCCGATCCAAAAGTAAGAGAGCAGGGCGTAGCAATTCTGGAGCAAGCTCTCCGCGACGCCAAGGCATTTGGCGGCGACACCGTATTACTCGTGCCCGGCAAAGTGACCGGCAACGACGAAACACACGACGACGTCTGGAACCGCTCCATCACCGAAATTCGCAAAGCCCTCCCGCTCGCCAGCAAGCTCGGCGTGCGGATCGGCATCGAAAATGTGTGGAACGGCTTCTGCGAAACGCCGGAACAAGCTCGCGACTACATCGACGCCATCGACAGCCCCTGGGTCGGCATGTGGTTCGACATCGGCAACTGCCGCAAGTTCGGCCGCAGCGAAGATTGGGTTCGCACACTCGGCAATCGCATCGTGAAGCTGGATTGCAAAGACTGGAGCCAAAAACATGGCTTCGCAAGCAAGATTGGCGATGGCGACGTAAACTGGCCCGCCGTCCGCCAGGCGCTTGCCGAAATCGGTTATACTGGCTGGTGTACCGCGGAGGTCGGCGGCGGTGGGCGCGATGCCCTCGCCGACATCGCCCAGCGCATGAATCGGGTACTGCTTCTTTAACTTTCCTCCCTCTCCCTCTGGGAGAGGGCCGGGGTGAGGGTGCCCTGAAATAGGTTTTATTCAAGCTCCCAAACAAAGCAAGGAATCACCTTATGCCCACCAATCATCAACACACTTCGCGGCGCGACTTCTTGAAAACTTCCACAGGCCTCGCTGTGGGCGCAACCCTCGCCGGCACGCTTGCTATTCCTCGCGGCGTTCACGCGGGCACGAGCGAAAAAATCCGAGTCGGCCTCATCGGCTGCGGTGGTCGCGGCACTGCCGCCGCCGAAAACGCCCTCGTCGCGAGCCCCGAAAACGTTCTCGTGGCCGTCGGCGATGCGTTCGCCGATTACGCCACCCATAGCGTCAACAAATTACGCCGCAACGACTTGGTCAAAGACCGTGTCCAAGTCCCAGACGACCACGTCTTCTCCGGCTTCGACGCCTACAAAAAAGTCATCGACAGCGGCGTCGACGTTGTTATCCTCGCCACCCCGCCACACTTCCGCCCGCAGCACCTGGCCTACGCCGTCGATCAAGGCAAGCACGCATTCGTCGAGAAGCCCGTCGCGGTCGATGCCCCTGGCGTTCGCAGCATCATCGAAACCTGCAAGAAAGCTGAGGAGAAAAACCTGGCGGTCGTCTCCGGCCTCTGCTGGCGCTACCATCCGACCGTCTGCGAAACCGTCCGCCGAGTCGTCGAAGACAAAGCCATCGGCGACATCATCGCCATCCAGTCCAACTACAACGCCAACCAGCTCTGGCACAAGGGCGATGACCCGAAGTGGAGCCGCATGGAGTACCAGATTCGCAATTGGCTCTATTTCCATTGGCTCTCGGGCGACTGCATCGGCGAACAAGCCGTCCACAGCCTCGACAAAACTGCTTGGCTGCAAGGCGACATCCACCCAACCTCGGCCTTCGGCATGGGCGGCCGGCAGCAACGCGTCGAACCAGAGTTTGGCGACGTCTACGACCACCACACCGTATTCTACGAATACCCGAACAACGTCCGGGTCTTCTTCACCTGCCGCCAGCAGAACAACGTCAGCAACATGGTCGATGAAGTCGTGCTCGGCACCAAGGGCCGCGCTCGCATTCTCGATTGCAGCATCGAAGGCGAGAACGCCTGGCGCGGCAAAAAAGACCCCAAGATCGACATGTACGTCATCGAACATCAGCATTTGTTCAACAGCATCCGCGACGGCAAGCCGATCAACAACGGCCACTACATGGCCAACAGCACCATGCTCGCCGTCATGGGCCGCATGTGTACCTACACCGGCCAGGCCCTCACCTGGGACCAATGCTTCAACAGCAACGAGCGCCTCGGTCCAACCGAATACGCCTGGACCGACAACGTCCCCGCCATCGAAGTAGCGATCCCCGGCAAAACAAAGTTCGCATAGCAGTCCTACTCCCTCTGCCCTTAGAAGAGGCCGGGTTGCTTGGAACTCGCCGTGGCGAGGTGAGCGTGCCTTGCGTAAAACTGCTCAAGTAATCGCCACCAAAAACACGAAAAGCCACCGAAACTTTCGTGCATTTTTGTGTTTTTCGTGGCTGCTTCATTCGTTCGTGCGCCCTTGTCGTGAGGCCATCAAAGGTCGGAGCTTCCATGACGCGATTACAACTACTACTCGCCATCGCGATCGCCATGACCTCCCTGTCGAATCCATCGCTCGCCGCTAAAAAGTCGAACACCGACGAAAGCCGAGTTCCTCCCTACGAATTGCCCGACCCGCTCCTGGCAAACGACGGCAGCCGCATCGTCTCCGCCGCCGAGTGGACCGCCAAACGCCGGCCCGAAATCCTCAACCTCTTCGAAACCGAGGTCTACGGCCACGCCCCCGCCGAAAAACCCAAGCTCGAATTCCACGTCGACTCGGAAGACCATTCTGCCCTCAACGGCCAAGCCATCCGCAAGGAAATCACTATCCGCATTTCCACACCGCGCGGCACGCTCCCGCTACACCTTCTGCTCTTTGCCCCCAAAGACCAGAAACACGCTCCCGCGTTTCTTGGCCTGAATTTCCTCGGCAACCAGGCCGTCCATCCCGACCCGGCCATCGCGCTCAGCGAGGCCTGGATTCTCAAAAAGCCCGAA
>CAZJWY010000032.1:0-16317 GCA_964549545.1 uncultured Planctomycetaceae bacterium | reverse complement strand
ATCATCGACCGCGGCTACGCCCTCGCCACCATCTGCTGCGGCGACATCGACCCCGACTTCGACGATGGCTTCCAAAATGGCATCCATCCGCTCTTCTACCGCGACGGCCAAACCAAACCCGATCCAGACCAGTGGGGCACGATCGCCGCCTGGGCCTGGGGCCTCAGCCGCGCTCTCGACTACCTGGAAACCGACGATGCAGTCAACGCCAAACGTGTCGCCGTCATCGGCCACTCCCGCCTCGGCAAAACCGCCCTCTGGGCCGCCGCCACCGACCCCCGCTTCGCCATGGCCATCTCCAACAACTCCGGCTGCGGCGGCGCGGCACTCAGCAAGCGCATCTTCGGCGAAACCGTCGGCATAATCAACAAAAACTTCCCCCACTGGTTCTGCGGCAACTTCCGCAAGTACAACCAACACGAAGACAAGCTCCCCGTCGACCAGCACATGCTCCTCGCCCTCATCGCCCCCCGGCCTGTCTACGTGGCCAGCGCCGTAGAAGATAAACACGCCGACCCCCTCGGCGAGTTCCTGGCCACTAAACACGCTGAACCCGTCTACCGCCTCTTCGGTGAGTCCAGTCTAGGCACAAACGAACTGCCGCCCACCGACCATCCCATCGGCAACGGCGCCATGCGCTACCACATCCGCACCGGCAAACACGACATCACCGCCTATGATTGGCAACAGTACTTAAACTTCGCCGACGCGCAGCTGCGGCGAAGTTCGTCACAACCGTAGCGTGGGTGCTTCTGCACCCGCTGAATTGTGCGTGGCCACAAAAGAAAACATTGCGCACCCGCTCGCGCAGGCCACAGCTCGAACGTTACCTCCGCTTCCCCCAATCCTTCAACGCCTCAACTCGCAACTCCGTCCCAGTCGGCCTCTCACACGACCCTGGCGTAGCAACAACCGCAAACGCCACCTTCCCCGATGGCGGCGCCTCCGCCTCAAACACCACCATCCGCGTCCCGGGGTTCGGCGAATCCCACTCATGCCGCGGCTTCGCCGTATCGATTTCATGCCAGTTGGCGTTTTTCACACCATGGATCGTCAACACGAGCTTCTCGTTGCCTTGCTTGAGCACAACAGTGTTTCTACCCAATTCCACGGGCGTCCCGGTCGTCACCATCCCCCATCGCACTCGGCTACCCGGCCTCAGCCCCGAAAGCTCATCTTGAATCAACACTTCCCGATTCGGCAGCAGCGTCACGCCACGACGAACCGACTTCGCCTGCCTCTCGTACGCTCCCGACATATCGACAATCGAGTAAGGCCGCGCCGCATCGTCAGAAAATTCCACGATCGACGAATCACCGCCGGCCACTTGCAATTTGTCGTCGATCACAAGCGTGTTGTGGCTGAAGCTCCCCAGCCGAAATATCGTCCAGCGATCCGAGCCTTCCCCTTGTGCCCACAACTTCATGTTCCGCGACTCGATGCCATAGTACCCCTCGGCGCCCAAGTCCGTCGCCCACCGCACGCCGTCGCTATCGAGCACGAACGTGCCGGCATCCAGGTGCCGATGGTTCGCCGTGTGAACGCCCGCTTTCACCCCCACAAACGTTGCCCGCGGGTCGGTCCACGAGCTGCGATGAATCGAGATCGGCACGCTGCCGCCCGGCGACCAGTGGAGCGGCAACTTCACCGGCCCCGCCGCCGCGGAGTCCTTCATCCAAACGAGCGCGAGCGGCGTCAGCAGCTTCGACCGTTCCAATGTCAGCGACCCCGGCCCGCCAAGCTGCTTCGTCCACAACTCCTTCTCACCCACCAGCCAATCCGGGCGCTCGAATCGCGCGGCAAACCACAGCCGCACCGCCTCCGGCGATCGCCCCGCCGCCCCATCAGCATAATTGAAAAACAATCCCGACGGCCCACACACCAGCGCCGGATACGCGCCCGTCTCGCTAAAGCCCGGCGCCGACGTGAGCCCAAAATCCTTCCCCAGCGCGCTCTCCAGACACGCAACCAAGATCACGTTGTAACTCGTGCCATATGACCAATAGCCCGGCCCCTCGGGGTAACTCCCATGCGGCGAATACGCGGCCATCGACAGCGGAACATTCTTGAGCGCGCTTTCAATCGTCCGCGAAGCCAGTTCCGGCTCCTCATCCATCACCGCCAGCGCTCCAGCCGTCAGCCCGCCATGACAAACCTGCCCCCAATTGTTCTTAGAGCGGACCCACGCATTGAATTTCGTCTCGAACGGCACCTTGAGCCCCTTCTCGACGATTGCCGCTCGAATCTCTTGGCGACTCGGCTCATCAAGCTGATCGTAGAGCCAGTCGTACCCAATCGCGAGCGCGAATGTCATCTCGCCGACATCGAGAAAGTGCGCCGGATTCCAATCGCTAAAGCGGGCCGCCGCCAGCATCTCCTTCTGCGCCCGCGCCGCATATTTCTTATCACCCGTCAGATGGTAAGCAGTCACCAGCGTCAATACTCGCTGCGCGCAACGCCGCGACACGGAAAGCAATCGCTTCCCTTGCAACTTACGCTCTACCGGCTCGGCGTCCTCGAGCGCAGCCGCCTGCCCGACAATCGCCTCCGCAATGGCTTTCTTCAGCGGATCCTTACTCGTCGACTCTGCCAACCCCTTCAGGTCCTCACGCGTGGCAAGCAACCGCGGGTGAACATGCTTGCCATCGGTAATAGCCTGCCGCACATCATCGAGTGTCGCCTTAGGTGGAAAAGCCGGCTGCTGGCCGAGCGCCGCGGCGTGAACAATAGCGCAAATGCAAAACGACTTCAGAACGACTCTCAACCGACTCATGTTTTATCGCCGCTCCCAACAAGGCAAATACCATCTCACTTCCCAGCTATCAATATACCTCAAAGCACAGAATCACCCCCTCAAACATAACCCGCCCTAGCCGAATTCAAAAAAATCCGGTTTCCCCTCTTCTCCGTGCTCTCCGTGCCTCCGTGGTGAATGCCTTTTCCAAAACCGTTCGAATAACCATGGAGACACGACCGCCAAAAAACAGGTCTTCCACGGATATTACTTGGACAACACTTGCCCCACGGACGGCGGATCGAACAACGAGTCGGGCAGATCCGCATCGAAATCCATATACACATCGAACACTTGGTCATGCTCCACCGGTCCGGTCGCTTTGACCCGAAATCGCGAGGCATACCACACGCCGCCTGGCGACTGCTTGAATTCGTCCGTCACGATGCTCGATAAAACCTCCTCGTTTCTACTCTCACTAGCGCCGATTATATCCCAACGGCTTACCACGTAGTCTCGCTTTGGATCGAGCCAGAATCGTTGCACGTCAGGTACGTGCGGCTCCTTCTTGGGACTCGGATTCGCAGCGCCGGGCGCACGGCCGCTATAGGCAACCCGCAACAGGATCGACCCAGCGGGCCCGTCCGCGGGAGACATTTCGATTGTTGGCTCGAGCGCTTGCTGCGGAATGCCAAGTGGAGGCCGACAAACGAATTCCGGGCTCCGAGAGTAATACGGAGGAAAAATTTCGCCCGGCGAACCATTGATCTCAGTGCGCTCGACCGACTTAACTTGCAATCGATTAATGCCATCGGAGCCCTTTGCAGCCTGAGTCCGAATCGAGTATTGTGCCGAAGCTTTAGTTATGTAAAAGGGATAATACACAAAATCTTTGGCTCGCTTACGCCACCACTCCTCCATATTCGCGCTATCGCCTGGCTTATCCACCCGCGGATATTGCCCCGTCCAGCTAGCGTTATCCACGCGAGTTTTGTTCCCTTTGCGATAAAGCATCATCGGTTCGCCATACCACCATGAGTCGTCTCCTTCCATTCTGCTCACCACAATGGCCCGATAGTCGTCCATTTTCTGTCGTCCAACGCGAAGTGCTTCGACAATCCGCGCAGTATCGTCAGATGGCACGCGGTCAACCAGCTTCGCAGTTTGTGGTACCCCCAGCTCATACACGCTCGCAGGGCCTCGTTGCGGATAATCGAAACGCTGCTCCATGGAAACTGGCTTTCCCTCCCACTTGCCTTCCACTCGGCAAAGCTCTGGCAATTTCGTTCCAGGATCAACCCGAAAAAGAAAAGTGATAGGATTCGGCATCTTTGGATGACGGGCCGTGAGATGGAAATCCAGCCACTCGCGCCCGCCTTCTTCAACGCGACTCGATGACTGATCGATTAACTCCATATCGGCCCCGACCCGACCCATAAATTTCAAGTTGTCGAAAGGGTTGTTAGCAGGCCGCTCGGTTTGCAATACCAGTCGTAGCGTTTCGGCGATCTGTACGAACTCACCTGCCCGACGCGGCGCAGATTCGGGAACACGATACAACACCTTCTCGTCAACGTCATAAGAGTAATGAATCTTTAGCTTGTGATCGAAATACTCTATCCAACCTTTATCGCGGGTAGCCGAAATGTCATTCACCGTGGAATACCAGATCTCGCGCTTCTCGCCGTTAACATCCGTGGCGGAAACATGAATCCACGGCAGCCTCTGAACCGCCGCCACCACCTCGGCGAAGCTCACTCGCGGCCGCATCACTAGAAAGGCGCCGCTTACAATGAGTACCGTGGTCGCCACCGCTGCCACGCCAACCCATACACGCCGCCTGAAGTCAGCGGACCACGCAGTCAGCGGAGTTTCTTTCTCCGCCAGCCTCGACCGAAAGTCCGCCAGTTGCGAGCGCAGCCGCTGGCGAACCTGTTCCGGCACGTCATCGGCCAATAAGCTGCTCACCACCTCATCGATTCGATCATTTTGCTCGCTCATAATGGCACACTCCCATTCGCATTCGGGTTGAGTCGAATCAGCGCAGACCGCAACCGCTCACGACCACGCGCCACATGCTTTCGCGCAGTCACCTCCGTGCAACCCAGCGCCGCAGCGATGTCGCCATAGGATTGCTGTTGCACCAGCCGCATCAAAGTCGCGGTCGCCTGCTGTTGCGGCAACTTCAGCACCGCCGTTATCAATTCGTGATAGAGTTCGGAGTTTTGCGAAGCTCGCAGAGGCGTGGGCGACTTGTCTTCCGGCTCCTCTGGCAATGCTTTGAATTTATGTTGACGCCGACGCCGTTGACGCGCGACGTCACAGGCCGCGTCCGTGCAGATCTTCAGAATCATTGCCTGGGGATTCGGATGCTGGCATACGCGCTCCCACCGTTTCCATAGAATAGCCAGGGCATTTTGCATCGCGTCTTCGGCATCTTGTTCATTGCGAACAATCCGCCATATCGACCGAATCATTTGCTCCTCGACAGGACCAACGATTCGGTCGAAAGCCTGCTGCATCTCATTCATGAGGATTGCCCAACGTACGTGGGGACCGACAGAACATGCTCTTCCCTAAGTAACCGCTGGGAGCAGAGATTTTGTGGACAAAAAAAGCGAAAACGATCCAAAATCAACCAAAAGATAACCAAGCCCCATCCGAAAACACAACAGAATATTTAGCGTCGGCGGCAACGCCGGATCTCTTTACCAATGCCTCAAACATTCCCAGAAGCCCCTTGCTTTTGGCCACCAGATAATATATACATACGAACACTAACAGAACGGCCGCGGCCTGGAACAACAACAGCACGCCCCGCTGCTTTCCGTGCCGTCTCTCGATCGAGCGGCTCCCAGCTCTTTGGCAACCTGAACCACCACACCGCGCTGAACCATCTTCAGCGTCGCTCACTCGCATGATGCGCCAAACGAAGACATTACCCTGGCATACCCAACTGCGCAAAATCCCTATGGAGAATTCTGCGCAGTTGCACACTTCCCGCAGAAAACGCTTAAGAGTAACTGAATTCGCCAGAATCGCCGCACTAGGAAAACCGAATGCTCCCGAACCCGGCTTCCCACCCGCTAGCGTATCAACCAGTCGTCACCGCAAGTGCCGGCGCTGCTTCCGCCCGATCCGCCCCAGCAATCTGCGGCGTGATCCGCACGATCACGCACTTGAACGCCGGAGTTTTGCTCTTCGGATCGAGCGACCGATTCACCAGCACGTTGCACTCCGGGTAATACATCGCGGCGTTCCCCGCCTTGATCTTATCAAACTCCGTCGTCCGCACGTTCTGCATCGAACCTGCCGGCCCATGCACAGTCACCCGTTGGTCGTCGCTGAGCCGCAATCGACGAAGATCGTCCGAGTGGAGCAGGATGACATCACGACCCGCGATGCCGCGATAAATATCATCATCCTCGTAAACAACCGTGTTGAACTGTCCCTCGCTCCGAATCGTCATGACGCGCACTTCATCGGCCGCCGTGCCATACAGCTCGGGAATATCATGCACATGCAGCCGCGCTCGGCCATCAGGCGTAGCAAACTGCGGCGCATGAAACGTCCGGCCGCCGATCTGAAACTCCTGCTTCGTCTTGTCGATCTCACCGATCTTCTCGAAGCCCGGTACGATTTGAGAGATGGCCTTGCGGATCTGAGCCGTCGACCGCATCACCGACCAATCAAGCGGCGAAGAGGGCAGGGCGGCAGCACGACCATCGCCGTTGGCGGAAGCACCTTCCCCCTTTGCAAACACCCGCTCCGCGATCGAGGCGACTACATCGACTTCGCTACGTGGCCCTTCGTGCCGCCGAGGCCCGCCGTCGCTCAATCGCACATAGTTGAACATCGACTCCTGCGTTGTCGGCTGCGGTTCTTCATCGCGAGCCAGCACCGGCAGGATGATGGTTTCCTTGGCCAGACCATGCGCATGCCCCGTGTTGAGCGTCGTGCTCATGTAGACAATCTGGTCGAGGTTGGCGATCGACTTGCCGGCATACGTGGCATCGGGATTCGAGCCATACAGGTTGCCACCAAGACACAACCCGAACTTGAGCTCACCCGACATCGCCCCGTCCATGCACGCCATCGTGTCACGTCCGACGGTTGTCGGCAGCTTGACGTTGAAATGCGATTGCAATCGCTCGAAGATCGCGTCCTTCAGCT
The DNA here is from genome assembly GCA_964549545.1 of uncultured Planctomycetaceae bacterium. Lineage (GTDB taxonomy): Bacteria > Planctomycetota > Planctomycetia > Pirellulales > Lacipirellulaceae > JABDGM01. The sequence goes on along the minus strand of CAZJWY010000032.1, from coordinate 9,410 downwards.
TTGGCGAAACGCCGACAGAACCAATCCCTTGAACATTCGAATGACCACGAATCGGCATCAGTCCGCAACCAGGTCGACCGACCATCCCGCGCAAGAGCGCCAAATTACCGATTGCCTGTACGTTATCCACACCATGCGCATGGTGCGTAATGCCCATCGTCCAGCTAAACACCACCCGTTTCGCGGCCGCGTACCGCTCGGCCATCGCGTTAATGTCGTCCTGCAAGAGGCCGCTCTTGGTGAGGATTTCACCCCACGAAAGGTTCGCCAGCCGAGCTTGAAGCTCGGGCCAGCCCTGGCAGTGATTATTAAGGAACGCTTCATCATGCGCCCCCATTTCGACAATTCGCTTCGCAATGCCATACAGCATCGCCAGATCGCCGCCGATATGCGGTTGCACATAGAGCGTGGCAATGCGGCTGCCGAACAGCAGACTCTTGATATCGCTCGGCACATTGAACCGCACGAGCCCCGTCTCGACGATCGGGTTCACGGCAATCACCTGCCCGCCTCGACGGCGAACGTGCAACAATGTGCGCATCAAGCGAGGGTGGTTGCTGGCCGGGTTGCCGCCGATCACAAATACGCAATCGGCATGCTCCAAATCTTCCAATTCGATCGTAGCCGTGCCGCTTCCCGTAACACTCGCCAGCCCCACGCCGCTCGCCTGATGGCAATAGAAGCTGCAATTGTTGACGTTGTTCGTACCATACAGCCGGGCAAAAAGCTGGAGCAGGAACCCAGCTTCGTTGCTGCTTCGACCGCTGAAATACCAAAACGTTTCATCCGGCGGCGTGGCACGCAGCTTCGTGGCAATGCTTTCGAGCGCCTCTTTCCACGTGATCGGCGTATAGCGACCGGTTTCGCCCGTGTAGCGTACCGGTTCCACCAAGCGGCCACAATGCTCCAGCTCGCGCGGCGAAAGCTGCTGCAGTTCGCGCACGGAATACGTGTCCCAGAAATCGCTGCGGATAGCGCCCTGCATGTCGGCAACCATCGCCTGCAGGCTCTTCTTGCAAACCTCGGGGAAGTGCCCCAGCTCGTTGACCATGCCTCCGCTCTGGCCACCCATGCCCAGCGCGCAGGTCTTGCAGGCGTTCTTCGAGCGCATCGCTCGCCACAGCTTCAAGATGCCGCCCGCCTCGCGAGCCTTTTTCCAGGTATAAAACACCGCCGGCCAACCGCCGCCAGCCTTCAGCTTTCTCATATGCAATTTCGCTCCTGCAAACGTGATTGTCGCCTGCAGAAGACCGCCGTGTCTGGAGTGTGCGTAAGTTGTCAGATACCCTAGAACTATCATACCTGATTGGGCACCAATTCCGAAGCACAACAACCGCCAACCGCCTCGTCGACTCATGAGTGAATCGCTGGAAATTCAAACTATTGCCCGGCCCATCTGTGGCCGAATCAAGCCGCCGGGATCGAAGAGCATCACCAATCGGGCCCTCGCCTGCGCGGCCCTGGCCGACGGCGTCTCCCAACTTACCGGGGCACTCGACAGCGAAGACACTCGTGTGATGATCGCGGCACTCGGCCAGCTCGGGATTGAAGTCGAGTCGCACGACAACGGCTCGCGGCTCGCCGTGCATGGTGCGGGCGGTCAGATCCCCGCGATGGAAGCCGACCTCTTTTGTGCCAACAGCGGCACCACCATCCGCTTCCTAACGGCTTTAACAACACTTGGTCACGGATCGTTTCGGCTCGATGGCGTCGAGCGAATGCGCGAGCGACCGATTGCCGATCTCATTGAGGCACTTAACCAACTCGGCGCGAAGGTGGTCAGCGAAAACGGCAACAACTGCCCGCCAGTTGTCGTGCATGCCAACGGCCTTCCTGGCGGAACAGCGAAAATTCGCGGCGATATTTCCAGTCAGTATCTTAGCGGCGTCCTGATGGCCACGCCCGGAGCCCGCGACGCAGTAGAATTAATAATTGATAGCCCGTTGGTTTCTCAACCATATGTCTGGATGACGCTCAAGGTGATGAAGTCATTCGGAGTCGACGTCAACACAAGCGGCAGCCTGCAACAGTTTCACATCGCTGCTCCCCAACGCTACCGAGCCTGTGAATATGCCATCGAGCCAGATGCCTCAGCCGCCAGCTACTTTTGGGCGGCTGCGGCTATCTCCGGCGGTGAAGTTACTGTCGAAGGGCTTAACGCTGAGGCCCTGCAAGGCGACGTCGCGTTCGTCGATTGCCTCGAACGAATGGGATGCGAAGTACGACGCGAGGCGGACAGCATCACGGTCGTCGGGCGGGAGCTGCGCGGTATCGATGTCGACATGAACGCCATCAGCGACACAGTGCAAACGCTCTCGGTCGTGGCGATGTTCGCCGATGGGCCCACGCGAATCCGACATGTCGGTCATATCCGCCACAAGGAGACTGATCGTATCGGCGCCGTGGCGAAGGAACTGCGCAAGCTCGGCGTTCCAGTGACTGAACACGACGATGGCCTGACGATTGAACCAGGCTCAGCAGAACTACGCGGCGCCACGATCGACACGTACAACGACCACCGCATGGCAATGAGCTTCGCCTTGGCTGGTTTGCGGATTGCAAACGTGCAAATCGCTAATCCGCATTGCGTGGAAAAAACCTACCCGAGATTCTTTGATGATCTCGCAACCCTCGTCGGTTAAGACAACGGCTATTTGGGATGCACGGGAATCACATCCGTCAAAATCCCTGATCCGCCGCCAATCGTGGAACTACCGGCGGTTTGGAGCAACTGCTCGGCCCGCTCCAGCAGAGAAAGGCTCGATGTTGGCGGCGGGTAGCTGGCCGTACTTGCGTCGTAGGCCTCGAAGCGGGCGTTGCAATGTTGGCAAACGACCTGCTTGCCCAGATATTGGACACGGACCTCTAGCTTCCGGCCACAAGTTGGGCATTCCTGCACAAAGTACGTGTTACGCGACATATTGGTGTTCTCCTACTACCTACCCCGCGTTTTCCCCACGATTCCGTGCAACGATCGAGTCAGTATAAGCGTCGGGATTCGGAAATACAATAATTGCTTGCGCTAAATCGAGACGATAGCTATTCTTATCGGCGGTAAGGGCTGATGACTCAGCAACTTGCGCGCCGAGTAATATTTGGAAAGATTTGTTTCCCCTCGGATTAGTGGTTTTTCCTGGCGCTCTCAACTATGGGATTTACCTAATGGATGCCCCTTGGAACTCCCGTTTTCGCTATCAAGACCCCTGCGGAAGGCCGAGGGTTCGCGATAGCATCGGCCCCATCTCAGGCGTTTGGCCACATCTTTTGGTGGCAATCGCGCTGGCTATCTTCATGGCCGATTTTACAATCGCCGCGCCACAATTACAGGCGATGGATGGTCGCGCGGCGGCCAAGGTGGTCGACGAATTCTTCGCCTCGCAGCCCGACTATCAACGGGGCGATCTGATCACACGATCGCAAATCGAAAAGGTTGTGGCCAAACTGGTCGACAGCGGCGTTCCAATTTCCGAGCCCACGAAGATTACCCGACTCGGGCTGCCCGACGATTCGTTTCTTGCTCGTGAACTTTCGACGCCAGGCGGCAAGCGTTTCATGCGAAAGGTGACGCACCATTCGGGCGGATTCTCACACCTCGATCGATTGAGCACGATTCCGCGCGGCCAAGAAATCATACGTGATTTGGTCCGTCAGAAAGACGGCGACAAGTTGATCGAGTATCTGGCCACGACCAAGGGAGGAAAAAACATGGGGAGCATGATGGGAAGCGTCCGCGGCGGCGGCGACTTCAACAAACCCACCGGTCGCATCTATACGACCGACGATCTTCTCAAGGTCCTCTTGAGCACAGCGGCCAAGCCGTAGGTGAGGAGCGTTTCTTGCGATCAAGGACAGGCGGAACTACTGCATGCTGGTGCGCGGCCGAAAACCATCGGCGCTCGTTTCCGTACCCATGTAACCCGGCACCCTTATGCGGGGCATCGGGTCGCCTGACCGAGTCGGAGAATCAACTGCGCGAATCGTCGCGGCAACGGTATTTGCCGGAAGCATCGGAGGGGCCGGTAGATTGAGCGGTTGGGTCACGCCCGTAGAGGAAGTAATTTGGGGTGAACGCCATGGAGACGTTGTCGGCTGCGGGTTGATCATCGAGGGAGTATTTGCTGGCAACGGTTGTGCCGAGGGGATAGGAGTCGTGTAACTAGCTTGAACAATGCCCGGCTGAGGCTGCATAGCAACGGCTTGGATTGGCTGCGACTGCGGAGCGGCAGGCGTTGCCGAGGCAATTGGGGCCACATTCTCCGGGGGCGCCTGAGTCAGCAGTGGAAAGCGTAACGGGTCGTCATCGGCAGGTACGGCCACTGCCGCTTCGTTTGCGGCAACAACCGATTGCGGCTCTGGTGGCGATTGCAGGTGAGGCTGTGGTGTGGAAACGGCAGGCGAGGCAGCAACCATCCCCGTAGAAGCAGATGCTGGATTAGCTCCGCCAGATTGCGACCAAGTTAACGTCCGCCCGGAAGTGGTAAGAGTTTCCGCCTCGCGGGGCAAGGTGGCAATGCCATCAGCAGGTTGATTGGCGGCGCTCTGCATCGGTGGCAGCGGATCGCCTTGATAGTAGGGTTGAGCCTGCCCCGGAGCCAACATACGCGTATTCGGTGGAGGGACGCGGTCGGGCGACATGAAGGGGCTACCGGCAACTCCGCTCGACGAAGAACGGCAGCCACTGAATCCCAGCGCAAGGACCATCAGGGCGCACGTAGCGGCGTAGCTCAAATTCGGATGAATTCGTTCCATCCGGGTTATTCCTTGTGTCGCCTGGGTTCGGCAGGCGAGGTAGATGAGTAGAAGAGGGCGGGAGCATAGCGATTCGACAAGACGTGTCTAGGCCGGCTTTTTGTCGGGAGGATTGCAGGTGACGAGCGGCGTAAACGCCGCCGCTAAAATTGCTATCAAGACAGCGACCTTGATTGCGTGGATAAAATAGAAGAAGCCGGCGATGCTATCGCCGGCTTCAAACGATCCGTCGAAGGTAGCGTAACTGATCAACCGCCCTTGGCCACGGCAGTGGCAGGCGATACGTAGGGATTAATAATCACCAATGGCTCAGGAGCCTGCTCGACCGCTGCCGAACGGTCGATCGGCTTCACTTCGGTCGAAGTGGGCATGCTCGGCATGACGTAGGGATTGTTGATCGTGACTGGCTGAGCCATGGTCACGACTTCCGGGGTCATCGTTCCCGGCGGGTAGGCGAATGGACTGTAACCGTACGGGCGAGGCACCGGCTCGCTGTAGTAAACTGGTGGATGGAGAGCGAAATAGGGGAGATTGTTGTAGAGCTCGCGGTAGAGTCCGGCGATGTCCCAGCCGTAGCCGCCGCCAACTGCCCCTAGTCCGATAAAGCCACGGCCGAAACCGCGACCATGGCCACCGAAACCACCATGGCCATGCCCGCCACCGATAGCGTTGGCCGATTCCAAAGGCAGGCACGCAAACAAAGCTGCGAGCGCAAATAAGCCTAGAAGTTGTCGTCTCATGGAAAAGTTTTCTCAGGGTGGAATTTTCGAAGAGGTCTCTGTCCTACCTTCAGGCTAATTACCGGCAAAAACAAATCAACTCGATCTACCACCGCGACCGCCGGTAAAATGGCCAGATGAACCGTGCGGAAATAACCCGGGCAGTCAAGGAAAAGGCCAGAGAACTAGGCTTTTCGCTGTGTGGCGTGTGCCCGGCTGTCGCACCGCCGGGAGCCGCCCGACTCGACGAATGGCTGGCCGCCGGGTATGCCGGGCAGATGCATTATCTGGCCGACCGCCGCGACGCCTACCACGATCCGAACCGGGTGTTGGACGGCGTTCGCAGCGTCGTCATGCTCGCGATGAATTATCGCTGTGGGGAGGCCGCTAAGCCGCAAGCGGGGGAAGGCCGGGTATCGCGGTACGCTTGGGGTGAAACCGACTATCATCACTTCATTCGCAAACGTCTCGATCAGTTGGCCGAACTGTTGCGGCAACATGCACCGCAGGCGAATGTGCGGGGCGTTGTCGATACAGCGCCACTTTTGGAGCGAGAGTTTGCTCAACTGGCCGGCTTGGGATGGATTGGCAAGAACACACTACTGCTTAATCGCCAGGCTGGGAGTTGGTTCTTTCTCGCGGCCATCTTGGCCGACCTAGAGCTCGAGTTTGACGTGCCTCACGAGACCGATCATTGCGGCACATGCCGTGCTTGCCTGGATGCCTGCCCGACGAATGCTTTTGTGCAACCCTATGTGCTGGATGCATCGCGTTGCATCAGTTACCTGACGATTGAATTGCGTGAGTCGGTGCCTGCCGAGCTGCGATCGGGCATGGGAGAATGGGTGTTCGGATGTGATGTCTGCCAGGATGTTTGTCCTTGGAACTCGCGGGCACCTGTCAGTTCGCATCACGAGTTCGAGCCGCTTGCGGAAAATAATCCGCTTGAATTAATTCATTTGTTCAACCTGGATGATGAAGCGTTTCGAGCGCGGTTTCGTCATACGCCGTTGTGGCGGCCTAGGCGCCGTGGGCTCTTGCGCAACGCGGCCATTGTGTTGGGCAACAAAACAACCAAAGAGGCTTTGCCCGCCTTGATTCGCGGTCTGAACGACTGGGAACCGCTGGTGCGGGAGGCATCAGCTTGGGCGCTGGGACGGCATGATTTCGAGGCAGCAGTAGATGCGTTACGTGCGCGGCATCCGAACGAGACGGATGAGGCTACGCGGCTTGAGATCGAGCGCTCGCTGCAATTGCATGCGAACCGTACGACTTCCGAGGAGAGGCGAGAGAAGCCCTTGCCGCGTGTAGTTGGTCGTGGAGAATGAAAAGCTGTTGATAATAGTTTTGTGATGCTTTCGTTTTGGGCGGGGGCGGGGACGCACCGGCTCGCGGGCTCTGGGTATGGCATTGGACCTTCAACCGCTACAAATTGGCTCGTTGAAACTGGATTTTCCAGTCGTTCAGGCTGCGCTGTCCGGGTATAGCGACATGCCGATGCGTGTCCTGGCTCGGCGGCTGGGCGCGTCTTATACGTTGTGTGAGGTGATGCTCGATACATTCATCGTGGCGCTCAAGCCGCGACAGCGTAATCGGCATTACTTGGAAGTTGCCGACGAGGAGCACCCTACTGGCGGCCAATTGATGGGGGCCGATCCGGAGGTGTTCGCTCCGGCGGCGGTGCGCCTCGTGGAAAGGGGCTTTGATGTAATCGATATCAACTTCGGCTGCCCGGTGAAGAAGGTACTCGGGCGTTGTCGCGGCGGTTTTCATTTGAGCCAGCCGGACGTAGCACTTGAGATCGTTCGCCGGGTGCGCGACGCGGTGCCGCCGGCCATTCCGGTGACTGTCAAAATGCGGCGTGGAATCGACGACTCGGCGGAGAGCCGCGAGAAGTTTTTTCAGATTTTCGAGGGAGCGTACGACCTGGGAGTCGCGGCGATCACGGTGCATGGCCGGACGGTGATGCAGCGCTACCAGGGCCCTTCGCGTTGGGAATTTCTGCGTGAGCTCAAGAGAATCGCGGCGGATCGGGTCGTGCTGGGAAGCGGCGATTTGTTCAATGCTCAGGCATGCCTCGACATGATGCGTTACACGGGCGTCGACGGCGTGACTGTGGCTCGCGGGGCGATTGGCAACCCGTGGATATTCTCCCAAGTCCGCGCGCTTGCAGCCGGCCGGCCGCTGCCTGACCCGCCTTCGATCTTCGAGCAACGCGACGTGATACGTGAACATTATCGATTGTCTGAAGAGCTGCATGGGGCCGAACGATGCCTGCCCGATATGCGTAAGTTTGCGATCAAGTACGCCCAGTTGCATCCACGGCATGTGGAAGTGCGAACCGACTTCTGTCAGGTGAAGGCACCGGGCGGTTGGCGGAATGTGCTGACAAAATGGTACTCGGCGGATGGCCCAGGCGTGCATCCGTTTGTCGAGGAACCCAACCCACTCGCTAATGAAGCGATTCTCGTTAGCGCGTAAGCGTTCAAGGCTGGTCGCCCGGCCACCACTCTGATATGCGCTCGTTCTATTACTGCAAGGCAAGACGCCTGCTTGGCGGGACCAACGCTTAATTCTCGAATTCTGAAGATCTTTTAGGCCCTTCGCCTGCGCGACGGCGGAGATGGAACGCGACTTGCTCTGCGTAAAACTATCGTTGAAATGAACGGTCACTGGGAACGAGAGCCGCGATGGCAAAGATACGAGGCATTATCATGTTTCGCACGATTTACGCACCAACTCTAACCACTTTGGTTGGACTCGCCTTATTCGGCACGCAATCGATTCCTCAAGCTGGTTGGGCGGCACCGACTGACATCGTCGACTTGGAAGCGGATACTCAGCAAGATTCTGCCGGGCCAGCCACGGCAACACCTACCTCACCTCCATCAAGAGAGACGCAACAACTCAAGGAAGAAGCGAGGGATAAAGCTGCTGCCGAGAAATTGAAGCTTCGTGCCGGCGAGCGAGTGGGTGAGAAACCGATCGGTAAAGCTCAGGTACTCGGAATGGCTCTTCAAGAAGGGCCCCATGAGCGTTTGAAGATCGTAGAGGTAGCCATGAATTCTCCGGCGTTCGACGCGGGAGTTATGAAAGGAGATGAGGTGGTTGCCTTCCAAGGTTTTCGAGGCGAAACGTATCGGAAGTGGATCGACGGGATCAATCGCCTCACAGCGGATACCGCACCGGGGTTAAAGATTCCGGTCGTTATCCAACGTGGTGGAAAGCAACTGACGGTGCAGATCGAGATTCGTGAAAGGAGTGTGCGTCCTGCGACGCCCGCCACGTTAGGTCAACCAGGCAGTCCTTTGATTCCTCCAGGAATCGGTCCGGCGATGCCGGCCGGCGAAGGTGGGGCGGGGACGCCAGTGGCTGTCAATAGCGGCAATGTGCTTGTCGACAACGGCGGAGCTTTTGCCGCGTTCTTCGGTGGTCAATCTGCCAGCCCCAAAGAGCGGGCAGTGGCGCATATCGTGCGAATTGGAAATCAGAATCAACCGGCCCCAAGCCCCAATGATCAAGGGTCGCCGCTGCCTGGCGCTACAGCCGTACCAGCCGCAGGCGGCCAACGGATCGGCATGGCCGGCTTTCGGGACGAGTCTTCTGGGATGTTAGTGATGGTTGACGTCGGTTCGCTTGAAGCGGGCTCGTATTCCGTAAGCATTGCCGATCCAGGTGTGATTGGCGGGGCCATCGTGACGGGTACATCCTCGGCGGCGTCGAATGTGCAACCATCACCTTCGCTTGAAGCCGGTGTTGGGCCAACTGCTGCAACGGGCCAAGCCATTCCGCCTGGGAACACTCCGACCGGCCAGTCGAAGACCAACAATACCCAGGCAGCCCAAGATGGCGCACAAGCAGGACTAAACAAAAGTGCCAGAGGCGGCGTAACGAACGAGATCGGGACCTTGATCATCGATCAATCTGGAGTGGGTCGTCTTC
>CAZJWY010000031.1:0-36173 GCA_964549545.1 uncultured Planctomycetaceae bacterium | reverse complement strand
CCTCGACGCCCTCGTCAACAGCGCCGCCACCTGGTCCCCCACGCCCCTCGAAGAAACCCTCGCCGACGACGTCCGCCGCTTCTTCGAAGTCAACACACTCAGCACCTTCGTCTGCTGCCAACACGCCGGCCTCATCATGATGGAGCAAGACACCGGCGGCGCGATTGTTAACATCGGCGACTGGGCCGTCGAACGACCCTACAAAAACTACGGCGCGTACTTCCTCTCTAAAGGCGCGATCCCTACGCTCACGCGCATGTTCGCCATCGAACTCGCACCGAAAGTTCGCGTGAACGCCGTCCTCCCCGGCCCCGTCATGCTCCCCGAAAACCTCTCCCCGCAAGAACGCGAGCGCGCGATCCAAGGCACACTCCTCCAGCGCCCCGGCCGACCCGAAAACATCGCCCAAGCCGTCGCCGCCCTCTTAGAAAACGACTTTATCACCGGCGCCTCCCTCCCGGTCGACGGCGGCCGTACCCTCGGCCAAACCAGCTAAACGCCCCTCCCCCCCGCCGCTCGCGGCTTAGTCTAGCCAAAACCTCGGCCCCTCGCTTGCGGTTTAGCTCCTACCATTCTCTCTCCAAAAGGGCCAAGATAAAACCTCTTGCTTTTGCTTCTGCACAACACCTTTCTGAGCGCAACAATGTCTGACGCAGAATCACATGACGATCCCGACATTCATGCAATAGAAGCAGCATTGGCGGGTGCAGAGCTCGATGCGACCAAAGCCGCCAATTTGGAAACCCACCTTTCCAACCATCCCGATGATCTCGTCACTCGCATCAAATTGCTAGGCTATTGTTCCAGCGCTCGATACGACTCTCCCGACGCGAACGAAGCATTTCGTCTACACGCTTTATATGTCATCAAAAATTACCCCGATGCGGATATCGCTGGCTCGCCCTTTTGCATAATTCACAAGCAAACTGATCCAAACGGATATCGAGACGCAAAGCAATTGTGGAACAACCATACGGCAGCCAACCCGACAAATGTGACTATTCTTGGTCATGCCGCAAATTTTTTGCTTCTCGCGGACCGTATGGAAGCGGAGCATCTTCTAAAGCAGGCCCGCTCACTCGATCCGAATAATCCGAAATGGTCGGACCGACTCGCTCACCTCTACACTTTGCATAGAGGAACAGCCGATGCCGCAAAAGCGTTGGCAGAATACGAAATCGCTCAGTCTTTCGATGACAACGAACTCTCAAAATTCAACCGTCTCGACTCCTTAGCCAAATCCGCGTACGACGCCGGCGAACTCGGTAAAGCCGCTCAGTATGCTGAGGAGTTGTTAAACCTCAGCAAAAACTACGAATTCCATAATGGAAACGCCATCCATCGAGGCAACATCATCCTCGGCCGAATCGCACTCAAAAGCGGAGACGTCGATCTTGCCAAGACGTACTTGCTAAATGCCGGTAGCACTCCTGGTTCCCCGAACCTCTGCTCCTTCGGTCCCAACATGAGTCTCGCCAAAGAACTACTTGAAGCCGGCGAGCAAGACGCTGTCTTGCAGTACTTCGACCTCTGCCGAATATTTTGGAACGGCCACGGCCACATCCTCGACGAATGGACCAAGGCAGTGAAAGCCGCCCAAATCCCCAACTTCGGACCCAACTTGGTTTATTAGCAGCCCCTCTATTCATCTCCACCGCGCCGCTTGCGGTTTAGCTCTCTCTCCCGCAAATCGCGGCTTAGCGCACTCTCCCTACCATCCTTCTTAAACCACAACCACCACAACGAAAAAAGCACAAAGAAAAAATCGCTATAGCGCCCCTCCCCTGCCGTCCGTCGTGGCAAGCATTTGTTTTTCAACTCCTTCTTCCTTCCAGTGCCCTCCGTGGTAAATTCTCGCTTGAAAAATACATGTGGCCAAAAATAGATATTGAACTAAAGTACACTATCTGCTAATATCGACCTCCGAATGCTGCCATTGGGGCTACGCATCGTCCTCTTTCTTTCCTCCATAACCAGCTCGTTATATCGTCTCCACGACCTCCAACCCCGGTTACCGCCGATGAACCATCTGCGTCGAAATTCGCTCACGCTGCGCGCCAAGCCTAGCAACCGTCTCAAGGGGCAAGTGCGCAAAATCCCTACGGAGAATTTTGCGCACTTGCCCCCAACGCGCTTCCGCAGAACCCCCAAATCGCCCCATTCGTGCAATTCCAAAGCGTCGACCATTACAAGACGTCAGCTAAGCGATTGCCTCCTGGTGCCAATCCTCCAACAATTCCTGCTTCGGGCCTCAACAGGGTCCGCTCGCGGCCTGCTTCCCAGGCACGTATAATGTGCAGTCCAAAATAATTTGACCTGGATTAGAGGATGATACGGAGTATCCAAACATGACGAAATCAAAGCCTAGTTCGCTACGAATCGTTCTTTCCTATACGTTTCTGGCCCTGCTCGCAGTCGGCTGTAACTCTTTTTCTCACACGGCCCAAGCCGAAGAAGCAGCCGCCAGCGGCAGCCTGCGGCAAGCGGCCGACGCGATCGTCGCTGTTGCTAAGGAGCGCGTCGTCGCCGCCCAGACCGACGACGAAGCCATCCAGAGTGCCCGCATGTCCGATCAAGCTCTGACGCTCATCGGCCGGCTAGGCGAGTTCGACACCACGCCGCAATCCGATAAGCTCCTCTCCATCTACCTACAGAGCAATCGCCCCGTCGTTGCCGATGCCGTGATCCAGCTTCGGCTGGCGAATGACCTTCGCAACTGGGAAGAACTGTCTCCCCAGCAGCATGCGGCCGCGATCAACCACTTCGCCGCCGATATCAAGAAAACCGGTCTCACCCGCGGTCAGGCCGCTATGTTGATGCGTCTCGCCAATATGCTTGGCGAGCGCGAAGAGGGCCCAACCATTGCCAAGGCGATCGCCGGCGTGTTGCCCCTGGCTCGTGAGTCTCGTGAACCGGAAATCAAGCGAATGGTCCCGATCTTCGAGGGTATTCAACGCCGCCTCGCCTTGCCCGGCAATCCGATCGAGATCGAAGGCACCCTCCTCAGTGGGCAAAAAATCAACTGGGAGTCGTACAAGGGCAAGGTTGTTCTGGTCGATTTCTTCGCCAGCTTCTGCGACCCCTGCCGGGCCGAGGTGCCCAACGTCCTCGCCAATTATCACGCCTATCACGACAAGGGCTTTGAGGTCGTCGGCGTCAATCTCGACACGAACCCGCGCATGTGCAAAGCCTATATGGATCAGACCGGCTTCCAGTTCCCCACCATTATCGGCGAACGACCAGGCGCCAACGGCTGGGACTTGCCGCTTGCGCGTAAGTATGGCATCACGGCAATTCCGCGCGTGATCCTCGTCGACCAAAACGGCAAAGTCGTTTCCACGATGGCCCGCGGCGAACGACTCGGCGAGTTGCTCACGCAGCTCCTCGGTCCGTCGGATCACCTACCTGCTCGCGCCACCAGCAGCAACGAAGATTCCTCGGTCATCCCAGCCGGCGGCATCTCGCTTGGCGAAGGCAACGCGGTTCCCGCCTCCGCGCAAGAGGAATTCGCCCCTGCTGAACCGGCTACTTTGGCGCCCGAGCCGCCGAAGGAATAGTGCTTAAGCGACATCGACGGGAGTTGCCCCCGGCGGCGGCGTCCCCTTGCCAGAGCGCACATAACTTGTGCGGCCAAGTGCGTAGTCCTGCGCGCTGGGTAAATCAGGTGCGGCCGAGTTGGCTGCGCGCGATGCCTCGAATAACCTTTTCAAGAATGGGCGACACCAACCACAACCAGTCCCGGCTCCGTGGCATTCCGAAAGCTGACTCTCGCGCTGCGGTTTTTCCACACGCAGAAAGTTGATTACCTTGCGCTTGGTAACATGGAAACAAAGACAAAGCTCGTCGTCGAGTTCCATGGATCGCGGTCTAGCGCCGCCCCTTCTGGTGTTCGAGCCGAGCCAATCCGGCCGCGCCGATATAGCCGGCATTGCCGCCCAGCGTGGCAAATTCGATCTTCACCGCATCGCGCAGCGGCTCCAAAATTCGCGGCCGCACTTCATCGCGAATCCGCTGCAAAAATGCCCGACCGATCTGGGTGTCGTTCTCCCCAAACGTCATCGCGCCGCCAATCAGCACCGCATCCGGATCGATCGTATGGATGAACGACACGATGCCAATTGCCAGCCAATACGCGGTTTCCATGATCACGCGCCGAGCCACTTCATCGCCTCGCTCCGCCTCTTCGGCAATGATCTTCGGCGTGATCTCCTCGCCAGCGGCTCGCCGCTTAGCGAGCGACGTCACCGCCACACTACCAAGCGCTGCCAGTGCCCGATCGACCAACGCCGACGCGTTTGCATAGCTTTCGAGCGACCCGCGCTTGCCGAGCGAATCCATCGGCGCGTCGTGGGCCGGATTGATGAGAATATGGCCACACTCGCTGCCGCAACTGTGTTCGCCTTCGATCAGCGTATCGCCAATGATGATGCCGCCGCCCACGCCGGTTCCAAGCGTGAGAAACACCAGGCTGTGGTACAGTTTGCCTGCCCCAGACCAGAACTCGCCATAGGCGGCCGCGTTGGCGTCGTTGGCGAACGTGACAGGCAGGCTGATATGGTGGCTCACCTGATCGCGAATCGGAAAGTCCCACCAGCCCGGCAGGTTGCCCGGTCGCAGGATCATGCCCTTGGCAATGTTCATTGGCCCGGGCGTGGCGAGACCAGCGCGAGCGATGTCGGCCTTATCGACGGCGGCTTTCTTAATGAGCTGTTCGACTGCCACGGCCATTCGCGCACAAGCGTCTTCCGCTCCACGGTCCTGCTCGGTCGGCATCGAATGATACGCGAGCGTTTGCCCGTCGTCGTCGACGAGACCAAACTTGATATTCGTGCCGCCGACATCGATGCCGACGAAATAAGGCTTCTTCGCTTGAACCATAGTGAACTACGAGCATGTTACGAACAAATTGAAGGCACCCAACCCACGCAGTATAGAGCCACGAAACATGCCGAGCAATTACGTGATAAGTACCTCGTTTCTACGCTCCACATAGGGACGCAATATACCGACCCTCTGCGTCGAGCCCACCGCGTTGTTAAGCAGCCTTGTTCTGTTGCCCTGTTGACGCGCCGCGGAGCGGCTGGGGTCTTGTGTTCCCACGCGGAGCGTGGGAACAAATGGTATGGTGGCTTGCGATTCGCGATCAAATACCGCGGAGTTTCGTCGACGATACATCCTCACGAAAAATAGCAGCAGGAACCTCGTCGCAGATTTCGCGCAATGCAGCCGGCAACTCGATTTCCGAGAGCGTGTGAAACGCGCCACCGACCTCTCGTCCAAAGACGAGAAACCGACACCGCGATTGCTTCGCCAGCGAGCCGATCGCGGCATCTCGCTTGGCCGAATCGCCGCCGTAATAACGAGGATCGGCAATGCGCAGCATTGTGTCGATGCCGACGACAAACGTGGAGCCAGGCGAGATTTTCGCTTTGTCCACAAACGTAGGCAGCCGAGTTAACAGCACGGGCCGATCGGCAAACTGCGCCAGGCGGTCGGCAATCTCGACAAAATCGAGCGATGGCTTATCGACATTGGTCACCGAAAGTTCAAAGGTGGTCGGCACTCCGCTGCGTTCCGCGGCGATGTCTGCCATTTGCTTGTGTGCAGCGTGAAGCGGATTGAACGAACCTGGAAAAATAACTGACGTGTTGTTTCCCAACGAAACCAATTGCCGCTCTCCCAACAGTAGTTGGACCCACTCTTTTGGCGCTTGCTGCTCGCGCCGATCGAGCGGATGTGCGACTGATTCGTTGGCCGGCGCTTCGATTCCACAGGCTTCGGCGACCATAGACAGAATGATTTCCTGTGCAATCGACTCTTCTTCGGCGCGCGTTCCTTCATGGGGAAGCGTTTGTGAAACAACGGTCGTTTTCCCCGCCGATTGCCAGGCGACATGGATTCGATGCGCTCCGCGCTTAGGCCGATTGCTGGCCAGGCTGGCCGTCGCGCCAATGCCGAGGAGCGTGCGTGGATCAGCATCGGATAGTTGCCGCGCACGTTCGAACGCCGCCATTGCCATGGCGCGCGCGGTCCGTTCGCTACAGTGTTGGTCGGGCATGCCGCCGAGCCAATCGGACATGGATCGTGGTGAATACGGAACGATCGCTTCGAGCACACTGGCCGAGGCGCCGGGAACCTGCAGCAACGCCGAGATCGCGCCGCTGCCGCCGCCAGTCACGGCGATCACAAACGGTCGACCAGCAGTATGGATTCGTTCGATGAGTCCTGGCGTGGTCACATTGATAACTTTCGTCACACGGTCATTCGGGAGGACAGGATAACAGGATTTCAAGGATCGACTGGATAGAAATGCATGCTCAGCAGCACGGTTGTACGGTGCATACCAATCCTGTTGATCTCGACGATCTTGTTATCCTGTCCACTTTCTATTCCGACGACAATTCGCTGAGTCCATCAAAACGTGTCGATGCTGGTGTTGCTTTTTCGAAACATGTTTTCACCCTGCATCACGAAAAACATCGCACGGGCCATAAATCCGCTGTTTTTTAAGGCAATTCACTCTCTGGTACGTCGCTTGCAACGAAAGGCATTCACCCTCGTTTGCTCCATTCTCGTCTCGCCTTTTCTCCTCCAGTTTCCTTGTTGAGTTGTCTATGGTCGACATTGTCGAAGTCAATGATGTGGAAGAACTGGCGCAGTATCGGATGCTCTGGAACTCCCTATTTCCAGGCACGCCGAACGCCACGTTCTTCCACACGTTCGATTGGCTCGATACGTATTGGCGTCATTTTGGCCACGACCAGAAGCTGCGCGTGCTGATCGTCTACGCTGCCGGGCAGCCGATCGGGATTCTTCCTTTGTGTGTGCGCACGGAAACATATCGTCTGAGCAAGGTGCGTGTTCTTACGTATCCGCTCGACAACTGGGCCACGTGGTACGGACCGATCGGACCGAATCCCGCCTCGACGATGCTGGCCGTGATGCAGTACCTTCGCGGCACGCCGCGCGACTGGGACATGATGGAACTCCGCTGGGTGGCCGACGACGACACGCAGGGCGGCAAGAGCGCGCGAGCGATGCGCGTGGCCAACATGTTGAGCGGCAAGCAAGAGTATCAATGGACCTCGCTCATCGACATTCCAGCGAGTTGGGAAGAATATCTGGCCGGCAAGTCTCCGTCGGTGCGTCGACAATTTCAGCGGACGATCCGCGACTTCTTTGCTGACGGCAACGGCGAGTACATTCGCTATCGCCCCTCGCCCGCGACCGAGGGAGACGGCGATCCGCGTTGGGATCTCTACGCGAAATGCGAAACGGTCGCCTATGCGAGCTGGCAATCGCGAATGGAGAATGGCAACACGTTGACGCACGATCGCGTTCGCGAATACTTTCGGGCGTCGCATGCCGTTGCCGCTCGCTTGGGCATGCTCGACGTGAATGTGCTCGTGGTCGATGACGAACCCTTGGCGTTTCTGTACGGCTACCATTACCAGGGGCATGTGACCGCAATCCGAACAGGTTTCGATGCGTCGCACGACAACGGCGCCGGCTCGGCGCTCACGCTTCAAACGATTCGGGACAGTTGCCACCGCGGCGATCGTGTGATCGACTTCGGCACCGGCGAGCGCGAACACAAACGTCGCCTACGAACTCGCACCGAGTCGACGTATCGCCTGACCTATACGCCCATCGATTCTTGGCGCTCGCAAACAGTGCGGTTTTCACGCTGGGCAAAGCGGCAATGGCCGCAACGCTTCGAGCCGGCAGCGAGCTAGAGCAAATTGCCTTTATTCGTTCTCGCAGGGGGGCGTGTTGGTGGGAGATTCGGCCTAGCGGCCGACGCTAAACTGAGTTTGTTCTTTGATCTACTGCGAAACGCAGTTTGGTAAGTTGCTCTAATGTGTTTTATTGCCGTTTGTCTATCCACTTTTAGTCCTGCGAACTAGAATCTAATGTATGGAAGAAGAGCTCGATTCCGAGTGGCAAGAGTGGTATTCGTTATCGCCTGTCGAGCGATGGCGGGAGTCGAGTAAGCTATGGGCCTTCTATCTTGCGGCGGGAGGTTCGCTTGATCCCGAACCCGATTCAGAAAGTCCTTTCGACGCTCTCTACACACCAAGTTCAGTACCTGCTGATGGGCGGGCAGGCTTGCGTGTTTTACGGCGGAGCGGAGTTTAGTCGCGATTGCGATATCGTGATTCTGTGTGATGCACAGAATTTGACACGCCTTCAGACAGCGCTCTACGAGCTGGAGGCGGAAACGATTGCGGTGCCTCCGTTTGAGTCGGAGTTTCTTCTGCGTGGTCACACGATCCATTTTCGTTGTCACATAGCCGGCGCAAGTAACATTCGGCTGGATGTGATGGCCCAAATGCGGGGAGTCGATAGTTTCAATGAGTTGTGGGCGCGGCGTACCACGATCATGGTTGAATCGGGCCAGCAGATTGAAGTACTGTCGCTACCTGATCTTATTTGTGCGAAAAAGACTCAGCGCGATAAAGATTGGCCAATGATTCGACGGCTTGTTGAAGCGAACTATGCGCAGCACCAAGATGCGCCCGGCGATGAGCAAATCATGTTTTGGTTGCTGGAGTCGCGTACGCCGGAGTTGCTCATGAAGATAAGTTCGCAGTATCCCGAAATGACTATGAGGGCGGCATCCCGTCGTCCGCTATTAAAGGAAGTAATTTCTTCGGATCCACAATTGCTCCAGCAATTGCTCCTCGGGGAGCAAGAGTCTGAACGTGAGATCGATCGCAAGTACTGGATACCGCTGAAAGCTGAGTTGGAAAAGTTGCGGCGAGAGTGATGATAGGCAGTCGCATCTTAACTCTTTCGAGTGCAGTGATGACTACTCGCAGATCGCCCTGCCTACTTGTCTTCTAGTGGGCGTTCGGTGAGCTTGAGGTTCTTGGGGTCGTGGAGGCCGGATTGTTCCATGGCGTGGCGGAGCTTGTCACCGATGGGGGCGGGGGATTTGAAGGCGTTGTGGACTGCGGCGGGGTAGTTTTTCTGTAGCTCCTCGATGGCGGCGGACCAGGCGGTGGGTGATTTTTGTTTGAGGTTCTCTGCTTCGCCGAGGCAGATGGCGAGGAAGGCAGCGCGGGCACGAGTGGGGCCGGGGGTTGTCAGGTCTTGTTCGAGTTGCGAAGCGAATTGGTTGTGCAACTTCGTCAGTTGGTCGGCGGGCGTGGCGAGTGGCTCGATGTTGGCGGGTTGTTCGGCGGGGATGCGATAGAGCTTTGCTGGGGGCTGTGAGTTTGAGTTACCCAAGGCACCCTCACCATTCCCTCTCCCAGAGGGGGATGGTTTCAACTCGATTTGACCGCCGTTTTTCTTGATGGTGAGGCGGGCGCACTCGATGAGGACGTCTTCCAGGCTGGTGAGTGTTTCGTCGTTCGGCATGTCGTCGCGCGTGGTGTTGCGGTAGATATCCTTGATGTCCCAGCCTTGCTCGTTCATCCAGCGACGGCCTTTGATCACGCCGACGATCGTGGCGGCGGTGGCGGCGTTGCAGTCGGCGTCCCAGCCGAAGTTGAAGGCGATGCGTAGCGTTTCAACGAAATCACCGTTGCCGTAGAGGAACGCGGCGATGACGCACGCTGTGTTGAGTTCGTAGCCGTTGCGATCGCGCACGGCGCCGTCGTGGGTTTGCCAGCGGTTCTTGATTGCGAGGCGTGTCTTCTGCCAATCCGTGGGGTTGTCGCGGCACAGCTCGCGAACGGCGGTGACGACTTCGGCGATCTTCGATTTTGGATCAATGGCTTTGAGGCCGGCGTCGAGGATGCGATTGGTGTTGGTCTCGACGAACGCCGTGGCGATCATGGCCGTGAAGAGTTGCGTCGCTTGGGCTGGTTCGCCGTCAATGGCGACATGAGTGTAGTTAAGGCCGAGGCGGGCGGCGGTTTGCGGCATTGCGGGGGCCATCAGGCCGAACGATTCGCAGATGAACTGGCCGGAGATGTTGAAGTCGGACCAGGGGTTGAGTGCGACGTTGCCGGTCCAGGGCGGTTCGAGGCCGAGATCCATCAAGTCGCGGGCGTAGCGATTGGCGGCGAAGATGCGACGATTGATGTGACGCTTCCAGAGAGCGGCGACCTCGGCGGGCGGCAGGCTGTTGTTGCCGGTGCGAGCGATTTCGCGGAGATACACCCACTCGATGTCGGTGTCGTCATCCGTGACGGCGCCTTTGGGGAGCGAGGGCGTGAAGTGGGCGACCTTGCCGGGCTTATCGATGTATTTGAACTCGTGCGGGAGGCCGTTGAGGTTGCCGATGATTTGGGCGAGCATGCCGCCGCGGATTTTGTCGTGGACGGTGTCGGCGGGGAGCTCGATGAAGCGCTGGGTGGGTTGTTGCGCTAAGCCGCGAGCGGCGGGGAGGGTGTGGAGAACGAGTAGGGTGCAGAGGAGGGGGAGTTTTTTCAGCATCCTCCGAGTATATCGGATTCGGAGGGGAAATCACCATAACGACACGACGAGCACAAAGGAAAATGAGCAATGACCAAGCACCAATGACCAAACATCGGTTGGTCATTGGTGCTTGGTCATTGGTTGTTGGTTGTTGCCTGCCCTGTTCGTTCAGCGTGTTTGTTGTGTTGTCATGGTTTGCGCCCGATGCGTTTGCGCTAAGCCGCGAGCGGCGGTGTTAGTTTGATTTCTTGGTAGGGGCGAGTTGATCGGCTTTTTGGCGGTATTGGTTGGAGAGCTCGCTACGGCCCAGCTTTTGAAGCGTCTCGGCCATGTGGCGGTGGGCACCGGCATGGTTCTTGTCGAATTCGATGGCCGCGGCGAAGGATTCCGAGGCTTTCTGATAGTCACCAGACATTTCGTAGGCGATGCCGCGTTTGAAATAATACTCGGCGTTGGTCGGGTCGAGGCGGATGGCATCGCTGAAGTCGGCGACCGCTTTCTTGTAGTTGCCAAGCATCAGGTAGGAGAGGCCCCGGTTGTAATAGGCGGGCGTGAAACGATCACTCGCGGCGATCGCATCGCCGTAGGCGCGAATCGCCTGATGGAAGTCACCTAACTTGGCGTAGGTGAAGCCTTCCCAGAGATTGGCGCGGGGATCAGAGGCGTCGAGGTGGGCGGCCGATTCGAAGTCGGAGATCGCCATCTTTTCTTCACCGATCATGTGAAAGCAAATGCCACGGCGGTAATAGGTATCGGTTAGGAACGGAGCTGTCGAGTCGTCGGGAGAGCCCGACGTACGCAGCTCGATGGCGTGGGTGAAAGTGCGAATCGCTTGCCCGAGTTGGCCGAGCATGCGCTCGGCAACGCCACGGGTGAACAGCGCGGCAGCCAATACGCGAGTATGCGTGGGGTTTTTATCATCGAGTTGCTTGATGAGTTTTTCGACTTCATCGTAGGAGGCTTGATAAGCGGCTTTTTGCTCGGGAGAGTTTTCTGCTGCTTTCTTGCCAAGTTCGATGAATGCATTGGCGCGCGATAGATAGCCTTGGACGAAGGGCTCGTCTTCTTTGCCTGGCTTGGGTTTGTAGTGTTCGATCGCTTTGCCCATCTGATCGACCGCGCCTTGGTAATTTTCACCGCGCATGTCGATAGCGCCGGCCATCAGGTAGGTTTCGTAGTCGTCTGGATTAAGCTCGATCGATTTGTGGACATCTTCGGCCGCTTGCTTCATTTTGTAGAGAGCGGCGTAAGCGGAGCCACGCAGGCGATAGGCTTCGGCATTGTTTGGGTCGGCCGCGATGACTCGCGTGAGGGGCGAGACCGCCACATCTCCTTGGCCAAGGAGCACGAGCGATTTACCGTAACCGAACATTGCCTCGGTATTGGTCGGATCGATTTTGAGCACTGCTTGGAATTGCTCCATCGCTTCATCCGGCTTGGAGGGCTCGGATTCCAGTCGCAGTTGACCTAGGGCGATTAACGCGGGGATATCCGTGGGGACGTCTTGCAAGACGGTTTTGAAATCTTTCTCAGCGGCGTCGTATTCTTTGAGGCCGGCTTGTGCGCGGCCGCGGCCAACGAGGGCGGCGGCTTGAGCCTTCAGAACCTCTGTGCCGCCGCCTTGTTGGGCGGCAAATTGGGCGGCAAATTGGGCGATCTTACCGGCTTCGTTGAAGGCGGCCATCGCGGCGGCGTAGTCGCCGGCCTTGAGAGCCTCGTCGCCTTTAGCCAGCATGGGGGCCGGATCGGTGGTTTCGCTGGTGCCTGCCAGTTCGGTTGCCGGCGGGGTTTCTCCCGGGGAAGCATCTTGGGCGGAAACGGATATCGGCAAATTGGCCGAGACCGCGACGGCGACCGTCGTGGTAAATATCGGTACAAGCCTGCGGAAATCAAAACGCATACGACAAACCTTTAGAAAGTCGGAAATAGCAGGACCTATCGTTCTGAGCGAAACAAGGACGCTGGCCACGTAGGGCGAGACGCGGCGGTTGTCGGGGCTTCCTCGGGAGGGCGGGTTTCGAGCCCTTGCCGCGATAAGACGGACGAGGGCTCTCTGATAAGCAATCGTCAATTGCCGGAGCCAGACATTCCCATTTTACGCCGCGCTTTGTCGGGAGAGCAGGTCGCGACGGTCGAACTCGGGTCCAAACGACGGTTTGTAGCGAGGTTATCAGTTGGACGGGCCGTGGATGGAATGTTGAAGCGTCGGGGGGCTGGGCCGACTTTTCAGAATTTGGACGATGATTGCCACGCAGAAGTAGCGGCGAGTGGCCCGGCTTGCTGGAAAACGGCTGGAACATTATGATTTTTTGCGAGGGGTGGGGAGAATATTCCGTCGGATTTGACCGGTGTTAGAGACTTTTTATCCGCTTATTGTTTACGGGCTGGTGCTCGTTGGGTTCGTGATTACGAACCTGGTGCTCGCGCATATTGCCGGACCACGGAAAAAAACGGCTACGAAAGAGATGCCGTACGAGTCGGGCATGGACCCGATTGGGGATGCCCGGCAGCCCTACGATGTGCGGTTTTATATTGTGGCGATCTTGTTTTTGGTGTTTGACGTGGAATTGTTGTTTCTCTACCCCTGGGCGGTGGCGGCCTACACCGAGGGTGGAATTCCGGCCGAATTGCGCGGAATTGTGTTTGGGATCATGATGTCGTTTATCTCGACACTTGTGATCGCCTATATCTACGCCTGGCGAAAGGGTGTGTTTCGATGGCGGTAGAAGGCCTGCCCGAGAATGTGTTTTTGACGACGCTGGACGCGGCGGCCAACTGGGCCCGGTCGAACAGCTTGTGGCCGATGCCCTTTGCGACGGCCTGTTGCGGCATCGAGCTGATGGCGACGGCGGCCTCGCGGCATGATATGGCGAGGTTTGGCGCCGAGGTGATGCGGTTCAGCCCGCGGCAATGTGACCTGTTGATCGTGGCCGGGCGGGTGGTGATGAAGATGCTCCCGGTGCTCCAGCGGATCTGGCTCCAGATGCCGGAGCCGAAGTGGTGCATTTCGATGGGAGCATGTGCGTGTACGGGCGGGGTATTCGACACGTACGCGGTTGTGCAGGGTGTGGATCGATTTATTCCGGTGGATATGTACGTTCCAGGTTGCCCGCCACGGCCCGAGCAATTGCTCGCGGCGCTCATCGAGATGCAAGAGAAGATCATGCGGACGGGCACGATTTATGGCCGCGAGTTTGCCAAGCGGACGAAGTCGGATGGGCCGCCGCCGTTTGATCAGGACGAGTTGCGACGGCTCTCGGAAGCGACGCCGGTCGAGGGGTTGGAACTGTATCGGCAACCGGAAATTGGCGCGAAGTCATGATGACAGCGCGTATGAAGATCTCACGCGAAGGTGCAAAGAAGGCAGTCGGGGTTGAAACCACGACGATACGACGATCACAACGTAAAGAATGAAGAAAATGAAGTAGGTAAACCCGATGCCCTATCCGTCGTGTTCTTTGTGCCGTTGTGGTTAATTGATAATCCTTTGCGTCTTAGCGCCTTTGCGTGTGATCTTTGATTTTATGCTCGAACTTAAAGCACTTCAGGATCAGTTTGGTCACGATATCACGGAATCTTCATTCCGTGATAATCGACGGATCGTGGTGCCAAGCGAGCGAGTTTATTCGGTGCTTGAGTATTTGTGGGACGAAGGGTTCGACATGCTGGCCGAACTGACGGCGGTCGACTACCTGGAGTATCCGGGGGCGACCGATCGGTTTGGCGTCGTTTATGTGCTGATCAACACGACGACCGGCGAGCGGCTCGTGGTGAAGACGCATTTGAACTTGCCCGATCCGGAGCTGAAGTCGGTGTATTCGCTGTGGAAGTCGGCGGATTGGATGGAGCGCGAAGTTTACGATATGTTCGGGATCAAGTTCGAGGGGCACCCCGATCTGCGGCGGATATTGATGCCGGATGAGTTTACGGCGTTTCCGTTGCGGAAGGATTACCCGCTGAAAGGCCGCGGCGAGCGGCATAATTTCCCGGTGATTACTCGGGCTGAGAGTTAAGAATTTCACCACAGAGACACAGAGAGCACGGAGAAGAAAAAGACGAGAAGGCACGGATTCAAAATACTTGCAGAGTTTGTTTGCTCCGTGAATTTCTCAGTGTTCTCTGTGTCTCTGTGGTTAATAAATAGAATTGCTAGTTTTTCATGCCGCTGACTTTAGCCGATACGCTGCCGACCGATACGGATGAACGCGAGTATCTGTGGACCCTGAATTTTGGGCCGCAGCATCCCGCGACGCATACGACGCTGCGCATTATCTTGAAGCTGGACGGCGAGCGGGTTGTCGATGCCATTCCGCATATCGGTTATCTGCACAGCGGTTTCGAGAAGCTGGGCGAACACCTCGACTTCAATCAGTACGTGACGATTGTTGACCGGATGAATTACATCTCGCCGGTTGCGAACGAGATTGCCTGGCATCATGCGGTGGAGAAGCTGCTCGGCATCGAGTTGACGCCACGTTGCAAATATCTGCGAACGATCCTGGCCGAGTTGATGCGGTTGCACGATCATCTGCTGAACGTGGGGGCGGCGGCGCTCGATTTGGGGGCATTCACGGCGTTTCTCTATGGATTTCAAGAGCGCGAGCATATTTACGACATTGTCGAATACGCATCGGGCCAGCGGTTTCATGCGAGCTACACGCGCGTGGGGGGCGTGCTGTTCGACGTGAACAGCGCGTGGGTCGAGATGGTGCGAAAGTTCGTTCGCGAGATCCCGGCGACACTGGATGAGATCGAGGATCTGCTGACGCGTAATCGTATTTTCATCGATCGCACAAAGGGCATCGGTGTGTTGTCGAAAGCCGACGCAATCAGCTGGGGAGCGACGGGCCCGATGGCGCGGTCGAGCGGCGTGGTGCGCGATCTGCGTAAAGACGAGCCGTATTTGGCTTATCCAGACCTGGATTTCCAGGTAATCTGCGCCGAAGGGGGCGATTGCTATGCTCGCTACCTGGTGCGGATGCGCGAGATGCGCGAGAGCCTCAAGATCATTGATCAAGCGATCGAGAACTTGCCGGGCGGGCCGGTGAACGTCGATTCGCAAAGCGACCAGGTTCTGCCGGCGAAGCCTGCCGTGTATCGCAGCATCGAGGGCTTGATTCAGCACTTCGAAGTGCTGATGCCAAACCGCGGCTACGATGTGCCGAAGGAAGAGATTTATGCGGCGACGGAATCGCCGAACGGCGAGTTGGGCTTTTATATCGTGGCGGATGGAAATCCGCGAGCGTACCGAGCGCGATGCCGCCCACCTTCCTATATCCACTTCGCCCTATTTCCGCTCATAATGCGTGGCTACCAGTTGAGCGATCTGGTGGCGGTGTTGGGGAGTATCAATATTATTGCTGCTGAGCTTGATCGATAACAGGATTTTTAACCACAACGACACAACGGACACGACGTTCAGCAAACGTCCATCCCCTAACTCTCACGTTGTGTCCGTCGTGTCGTTGTGGTGAACTTTGACAATGCCAGTACTGAGTGAAGAACTTCGAAATCGCATTCGGGCTGAGTTCCCGAAGTACCCGGATAAGCGGGCGGTGACGCTCAATGCGCTGCATATGGTGCATGACGAGAAGCGGGAAGTGTCGACCGAGGCGATTCGCGAGATTGCCGAGCTGCTCGAGCTGCATCCGTCGGAAGTGCTCGACACGATGACGTTCTACAACTTCTTTCACGAGGCGGACAATCCGCTGGGGAAGAAGCGTGTGTGGGTGTGCCGAAGCATTTCCTGCATGTTGCGCGGCGGCGAGGAGTTGTTTCAGGAGCTTAGCCAGAAGTTGGGTGTGACGGCCGGGCACACGACGGCTGACGGCAAGGTGACGCTGGAGTTCGCCGAGTGCCTGGGCGCGTGTGAGCAGGCGCCGTGCATTTTGGTGAATGATGTTTGTCACGGGAACTTGGATGAAGAGTCGGCGCTGAAGGTAATAGAGGAGGGGTGAGGGTCGAGGGGTGAGGGAAAGGCAGTTGCAAGTTTCCCTCTTCCCTCAATCCCCACCCCTCAATCCTCAATGAATTATGGCAAAGTTTGAACCTGTACTTCTGGCACGCATCGATAAGCCGAATAGCACGGCGCTGGCCGGCTATAAGGCTGATGGCGGCTACAAAGCGTTGGAGAAGGCGCTGGCGATGCCGCCGGACGATGTGACGAATCTGGTGAAAGACGCGGGCTTGCGCGGGCGTGGGGGGGCTGGCTTCTCGGCGGGCTTGAAGTGGAGCTTTTTGCCAAAGAACCATCCTGGGCCAGTTTACCTGTGCGTTAACGCCGATGAGAGCGAGCCTGGCACGTTCAACAATCGGATTCTCATGGAGAAGGATCCGCATCAGTTGATCGAAGGGATCGCGATTGCTTGTCATGCGGTCCGGTCGAATACGGCCTATCTCTATCTGCGCTACGAGTACGGGACCAGCTACCGAGTGCTCGATGCGGCGATCAAGGAGTGTTACGAGGCTGGTATCCTCGGCAAGAACGTGATGGGGACCGACTTCAAGCTCGACATCTATCTCCATCGCGGCGCGGGCGCGTACATCTGCGGTGAAGAGACCGGCCTGATCGAAAGCCTGGAAGGCAAACGGGCATGGCCGCGGATCAAGCCGCCCTACCCTGCGATCGAAGGATTGTTCCGTAAGCCGACGATCGTGAACAATGTCGAGACGCTGTGCTGCGTGACGCATATTTTGGGGCGAGGCGGAGATTGGTTTAAGTCGATCGGCGTGCCGCCGGATCCGAATAACAAGCGTGATCAGGGGAGCTATGGGCCAAAGCTGTATTGCATCAGCGGGCACGTGAACAAGCCGTGCTGCGTGGAGTTGCCGCTGGGCGTGACGGCACGCGAGCTGATCGATGTGCATGGCGGCGGCGTGTGGAAAGGCCGCAAGGCGAAGGCCGTGGTGCCGGGCGGCATCAGCATGGGCTTTCTGTCGGCAAACGAACTTGATACGAAGCTCGACTTCGAAGGGCCCGGTAAGGTTGGTTGTTTGGGCTTAGGGACGGCGGCGGTGGTCGTCGTCGACGACCAGACGAGCATGGTCGATGTGCTGTACAACTGCTGCCGGTTCATGTCGCACGAGTCGTGTGGTCAGTGTACGCCTTGCCGCGAAGGCACGAGCTGGATGACCAAGATCCTGGAGCGCATCCGCGCGGGGCGCGGCAAGTTAGAAGACATCGACTTGCTGTTGGAAGTGGCGGGCTCGATGGGAATCATCCCCGGCACGACGATCTGTGGCCTCTCAGACGGTGCGGCCTGGCCGGTGAAGAATGCGATCAATAAGTTCCGGCCGGAGTTCGAGGAATACATTCGCAGTGGACGGAAGTCGGTTACGCCGGCGCAAGAATTGATGGCCGCGCATTAGGACAGGTTAAGAAGAAGTTTATCCGCAGATGAACGCAGATAGACGCAGATGTGGAAATTGTAATCGACTTACTCTCATCTGTGATTATCTGCGTAAATCTGCGGACAAAATGATTGAATGATTCATGCCAACAGTAATCGTTAATAACAAAACACTCGAAATCGGCGCGGACGAGAAGCTGAATTGCATTCAGGCTGCGCAACGTGTGAACGACGAGATTCCGCATTACTGTTGGCATCCGGACCTCAGCGTTGTGGCCAGTTGCCGGATGTGTCTGGTCGAGGTTGGGCAGAAGAAGCCGGATGGCACGATCGCGATGCAGCCGAAGCTCATTCCTGGTTGCCAGACGCCGGTGACCGACGGCATGGTGATTGTTTCGGATAGCGAAAAGGTGAAAGCCGCGCAGAAGGCCACGATGGAGTACCTGCTGCTTGATCATCCGCTTGATTGCCCGACGTGCGACCAGGCGGGCGAGTGCTTCCTGCAGGACTATAGTTTTCGGTACGGCCGCGGGTATAGCCGGCTGCAGGAGCCGAAAGAGACGCCGCCGGATAAGGACTACATCGGCGAGCAGATCACGCTGTTCACGGATCGCTGCATCATGTGTACGCGGTGCGTGCGGTTTACGCGCGAAGTGAGCGGTACGGCGGAACTGGAAGTGATCAGCCGCGGTAATCACGCGGAGATCGACATCTTTCCGGGTCAGCCCTGCAACAACAAGCTGGCGGGGAACGTGGTCGACCTGTGCCCGGTCGGTGCGCTGTGCAGCAAAGACTTCTTGTATAAGCAGCGCGTGTGGTGGCTCAAGTCGACCGACAGCGTCTGCCCGAATTGCAGCACGGGTTGCAGTGTGAACGTCGACGAATGTGAGGATCATGTCTATCGGCTCAAGCCACGAGGGAACCCGCTGGCACAGGGCAGCTTCATGTGTGATGAAGGCCGGTTCGGCTGGAAGTACATCCATAGTGAAGAGCGGATGATTCTGCCCGAGCAGCGGCGCGATGGGAAGATCGTGTCGCGTGATTGGGATGTTGTTTTGCCAGATGCGCGGCGGGCGCTAGCCGATGCCGCGAAAGTGAAAGACAAAAAGATCGCGGCCGTGCTCTCGCCGTGGATGACCGTCGAGGAAGCGTACCTGCTGGCCAGCTATTTGAAGTCGCTCTCGGCGAATGTGTCGCTGGCGATGGGGCCGGTGCGCGTGGTCGGCGAAGATGATAAGTATCCAAAGAATGTACATGGCAAGTCGGTCGAGCCGGTGAAGTTCACGATTCGCGCGGAGAAGTGCCCCAACAAGCGCGGTGTCGAAGCAGTGCTTAAGCACTTTGCCGGCGGCGTGCAGCCGATGGGCGACGTGTTGGGCCGCGCGGCAGCGGGCGATTTCTCGGCAATGTATTTGGTGGGTGGCGATCCCGAAGGTTGGATTACCGATGCTCAGGCCGGGGCGCTCGACAAGGTCGACACCGTGATCGTGCAAGATATTTTGCCGTCGGCCGCGAGCCGACAAGCGACGTACGTGCTGGCGAGCGGATCGTTCGCCGAGCGTGACGGGACGTTTGTGAACCACTCGGGATTGGCTCAGGGAATTCACCGGGCGATTCGTTCGCCGGGCGAAGGGCGGCCGGACAATCGAATTCTGTGGGACTTGGCCGGGCGGCGTGGGTTGTTCAACTTGGCGGCGCTACGAAAAGAGATTGGTGAAACGATCGCCGAGTTGCAGCCGCTGGCGGCGGGTGAGTTAGGGCAGTTTGGAGTGAAGTTGAGTTGATTTTGGTTGAGAGTGAATGGTACTGATGTACGGAGTACTCAGTACAAAGTACCAAGTAGTTAGTTACGGATGATGGCGCACCATGTGTGCTGATTGGATATGACACTAAGTGAACTGATTCCAACGTTGGTGACGATCATCGTCGTGCTCGGCGCGATTCTGACGCTCTGTATGTACCTCGTGTTGGCGGAGCGGAAGGTGTCGGCGTGGATGCAGGACCGGATCGGGCCGAACCGCGTGGGGCCGTTTGGGTTGTTGCAGCCGGCTGCAGATGGTCTCAAGATATTGCTCAAGGAAGGCGTGTTGCCGTCGCATGTCGATAAGGGGCTATTCATCATTGCGCCGGCGATCTCGATGTTTACGACGATGCTTGCGTTCGCGGTGGTCCCCTTCGGGCCGGTGCAGAGCCAACCTTCGTGGCTGCGATTTATCATCGCGCCGAACGTGGACATCGGCATTCTGTTCATTTTCGCCGTGGGCAGCCTGGGGGTGTACGGCGTGATCCTGGGCGGCTGGGCTTCGAACAATAAATACAGCGCACTTGGTTCGCTACGGGCGAGTGCTCAAGTCATCAGCTACGAGATTCCGCTGGGAATGTCAGTGCTCGGCGTGATCCTGCTCGCGGGTACGCTAAACCTGGAAAAGATTCTCGATCAGCAGACAGCCGGCTTCTGGCACTGGAACTTCTGGTTTCAACCGCTGGCGTGTTTGATCTTCTATGTTAGTTCGCTGGCCGAGTCGAATCGGTTGCCGTTCGATCTGTCGGAATGCGAGCAGGAGCTTGTGGGCGGATACCACACCGAGTACGGCGGCCTGCGAATGGTGATGTTCTTCGTCGGCGAGTATACGCACCTGGTGACGATCAGCTTCCTGACGGCGATCCTGTTTTTCGGTGGCTGGTATTTTCCGTTTATCGCCACGCCGGAGAGCAACTACTTCGGCGCGTGGGCGGTGAAGCTATTGGTGCTGCTCACGAAGGTGCTTTTGAGCGTGTTTTTGATCATGTTGATTCGCTGGACGATTCCGCGATTCCGTTTCGATCAACTGATGGAGCTGACGTGGAAGGTGTTCATTCCGCTGTCGTTCGCGAACATGATTGCCGTAATGTTCGTGCGGCAATTCAATTGGGATCGGTGGGTGTTGTTTCCGATTTCGATCGGGTTGTTCATCGCCGCGGGGGTGATCAGTACGTCGCTCAAGCAGCGGGAGATCAGCCGACGGAAGCGGGGTGCCCTTGCGGCGGGTTAAAAAAGAAGAAAAGAAGAGTTTCACGCAGAGGCGCAGAGGGCGCTGAGATAAGAAAAGAAATTGGGGACACTTACTCTGCGCTAATCCTCGCTGATCGAAGGCTAGGGAGTTACTAGCGATGATTTGTGGAGATTAGCGTTCTTATTCTCTCCGCGGCCTCTGCGCCTCTGCGTGAAACTGAATTAAACGATATGCCAATCAATCCAAAAGAAGTGACGTGGATCAAGGAGCCGGAGATCGGCTTTTGGGAGGCGACGTTTTTGCCCGCGATTGTGAAGGGGCTGAAGACGACGCTCGGCCACGTGACGAATTACCAGCCGGTGACGCAGCAGTACCCGGAGCAGAAGCCGGATTTGCCGCAGCACTATCGGGGCGTGCATCGGTTGAATCGTGATGAGAAGGGCCGAGTAAAGTGCGTGGCCTGCATGTTGTGTGCGACGGCCTGCCCAGCGAATTGCATCGCGATCGAGGCAGCGCCGGCGCCGCCCGATTGGCCGGATCGCGACAAGTATCCCTCGGCGTTTGTGCTGGATGAGTTGCGGTGCATTTACTGTGGGATGTGTGAAGAGGCCTGCCCGGTCGACGCGATCGAGCTGACGCATATTTACGACATGACGTCGGAAACGCGCGAGGAGATGGTGTTTACCAAAGAGAAGTTGCTCGATGTTTACGACAAGACGAAGGACAACCCGAAGGACCCGATTCGCACAGGGCGCGGGAAGCTGGGGCCGGCGTCTGATTTCCTAGACCTGGCGACGTTGATGCCGGCGACGAGCGTTGTTCGCGACGATCGAGCGGCGAAGTCGGCGAGCCCGGGCGTGATTGGCCCGCCGCCGGAGGGAGCTAAGGAATGAACAATGACCAAGTCTCAATGACCAACCGACTACCGGATTTGGTTATTGAGACTTGGTCATTGTTTTTATGACGCCTCAGCCTCAAACGATCGGTTTGTAATTGTCGTCGCTTTGGGGTCCCCAATCGGGCGTAGTTGCGTTAACATTTTGGGAACATGTACTGGCATTGGGTGACGGGAAATTGGCCGGAGATTGGAGCGCTCGCGTTGATCGCGTGTGGCGTGTGGTGGTTGATGCCCCGTTCGGTCCGGCTGCCGAAAGTGATTGGCCTCTTGCTGGCGATTGCCGGTGCGGATTGGCTAGTTTATCAGTTGAACGCATCGAGGCTGTCTGAGCAGCGGTTGCTGTTTGCCGCGTTTGCGACGGTGGCGATGCTGTCGGCGATTCTGATGATCACGAACCGCAAACCGGTATATTCGGCGCTGTGGTTTGCCGTGGCGACGCTGGCTGTGTGTGGGTTATTTTTGCTGCAATCGGCGCCGTTCCTGGCGGCGGCCACGGTGATTGTGTACGCCGGGGCGATTGTGGTGACGTTCTTGTTCGTGATCATGCTGGCGCAGCAGAGTGGGGCGACGATTTATGACCAACGTTCGCGGCAACCGCTGTTGGCGACGATCTTCGGTGTGCTGCTGCTGGGTGCGCTATTGGCGATGTTGAAGAACACCAATGCCGAGGACTTGCACTTTAGCGACGGTCAGCCGCCGGTGGCTGCGGCCAACGTGCTGAGCCAGCCCGCGAAGGGGCAGGAACTAGGCCAGGTGTTGACGCTGGGCCGCTCGTTGTTTGGCGATTATCTGTTTGCGGTGGAACTAGCCGGCACGCTCCTCTTGGTGGCGACGATCGGGGCGATTGCGATCGCGCCGCGACGCCGCGGGGGGGCACTGTGATGGGCGATGTCGAAAGTTACCTGGCGGTCGGCGCGGTGCTGTTCGTGCTCGGCGCGATCGGCTTCTTCACACGGCGCAACTTGATCGTCATGATCTTGTCGGCCGAGTTGATGTTGCATGGCGTGTCGCTGACGCTGGTGACGTTCGGCCGGTTTCACAATACGCTTGAAGGCCAGAGCTTCACGATTTTCATTTTGACCGTGGCGGCTTGCGAGGCGGGGTTGGCGCTGGCGCTGATCCTCGCGTTGTTTCAGAAATCGAAGTCGCTCGATATCGAGTTTTGGACCGAGCTGCGCGAGCCCGATCTACCGTCGCCGCTGCTGGTCGGCCAGGCCGAGGAGCGGCCGTTCGTGCCGCCCGCGCCGATGGAGTTCCCACGGCTGACGACGGCGGGCCTGGTGCCGGAGAATCTGGATAAATACGACCGTTCGCTGGTCGACGATGCGGCGAGCCAAACGGCCAACACGCCGCTCGAACCGCCCCAACCGCAGGAAGTGATGAAGTCGGTGAGCCGATAACGCGCACGATGCCAGAACACGTTCAACATCTTGTTTTGTGGTTGATCCCCGCGGCCCCGCTGGTGGCGGCGGTGGTGACGGCGCTCCTTGGGCCGAAGGTGCTCAAAGAGCAGAGCCATCTGCCCTGCTGGCTCGGCCTCGCGGTGGCGATGGTGTGTGCGTACATCGTGTTTTTCTCGCTCGTGCCCGCCGGGTTTGGAGAGCAGGAGAACACGCCGGCGATTGCGACTGGTTACCAATGGATCGACGCAGGCGGATTTAATGTGCGCACGGATATCCGTGCCGACGCGATGAGCGGCATGATGCTCGCGATGGTGACAACGGTGAGCCTGTTGGTCTCGGTCTTTGCCGCGGGCTACATGCACCACGACCCGGGTTATCCGCGGTTCTTCGCTTGCTTTGCGCTATTCGTATTTTCGATGTGCATGCTCGTGCTGGCGGCGAACTTCGTGCTGATGTTCGTGTTTTGGGAAGGCGTCGGTCTGTGTAGTTACCTGCTCATCGGGTTCTGGTTTCAAAAGCCGAGCGCTGCGGCCGCGGCGAAGAAGGCGTTCGTCGTCAATCGGATCGGCGACTTCGGGTTCATCATCGGCATGTTTTTGATTTGGACGACATTCCAGTCGCTCGACTTCGCCACGGTGCTGGAGCATCCCGAGCAGATCGCGCAACTGGCCGCGGCGAACCCGGGTCGAATGACGGCGATTTGTTTGCTGCTGTTCCTGGGCGCATGTGGCAAGAGCGCGCAGTTCCCGTTGCATGTGTGGTTGCCAGACGCGATGGAAGGCCCGACACCGGTTAGCGCACTCATTCACGCCGCCACGATGGTGACGGCCGGCGTATATATGGTCGCTCGCTGTACGCCGCTGTTTGTGCATTCGACGACTGCTCAGATGGTCGTGAGTGGGATCGGCGCGACGACGGCGCTGCTCGCGGCACTGATCGCGCTGACGCAGTACGATTTGAAGCGCGTGATGGCATATTCGACCGTGAGTCAGTTGGGCTATATGTTCATGGCGCTCGGCGCCGCGGCAGCGGGGCCGGAAACGGTGACGCTGGCCGTGACGGCGGCGATGTTCCATCTGTTCACGCACGCGTTTTTCAAGGCGCTGTTGTTCCTCGCCTCGGGGAGCGTGATGCACTCGATGGGGGACGTGATCGACATGCGGCAGTTCAGCGGCCTGCGCCGCGTGCTGCCGATTACGCATTGGACGTTTCTCTGTGGGGCGGCGGCGCTGGCGGGTGTTCCGTTTCTTTCCGGCTTCTGGAGCAAAGACGAGATTTTCGCGGCGCTCTACCATGCGTCGCACATTTCGGAGCACGGAGCCTACTTCGGCTGGATTCTGGGGATCGCGGTACTGACGGCGTTCCTCACGGCGTTCTACACGTTCCGGGCCTACTTCCTGACGTTCTGGGGCGCGGAGCGCTTCCCACCCGAGGCCGGGCATCATCCACACGAAGCGCCACCTGTGATGGCCTGGCCGCTGCGGATTCTGGCGATGTTCGCACTATTCATTGGTTTCCTGGTCGGGCCGACCGGTTTGTTTGGCGGTTATCTGCATCACGCGATCGGGCTGGGCCACGGTGGCCACGAAGGATTCAATATGGGGCTCGTCGCGCTGAGCGTAGGCGTGGTGCTGGCGGGCATCGTGTTGGCGTGGCTCATGTATATCAGCAAGCCGACGTTGCCAAAGCAGGTCGCCACGGCGTTTGGGCCGCTGTACAACTTGTCGCTCAATAAGTTTTACCTGGATGAGATTTACACGGCGCTCATCGTCGCACCGCTGCGTGGCGTGGCCCGTTTTTCGAGCTGGTTTGATCAATTCATCATCGATCCGATCGTAGATGGGTTCGCCGTGCTGCCGCGAGCCCTGAGCAGCGTGCCGCTGTGGATGCACAACGGTCTGGTGCCGTCGTACGCAATGATCATGTGGTTAGGGCTGTTGATGAGCGTGTTGTTTGCGATGAGGGTGCTGCCGTTCTAATTTTGCGATGATCGTACTACTTCTCACAACGCTGTTGATGCCCTTGGCCGTGGCAGTGCTATTGCTACTTGGCCGGCGGACGTTTTCGCGCGGCGCGGCACGGAGCTTTGCGCTCTTGGGGGCGCTGGCAACGCTATTCGTTTCGCTGGTGTTGGCCAGCCAGTTTGTGAAGCTCCCGGCCGAAGCGGGGCCACGTTCGCCGGTGCAGCCACGAGTAAGCCATGCGTTCCATTGGATGTCGTATAGCGAAGGAACGCCCGATGCTTCCAATCAGCCACGGATGCAGCTGCAATTCCTGCTGGGATTAGATGGCATCAGCCTGTCGATGATCGTGTTGACGACGCTGCTGACGGTGTCGTGCGTGTTGATTTCGTGGAACGCGATCAGTGATCGGCCGGCTGGTTTCTACGCGTGCCTGATGCTACTCGAAGCGGGGCTCGTCGGTGTTTTCTCGGCCTTCGACATTGTATTGTTCTATGTGTTCTTCGAGTTCACACTCGTGCCATTGTTCTTCATGATTGGCATTTGGGGCGGTCCTCAGCGGCAATATGCGGCGGTGAAGTTTTTCTTGTATACGTTCGTGGGCAGCATCATAACGCTGTTGGGATTGGTGGCGCTTGTGCTCTTGGCCTCATGGGGTGGATTGTCGACACCGACATCAATGCCGGCGATTTCACAGTGGCTGGCCGAGAACCCGCTCGACGAGCGGATGCAGATCGCCCTGTTCCTGGCGATCAGCGTGGGGTTCATGGTTAAGGTGCCGGTGTTTCCGCTCCACACTTGGTTGCCACTGGCGCACGTCGAAGCACCAACGGCGGGTAGTGTGTTGTTGGCCGGCGTGTTGCTGAAACTGGGGACGTACGGCATTTTGCGGTTGTGTTTGCCGATGTTTCCCTACGCCAGCCAGACCGTGGGCGTGCCGCTGATGGCCGGCCTCGGCGTGGCGGGCATCATTTATGGATCGCTGTGCGCACTCGCTCAGCGCGACATCAAGAAGCTCGTGGCCTACAGCAGCGTGGCGCATTTGGGTTTTTGTATTCTGGGGCTGTTCGCGCTGAACGCGGCCGGTATTTCGGGCGGCGTGCTACAGATGATCAATCACGGGTTATCGACCGGGGCGTTGTTCTTGCTCGTCGGCATGGTTTACGAGCGGTACCACACACGAATGCTTGATGATCTGGGTGGTCTCGCAACGCGGTTGCCACTCTTGGCGTGCATCATGGTCTTTGTGGCGATGTCGAGCATCGGGTTGCCGGGGCTCAACGGCTTCGTAGGCGAAGTATTGTCGCTCGCCGGCATGTTCCGGCGACATATGGTGTATTCCGTGCTGGGCGCAACGGGCGTCGTGCTTGGCGCCTGGTACTTGCTGACGATGGTGCAACATGCGTTCTTCGGCCCCTTGCGCGAGCCGGAGCATGGTGACCATAAGATTTTGGACATCAACTTCCGAGAACTGCTGGCGGTGATTCCGATCTGTGCCGCGTGCTTGTGGATTGGCGTGAAGCCGCAACCGCTTTTGGATTTGATTCGGCCGGATGTAGATGCCGTGGTAGCCGCTTACTCGCCGGCGACCGCTCCCGAGAGTCGAGTGGCAAAGCAAAACAGCGTGCCGAGCCGCGATCGCGCGGTGGCAGAAGCGGGAGAGACAACGAAAGCTGACAAGTCGCCGAGCCTGGCTCGGCGAGGGTAGGCCGGGCGAATCGCCGGACGATTACTAAGACGAACTTTGAAACGTGCCTGAAACCATCGAACAAATTCGTAATACGGCTTCGCTCATCGTGCCGGAGATTACTCTCTTCGTGACGGCGTGCGCGATGTTTTTGTTTGGGCCGTTCATGATCAGCGAGTCGGGCGAATCGGCGCCAGGCTTGCGGCATCGATGGGGATTCCTGGCGATCGTCGGGTTGTGCGTGGCGTGGACAGTGTGGTTTAGCCGGGGGGCCGAGGTGGTTGATGGCACGCTGTTTCGGCTCGACCATCTCGTTTGGTACGCGCGCGGCCTATCGTTGTCGGCGGGCATTTTGTTGGCGCTCATTCTGTGGAACCAGATCGACGACCACAATGCGGCCGAGGCCTATGCTTGCCTGCTTTTGATCGTGGCGGGAACCAGCCTTGTGGCTGCGGCGAACGATTTAGTGTCGCTGTTCCTGTCGCTCGAAATGGTGAGCATTCCGACGTACATCGTGCTTTACTTGCCGCGGCGCGATCGGAGCGGCGGCGAGGCGACGCTCAAGTATTTTCTGCTGAGCGTGTTTTCGTCGGCGCTCGTGCTGTATGGAATGAGCTGGTTGTTCGGAGCGGCTGGAACGACCAACTTCACGGCGATTCAGCAGGTGTTGTCGAACCGCCCACCGCACGCGGGCGAAGGCTTGCTCGAAATCGCATTTGCGTTGATGTTGGCCGGCTTGTGCTTCCGAATCACGGCGGTGCCGTTTCATTTCTACGCGCCGGATGTGTTCCAAGGAACGACGGCGGCCAATGCAGCGATGCTCTCGTCCATTCCGAAGATCGTCGGCTTCATGGCCCTTCTGCGGATCATTCCGCTGACCGGCGCGAGCGAAAGCTGGCAGCAATGGGTGCCCGATCACTCGGCCCGGCAATTGCTTGCGGTATTGGCTCTGGCAACGATGTTTGTCGGCAACCTGATGGCGCTGCGGCAGAAGCATATCTACCGGCTGATGGCCTATTCCAGCGTGGCGCACGCGGGGTACATGCTGATTGGCCTTGCCGTGGGGCAATCGCTGCCCGTGAGCGGGCCGGATGCCGTGTTGTTCTATCTGGCCGCGTATGGCTTGATGACGATCGGCGTATTTGCCTTGTTAAGCGCGGTCGGGAATAAACAACCGGAGCGCGGGCGAAGAGACCCAGAGGCAGGCCGGCTCAGCAGTGTGCTGCCACTGCCTCTTACGCAGCTAAGCGACCTCCGCGGGTTGAGTCGTTCGCAGCCGGCGATTGCGATCCTGCTCGCCGTTTGCTTGTTTAGCCTGACGGGATTGCCCCCGACGGCCGGGTTCCTGGGCAAGCTCAATTTATTTTTGGCTGCGTGGTCGGATGAATCGAACATCGGGCGTGGCCTGGCGGTCGCGCTGGGGATCAACGCGGCGATTAGCGCATGGTATTACTTACGCATGGTGGCGCTGATGTTTTTGGAGCCGGCCGATCTGGAGGCGGATCAGGGTCGCGCCTTCGATTGGGCACCGTGGTTGGCGGGCGTGGTCTGCGCGCTCGTTACAATCGTTATATTCGTTGCACCACAATGGTTGTGGGACAGCGTTCGCTAAGGGTGAGTGCTGGCAGCAGGTGCTTTCTATTGCTGCTGTTGGGGCAGACAACTAGACTGAAATCATGGCCAATATCGAGCTGCCGCTCGATCCCCCCTTCTCCTTCCTGTCGAGTCTGCATCCACGAAACCGAGGGATCCGGCGATGGTGGCCGCGGAGCACCCGCGGCGGCTTGCTTAGGTTTCCCGGAAGAGTCGCGACACGACGACACACTCGCTTTCCCCCTCATTTGCAAGGGCTTGTCTCACTCGATTCGAATTGAACAGGCCATTTTACGGGCAATCGCATACAATTTGGCTTAGTCCCCGCACGGAACAACTTCGCCTATGTTGACAAATCTTTTCCTGAGACTGACCTTCGTCGGCGCCGAGTGGGTCATGTGGGTTTTGCTGCTGCTGAGCATCATCAGCATCGCGCTGATGGTCGAGCGAGGCTTGTACTATTTCCGCACGAAGATCGACGCCGACGACCTGACCGCGCGGTTGGATGAGCAATTGCGTGCGCGCAACCTGCAGGGTGCGTGGCTGTTGGTGAAGGACACGCACACGTACGCGATCGAGAGCGCGGTGGTGGCGGCCGGCCTCATTGCGCTAAGAAACGGCGCGCAGGCGGCGGCCGAGGCAATGCTCAGCGTGAAGGCGCGGATGCGACCGGCGCTCGATGCGAATCTCTCGATCCTGGCCACGATCGGCAGCAACGCACCCTTCGTGGGACTGATGGGGACGGTGCTCGGCATTATTAAGGCGGCACACGACCTGACTGCCGAGGCGGCCAATAGCAGCCCGAACGCGGTCATGTCTGGCGTGTTCGAGGCCTTGGTGGCGACGGCCGTGGGATTGTTTGTCGCCATTCCGGCAGTCGTGGCCTACAACTTGTATCAGCGGACGGTGCGGAAGCGAATCGCCCAGACCGATTCACTGGCCCACCTGGTTCTCTCGAACGCCAAGATCGACGCACGAGCCGCGGCAACGGCCGCCACTCCGCCGACAGCTCCGCCCACCGGTACTCCGACGAGGGTCGCATAAATGGCAGGCAACATATCTTCCGGCTACGCGGATGAAGACGGCGATGCGATGAGCGCGATCAACGTGACGCCGCTTGTCGATGTCGTGCTCGTGCTTTTGATCGTGTTCATGATCACGGTTCCTGTGATCGTAGGGAGCGCGCGGGTGCAAGTCGATGTGCCGGAGACGACGTCGGTCGAATCGCCGCCGGAACAATTGCCGCTGACTTTTGCGCTGAAGCGGAACGAAGACGGAAAGAACTCGTTGTTCCTGAATGACAATCCGATCGACGAGGCGGGCGTGCGCCAGATGCTGGGCGATACGAAGATGAACAAGGACCAGGCCGTGTCGCTGTCGGCCGATCGTGGGATTCCGTACGGGGAGGTCATGAAGGTCATCGACATGTTGGAGTCGTTGGGACTTCGAAAACTTTCACTCGACACGAAGCACATCGAGGCTCGCTAACGGCTCTCATGCCTGCCAACCAAGGCTTTGACAGGAAAAAGCAAGGGGAGGGCTGAGCGAGGCAGTTGGGAGCCGAACGGCGACCGATGGGGGGCGTGGCGGGGCGCTTGTATATGAGGTGCCTGTCTCTTTACACTTACACGCCTGAGGTATATTACCGCCACCTGCCGATCTGCCAAGCGAAGTCGATGCCTGGCATCAGGTAGCAGCGGCGAGCGTCCGTGTTTACGCGGTTTCGCGGCTTGATCTCTCTGGATCGCGCGGGTTGTGCGGGTGAGGAGATTTTTTGGCGTCGTTTTACCTGCTCATCGCCGAGCCTCTGGGCGTGCCACCCCTTCGAATTTAAAAGATTGATTTGCCCTGACATGCTTGGGCCGCGCCTTGAGAGCCTATAAAGGCGTGGGATATACTGGGACGGCACCAACTTCTCAGGCGGTCCCCTAGAATGAGAGCGTTATGTCACGGTTTCGCATTGCGCCCCCACGAGGCTCATGGAGCATTTCGGGGCCTGTTGTTCTGACCCTTCTTTGCGCCGCATGCTTGGCGCCGACGGCCGGGTGTCGTTCGAGCAATAAAACCGACGAGATCGTGCTTGGGCACTTTGCGTCGATGACCGGTTCGGAGGCGACGTTTGGCCGATCGACCGACAACGGCATTTTGATGGCTGTCGAAGAGATCAACCAGGCTGGCGGCGTGAACGGCAAAAAGGTGCGCGTCATTACGTATGACAACAAAGGGGACAATCGCGAGACGGGCAACGCCGTGACGCGGCTCGTGACGAAGGACGGAGTGCATGCGGTGCTCGGCGAAGTGGCGTCCAGCCGCTCGTTGGTCGGTGCGCCAGTGTGCCAGGAGAATGGAGTGCCCATGGTGTCGCCGTCGTCGACGAACGCGGCAGTGACCAAAGTGGGCGATATGATTTTCCGTGTCTGCTTTATCGATTCGTTTCAGGGACATGTGTGTGCCAAGTTTGCGAAGGAGAACTTGAAAGCGGCGAAGGCCGCGCTACTGTTCGACCAGACGCAGGCGTACGCCGTGGGGTTGCAGGAAGACTTTGCCAAGTCCTTCACGCAGCAGGGGGGCGAGATCGTATCGAAGCAATCGTACCAAGGGGGCGACCAGGACTACTCGGCACAACTGACGGCCATTCGCGCGAGTCAGCCGGATGTGATTTTTATTCCCGGCTACTACACGGATGTCGGCAACATCGCGATTCAAGCGCGTAAGCTGGGGATCACGGCTCCGCTGCTCGGCGGCGACGGGTGGGACTCGGCCAAGCTCGGTGAAATCGGCGGCGAGGCGATCAACGGCAGTTTCTACTCGAACCACTACTCGCCCGAAGACCCGAATCCGCGTGTGCAGGATTTCATCAAGAAGTACAAGGAGAAGCATAATGGCGTTCCCGATGGGTTGGCGGCCCTAGGGTACGATGCGGCGCGAATTGTGTGTCAGGCGATTGGCCGGGCCAACTCGGTGAAGGGCGCCGACATCGCGGCGGAGCTGGCCAAGACCAAGGATTTTGACGGCGTGACGGGCAAGATCACGATCGATCCGGATCGCAACGCGGTGAAGCCGGCGGTGATGCTCGAAATGAAAGGCGGCATGCCGAAGTATGTGACGACGATCGCTCCCGAAGGAAGTGCTGACCAGGCCACCGAGAGTAAGAAGTGAGGCCTGATCTCTCGCTGAGAAGTGTGTGCCGTGCGAACCAATCGCGGTCACAATCTGTTATTTGACATTTGACTGTAATCCTGTCCCTGCCCTGCATTGCTCATGGCCGATTTCGCGCAAACGCTGATGACCACACTCTCGGTGGGCAGCTTGTATGCGTTGATTGCGCTTGGCTACACGATGGTGTATGGGATTTTGCAGTTCATCAACTTTGCCCATAGCGACATCGTGGTGCTTGGCGCGTGGATCAGCTTTACGCTAGCCAGCAAGATTTTGCCTCGGCTGGGCATCGATCCGCACAACCCCGAGACCACACCGCCACTTTGGGTAGGCGCCGCGATTTTGACGGCGGCGATGGCGTTTTGTGGTTTTGTCGGTTTCGTGATCGAGCGATTAGCGTACAGACCGCTCCGCAAAGCACCGCGGTTGAATGTGCTGATCACGGCGATTGGCGTGTCACTGCTGCTGCAGAACGTAGGGCAGTTGAACGCGGTGTTTGGCCCCAGCCCACAGAAAATGCCCCCTCTCTTGCCAGATTGGGAATTGTTGCGCATCTCGCTGCCGAGCAGCGGTGGGAGTCGCGACGTCGTGGTGTCGCTCATCGATGCGACGATTGTTGTCACGTCGGCGGCGCTGTTGATCGCGCTGGAGTACCTGGTGTTTCGTACAAAGCTCGGCACGGCGCTGCGGGCCGTGTCGTTCGATTGCGACGCGGCGGCGCTGATGGGTGTTCCGGTCGATCGGGTGATTTCATTTACGTTTGTGCTGGGATCGATGTTGGCGGCCGCAGCCGGGTTTCTTTACGCACTCAAGTACCCAGGTTTGAATCAACCGGCGCATGCGACTTGGGTTCTGCTGGGGCTCAAGGCGTTTGTCGCCGCGGTGATCGGCGGAATTGGAAATGTGCGCGGCGCGGTGCTGGGCGGTTTCGTGATCGCGTTTGTGGAGCAGTTTGGTTCGTTCTATATTTCGCCCAACTATCGCGATGTGTATGTGTTTGCTTTGTTGATTGGCATATTGCTCCTGCGGCCTTCTGGTTTGCTGGGCTCGACCGTGCAGGAGAAGGTCTAAGATGCCAAGCAGGGAGCCCAAAACGCCGACAGCCGCGCTGCCAACCGGCCCAAAGTGGTTGGCGGCATTGCGCACGATCGTTCGCAGCGGTTGGCCGCTCGCGGTGGGAGTGGTGCTGGCTGCGGCATTGCATTTCACGGTGCCGGACGCCGTCGGGCCGTACTATACGAAGATTCTGATTGACTGCGGCGTAGCGATCATCCTGGCCGTGTCGCTCAATATTGTGAACGGCATGACGGGACAGTTTTCGTTGGGGCACGCCGCATTCATGGCGCTCGGCGGTTATGCGGCCGGGGCGATTACCTATTACGGATCGATGCTGTTGTGGGGCACAGCGGCCCGGCATGGCGGATTTTTGCATGCGGGCGAATGGCTGTTTGTGTTTGCTTGCCTGGTTGGCGGTGTCGTGGCGACACTGGCTGGCTACATCGTGGGGTTGCCCTCGCTGCGATTGCGTGGCGATTATCTGGCGATCGTGACACTCGGCTTTGGCGAGATCCTGCGCGTAATTTTGCAGCGTACGAATCCCGTCATTACGAGCCTGGAGGAGTTGAAGCAAACGCCGGCGTCGCAGCTTTTCTTTCCGCCGCCGCTGGGTGGGGCTGTTGGATTCAACGGCTTGCCGAAGTATACGGGGCTGTTTTGGGTTACTGTCTTTGTCACGCTGATGCTCACGGTGGCGTTTCGGCTCAAATGGTCGAGCCTCGGCCGCGCGATGATCTCGGTTCGAGAGGACGAGATCGCGGCACGGTCAATGGGCGTTGATGTCGCACGAATCAAAGTGCTGGCCTTCATGATGGCCGCGTTTTTTGCTGGGGTGGCAGGCGGCTTGAGCGCGCATCAGGTCGGTTTCAACATCAGCCCGCCGGACGCTGGTTTTCAGCGGTCGTTTGATTATGTGCTGATGACGGTGCTTGGTGGGCGGGGATCGATCACGGGTGTGATGCTCGCGGCCGTACTGTTGACGATCCTGCCTGAGGCGCTGCGTGATTTCGATCAGTATCGCTTGATTGTCTATGCGCTCGTACTGATCGGCATGATGCTCGTGCGTCCGCAGGGTCTGTTTGGAATCCATGAGGTTTGGGATTTCTGGCCGAAGAAGTGGCGACGCCAACAGGCCGGCGCAGGGCAGGAGGGAGGCGCTTCGCATG
Source organism: uncultured Planctomycetaceae bacterium (assembly GCA_964549545.1). Lineage (GTDB taxonomy): Bacteria > Planctomycetota > Planctomycetia > Pirellulales > Lacipirellulaceae > JABDGM01. The sequence goes on along the minus strand of CAZJWY010000031.1, from coordinate 2,537 downwards.
GCTGATCTCCGGCAACCTGCTGCGGATATCTTGCTCGATGTCGAGGGTATTGGGATTTCGTTTGGCGGCCTCAAGGCGGTTCAGAAGTTTTCGATTCGTATTCCGCGCGGCGGGCTTTATGGCCTGATCGGCCCGAACGGGGCGGGTAAAACGACCGTCTTCAACTTGCTCACCGGCGTTTACCAGGCGATGAGTGGGCACATCACGTTGGACTCGCAGAACATCGTGGGGTTGAAGCCGCACCAAGTGGCGGCGGCGGGTATTGCCCGCACCTTCCAAAACATCCGCTTGTTTCCTGGGCTGAATGTGCTCGACAACGTGCGGCTGGCCGGGCAGTTGCATGCGAAGCATGGGCTGACGGATACGCTGTTGCGGACAAGGCGTTATGGGGTGGCGGAAGACGAAATCTGTCGTCAGGCGACCGAGTTACTGGGGTTGTTTGATTTGCAGCATCGCGCGAGCGAGCCGGCCGATAGCTTGAGCTACGGCCATCAGCGGCACTTGGAGATCGTGCGAGCGCTGGCCGCGAAGCCGAAGGTGCTGCTGCTGGATGAGCCGGCGGCTGGGCTAAACTCGCAAGAGAAACGCGAGTTGGCCCGGTCGATTCGCGATATTCGCGACAGGTTCGGCGTGTCGATCCTGCTGATCGAGCACGACATGGGGCTGGTGATGGACATTTGCGAGCAGATTACGGTGCTCGATCATGGAGTGATCATCGCACACGGTCCGCCTACGGAGATTCAAAACGATCCGAAGGTGATCGCGGCGTACCTCGGCAGTGAAGCGAACTTTGTGAATTAGTTTTTTGGCATTCGTGTTTGGTCGAATATGTCGCTTTTGGAAGTTGAAAACCTGACGGTGTTCTACGGCTCAATCGAGGCGCTGCGCGGGGTGTCGTTGCGCGTCGACGAAGGCGAGGTCGTGACCCTAATCGGCGCGAATGGGGCAGGGAAGTCGACGACGCTGCGTACGATCTCTGGGCTGAATCAGCCGAAGCGGGGCACGGTCACCTTCAACGGCCAAGCGATTCAAGGGTGGCAGCCGCATCGCATCGTAAAGAGCGGGCTCGTGCAGGTGCCCGAGGGACGTGAGATTTTTGCGAACCTGACGGTGGATGAGAACCTGCAAATAGCCGCGTTTCTACGAAAAGACAAAGCGGCGATTCGTACCGATCGAGAACGGGCGCTCGACTTGTTCCCGCGTGTACGAGAGCGGCTGAAACAAGCGGCCGGCACGCTTTCGGGCGGCGAGCAGCAGATGTTGGCGATTGCGCGGGCTCTTGTAGCACGGCCCCGACTATTGATGCTCGACGAGCCTTCGCTCGGCCTGGCACCGCAACTCGTGCGGAGTATCTTTCAGGTCATTCACGAAATAAATCGCGAAGGGACGACGATCTTGCTGGTCGAGCAAAACGCTAACATGGCGCTCAAAGTGGCCCATCGCGCCTATGTGATCGAGGTGGGGCAGATTCGCATGGAAGGACCGGCGGCAGAACTGGCAGCGAGCGACGAGGTGCGCAAGGCGTACCTCGGGGCGCATTGAGAGCTTGGTAAACGACTCGACGTGTAGCATGCGGTATAGCCGGACCGCCACGCAGTCCGGATCCCGGCGAGCGTGGTTCGCCGGCTATTAAACACGTCTTTCAAAAATTGGTGCTAGCGGTTGCCGCTCTTTCGCACGCGCAGGTTGTTCGTTTTCGCGCGTGATTTGTTCTGATCCATCTTCTTGCGAAGGTTGGCAAACTTTGTGGCCGGTTTGCGGCCTGCTGGTTTTTCGGATTGTGACATTTTGCTGTTTTCCCTTAATTCGAGCGACTATAGGATGAAATAAGCTACGCTTATCTATCCGGACCAGATATCAGATATTACTTGTTACTGCAAACGCCGCCTGTTGTCATGTTGAATTGTATACGAAACGGCTTGTGGGTTGCGCCAATTTTTTTGCTGAGCGGCTGTTGGCAGAAAATTGAGTACACAGGCGAACCGATTGCCGCCACGAAATCCTCCGTGCAATCTATGGCCGCGACCGGTGCCGTGACCAGTCCCAGCCCTGTGCCTGATGCACAGCCAGCCGCTACATCCATACCTCCGGTGACCGTGAGCGAGCCTGCCGTATCACCTCGTGTTGATGTGGCCAGCGCCCGACCGGTGTCTGAATTTCAACCGCCGCCCGCCACGCCGATTCAACCAGCGCCGCCAGTGGCTGCACCGAAGCCAGTCGATGACGACCGCTACGCGATTCCCGCGAAAGCGGTCGAGACGACGACCGAATCTCGATTCGCGACGAATGATACACGGCCGGTTGCGTCGCCGGAACAGCAATCACCACCACGTTATGCCGATGCGGTGCCGGTCTCGGCCACGGTCGATGTCGCCGTACCGAAGCGGGTGCCCCCAGTTCGGTACGCCGTATGGACGTTAGGTAGTCGGCTGAGCCTGGCGGCGCTAGCACACGATCGGCGCATGGCGGCCAACAGTATTCCGACCTGGCTCGGCGAAGCCCGGTCTGCCTGCAAGGTGCTTGGCACCACGGTGCCG